>JBHJIX010000104.1:0-6251 GCA_050043025.1 Cohaesibacteraceae bacterium
TGGTGCAAGCGTTAGGCAGCAAACACGCCGAGGTTCGGTAGTGTCGGCAGCTCGGCCATGGACTTACAGAATATTGCATAGACCAAAGCCCGCCGCGCACCCCATAACGGTTGGCGCGGACCGCGCACGCGATCGTTGGACTGGATGGCTAGAATTTCTGCCACCTTGATGTTCTGCACCAGATAGGTCGACACATCCAAATCAAGCATTGGCCGGAACCAGCGATAGATCGCCAGCGCCTCGTCATGGCGGCCTTGTTTCATCAGCTGGTAGATGGCGACTGTTTCGTGCGGGAACGCGACGACCAAGCCGGCGACCCAACCGACCGCACCGACGGCCAGAGCTTCCAGAGCGAGATTGTCGACGCCGGTTAGGATGTCATAGCGGTCGCCAAGCAGATTGATGATTTCAGTGGTGCGGCGGATGTCATCAGAACTTTCCTTCACGGCGACAAAACGCGGATCGTCAGCCAGTCGCTCCATCATCTGCGGCGTCACATCGACACGGTAGGCAACGCGATTGGAGTAGATCATCACCGGCAGATCGCCCGCACTGGTGATGGCGCGCAAGTTAGCAATCGTCTCGGTTTCGTTGGTGTGGTAGATCGGGCTTGGCACGACCATAAGCCCTGATGCGCCGGCCTTGGCAGCCTTTTTTGCCATGTCGCAGGCAGCCCAGGTCGAGGGTTCTGAGACGGTCATCAGAACGGGGCGGCCATTGGCCGAGCTTTGCGCGACCTTGAGCACTTCCACGCGCTCTTCCTGGCTGAGCATGGGGCCTTCGCCGAGTGAACCAGCGACAATCAGGCCGTCGCATCCAGCGTCCATCTGCAGGTCAAAGCAGCGGGCCATTTCGTCGAGGTCAAGGGCGCCGTCCGCATCAAATTTGGTCGTGACAGCCGGCAATACACCTGTCCACATTGGGTCGTCTCCTGGTTGGAAAGGGCGGTTAGTCCGCCGCTTTGAGAAAGTCAGCCGTTTCCGGCTTCTGAGGTTTGTCGAAGATTTGGCTGGGCGGGCCGATCTCGTGGATCAGACCATCCTTGAAAAAGGCGATGCGGTCGGACACGTCGCGCGCGAAGCGCATTTCGTGGGTTACGACGATCATTGTCATGCCTTCGGATGCCAGCAGCCGAAGCGTGTCGAGCACCTCGCCGACAAGCTGCGGATCAAGTGCTGAGGTCACCTCGTCGAAGAGCATGTAATCGGGCGACATGGCGAGCGCGCGGGCAATGGCCATGCGCTGCTGCTGACCGCCGGACAGTTTGGAAGGGTACACCTTCAACTTGTCGCCAAGGCCGACATGGTCGAGCTGTTTGACGCCGATCTCTTCGGCCTGGCTACGCGACATGCCCAGAACCTTGCGCGGTGCCAAGGTGACATTTTCCAGCACGGTGAGGTGCGGGAAGGCGTTCCATTGCTGGCACACGATCCCGATCCTGCGGCGCAGCTTGTTGATGTCGGTGCTTGCAGCGTGCACCTCGATTCCATCGACCTCAATGCGCCCCTGATCGATTGGCTCCAGGCCATTGATGCAGGTGAGCAAGGTCGACTTGCCGGATCCCGAACCGCCTATAACCGAGACCACTTCGCCCTGGTCGACAGTGAGGTCGATACCCTTGAGGACTTTGAGCGGTCCAAACGACTTATGAACGTTCTCAACTCGGATCATTTTCGCGCCATTGTTTTTCGAGCCGGTCACCAAGACGGGCGATGGGAAAGCTGATCAGGAAGTAGATCGCGCCAGCTATGATGAGAATGAAGAGCGGTTCCTGGAGGCGGGTAATGAGGATCTGCGAGGCGCGCAGAAGCTCGATCAGGCCGATCCAAAGAACCAGCGCGCTGTCCTTCATCACGCCGAGGGTCAGGCCGATCCAGCTGGGCAGAGCGACACGCAGCGCCATCGGGAAGACGATGTGCGACATGTCCTGGCCCCAGGTCATGCCGAGTGACCGGGCGGCACGGCGGGTAACCATGGGAACCGCCTGGATGCCGCCACGCACGATCTCCGAGCAGTAGGCGGAGGTGTAGAGCGACAGCACCACGCAGGAGACCACAAAGGGTGACCAGCCAAGGCCGGCAATTGACTGAAAGGCGTTGGCCAGAATGAGCTGAATGAGAAGCGGAACGGACCGCAGCACATCGAGCACGAAGGTCAGCGGGGCCGCGAACCAGGGACCAACCTGGTGGCGGATGACGCCGAAGGTGATCCCGAGGATGGTTCCGGCGGCGACCGAGACGGCCGTGATGGCCAAGGTCAGCGCCGCGCCGCGCAGCATGAACATCAGATCGGAGAAGGTGAGGGCTGTATCAAACATCCTGACGCCCCCTAGTACCGGAACAGGCGCCAGGCGATCAGCCGGGCTCCGATTCCGACGCTTTTGGCGATGGCGTAGTAAAAGACAGCCGCAAGCGCGAAGAATTCGAAGGTGCGGAAAGTGCGCACGTTAAGGTCCTGCGTCACGCCGGCCAGATCGGTGTTCATGCCGACAATGATGCCAAGCGACGTCATGAGGATCGCCCAGACCATCTGATTGCTGGCCGGCAGAAAGGCGATGCGGAACATCTGCGGCAGGATAATCAGCACAAAGGCTTGAACCGGTCCCATGCCCAGCGAGCGGGCGGCCCGTGTCTGGGTGGGGGGAATGGCGCGCAGAGCGCCCCGGAAGGTTTCGGCCAGATATCCGGCATTGTTGAAAGCGATGCCCACAAGCAGCGACAGATAGGGGCTGAGATGCAGCCCGAACGCGCCAAGACCGAAATGGACCATGTAGATCTGAAAAAGCGCTGGTGTGTTGCGGGCCAGCTCAATCCAGCTGATCGCTGCCGCGCGGAAGATCGCAACGTTTGAGGTGCGCGCGACGGCCAGAACGATGGCGATGGTGATGCCGATGATCATCGACAGCACTGCGACTTCCAGCGTTACCAGCGCACCCTCCAGGAGGCGCGGCCAGGCCCGCAATGCCTGATGCCAATGGAACGTATAGTCGAACATACAAGGACCAGATGAGCTTGGTTAGGACCCTTGGTGCGGCGTGGCGATCACCACGCCGCATCGTTTTTCTTAAGCTGCCGATCAGCGGTAGACGTTCGGCACCGTCAGGTTCGGCGCATCGCCTTCGCCAATCCACTGGGCGTAAAGTTCGGCATAACGACCGGTGCGTACCTGCTGGTTCACGAACAGGTCGAGATAGTTGAGCAAGCCATACTCTTCGCGCAGGGCGATCAAGCCAACATAGTCGATGTCATAGGGCGCGTCGCCGCGCATGACGAAGCCGTCATATTGGCCGGACTGGATGATTGACGAGGCGACTGTGGAGGTGACGACGGTGGATTCGATCTGCCCCTGGGCCAGAGCCAGAAACACATCGGCTTGTGAATTGTAAGGACGGAAGTCGCCGCCGCCCCACGCGTCGACATTCTGTTCAAGCGCGATGGCTTCATAGGTGCCGGCGACCGAACCGACGGTGCGCCCGGCCATGCCTTCGAAGTCTGCAATGCCGGTGTCTTCGCGGGTCAGGACGACCATCTGGAAAGCGAAGTAGGGAATGGTGAAGCCCACCGTCTTGGCGCGCTCCAGCGTATCGGAGGTTGACGCGACGCCGACATCGGCGCGGCCTGAAATCAGCGCTGGGATACGGTCGGGGAAGGGCGTTTCAACGATCTCAGCGTCAACACCCAACGCAGCTGCTAGATCGTTGCAATAGTCAACGTCGAACCCGATGGGATTGTTGTCTGCATCGCGCGAACCCATGGGCGGGAAATCGAGCACGACGGCGCAACGTAGGACGCCCGAGCTGATGATATCGTCGAGTTTGTCGGCCTGCGCTGGCGCAGCCGTCATCGCTACGGCCATACCGACGGCTGCCAGGGTCATTTTTTTCATTGCCTGTTCTCCTGTTTTGCGGGCCACCCCTCTCGGTCGCCGCTCTGTACCAATAGCATATTGGATATAATCTACAATATGCTATTTACAACGGCGATGCGAACCGATCTCCTGTTGCAGGGAGAGGCAGGCACGCGCTAGCCAGCGAGCGAGCCAACGAGTTGAAGAGCCATGAAACTGAAACTGAACGCGGTGAACCTGGGGGCGACCTCGTCTTCGGCCGACATTATCTTTGAGGCGCTTCGCGAGGCGATCGTGGAAGGAACCATGCAAGACGGCGATCTTCTGCGCCAGGATCAGATTGCCACGATGTTCAATGTCAGCCGCATTCCGGTTCGTGAGGCTTTGGCGCGATTGGAAGAGCAGGGACTCATCACCAACCAGCGTTACAAAGGGGCGGTGGTGTCATCCCTCTCGCTTGATGAGATCAGCGAGCTGTTTGAATTCCGCGCGCTGTTGGAGAGCGACGTGATCCGGCGATCTGTGGAGCGGATCTCAGATAAGTCTCTGGATGAGGCCATAGACTTTGCCGCGCAGTTTGCCCGCGAGACCGACAGCAACCAATGGGGGCGGCTCAATCAGCAGTTCCATTATACGCTCTACAAGGACAGCAATCGGCCCTATCATCTGCAGGTGATCTCCAAGGCGCTGGACAATGTCGGTCGTTATTTGAGGGCGCAGTTGGTGCTGACGTCCGGCATTGATCGCGCACGCCGCCAGCATGCCGGTATCTTGGAAGCGGCGATCGACAGGGACGCAGAGGCCGCCGCGGCTTTGACCCGCGATCATATTCTGGGTGCCAGCCAATCTTTGATTGAGTTCTTGGAGGTTGAGCGGGAGAAGAAGTGACAGCACGCACTATCGCACGGGATAAATGGCGGAGAGACAGGGATTCGAACCCTGGGTACGCAAAGCGCACAACGGTTTTCGAGACCGCCCCGTTCGACCACTCCGGCATCTCTCCGCAAGCCCTTGGTGGGCTAGGTTCGCGGTGGTCGCCCGCGAAGCGGCGCTACGCTTAAACGAAACGTCGCCCAGAACGCAAGCGCCTGCTTGACAATCTGCCCTGGTTTCGGCTTATAGCCGCCGAAGACAAGCGCGGGGCCAAGCTCCGCGCCTTTTTCGTCTGGCTCAACCCTCCCCCCAATCTAAAGGGCTGATCCTGGCACCGACCCAGACTTACCAAAGTCACGACTGGCAAAAAGCTTGGGCGGGTTCGCACTTAAAAATGCGTGCCTGACACCAATGCGCTGAACACGAGGACAAAAGCATGTTCGCAGTCATCAAAACGGGCGGCAAACAGTACAAAGTTGCCGCTGATGACGTTATCAAAATTGAAAAGCTTGGCCTGGAGCCGAGCGACCAGGTGGTTTTCGACGAGGTTCTAATGGTTGGCGGTGACGCCGGCGTGACCGTCGGATCGCCGCTGGTGGATGGCGCAAGCGTTGTTGGCGAACTGGTCGACAACAAGCGCGATAAGAAGATCATCATCTTCAAAAAGCGTCGCCGGCAGAATTCGCGCCGCAAGAACGGCCATCGTCAGCACTTCTCGGTGGTGAAAATCACCGACATTCTGACCGACGGTGCCAAGCCGAAGGCCGCGAAGAAGAAAGCCTCGCCGAAGAAGGCTGAAGAGGCAGCACCGGCTGCTGAAGCAGAAGCACCGAAGGCCAAAGCGGCTCCCAAAGCGGACGCTGCACCGAAAGCCGAAGCCAAGAAGCCCGCTGCAAAGAAGGCTGAGACCAAAAAGGCTGAAGCCCCAGCGGAGGCTCTGTTCACCGCGCCAGAGGGTGCCAAGGATGATCTGAAGAAGATCTCCGGTGTTGGCCCGGTTCTGGAAAAGAAACTTAACGGTCTTGGCATCACCACCTACGCCCAGATCGCAGGCTTTACCGCTGACGATATTGCCAAGGTGGATGAGGCTCTGTCTTTCAAGGGCCGTATTGAACGTGATAACTGGCTGCAACAGGCCGCTGATCTCGCCAAGGGCGAGTGAGCTTTAGGAAGGATAGCTTTCGATGGCACATAAAAAAGCAGGCGGTTCATCCCGCAACGGTCGCGATACAGCCGGTCGTCGGCTTGGCGTGAAGAAATTCGGAGGCGAAATCGTCGTTGCCGGCAATATCGTCATTCGCCAGCGCGGCACGAAATGGCACCCGGTCGAGAATATGGGCATGGGCAAGGACCACACCCTGTTTGCGCTTACGGACGGTACTGTGCACTTCGCCAAGAAGCGCGACGGTAACACGTATGTTTCCGTTCTCACGTTGGCCGAAGCTGCCGAATAGGCCGACAGGCCAACACGGAAGCCGCCTTCCAATGAGCAAGCCGCAAGCATGTATGACGGGAGGCTACGGCCTCCCTTA
>JBHJIX010000105.1:0-9472 GCA_050043025.1 Cohaesibacteraceae bacterium
ACACGGTCCATCTGTCGCAGATCAATCACAAGGTCGGCGTGTGTGCTGCTGCCCGCAAAGCAATGCCCGCCGCTGCGCAATGCAAAGGAAAGACCCTCTTCGCGGGCCCAGCGAACGGTCGCTGCCACGCTGTCGGTGTCCGAACAAAGCGCGCGCAGCTTCGGGGTGCGCTGGTAGGCGAGATTGTATTGGATCGATAGGTTCTCAGCGCCCGGAGCACTGTCTTCAACGATCCGGACGCCGTTCGTCGGACGCCCGACCGACGCGCTGACAATCGCTGGCTTAGCCAGGGTCGCTGTTCCTGCTGCAAGCGCGGATGTGAAAGTTCGGCGTGTCAGCATGGCAGCGCGGCTATCACAGCTCGGAGGCTGTAGGGACTATGAGGGGTCGGAACGCATTCTCTGGATCCCTCGTAAAAAGTTGGTTCAGAACTTGCTTAAGCGCCGGTTCCAGCTCGCCGGCGGTGAGGCTAGGGCCAGCCACCTGACCGGCTTCACCGTGGAGCCAAACGCTCAGAGCGACGAGTTCCGCAATGCTGTCCATGGACCTGTCAGCCGCTCGAGGAGCCGCCAACAGGCCGGCAAGAATGCCTGTGAGAACATCTCCCGACCCAGCGGTGGCGAGCCATGGTGGCGCATTGCCATTGATGAAACGAGCCTGCGGTCCACCGTCCGGTGCGGCGATGACGCTATCGGGCCCTTTGAGTACAACGGTCGCGCCAGATCGTTCGGCCGCATCACAGCCCGCGTCAAATCGAGATGTCGCCTCACCAAGCTTGTCGCGTCCAAACAACCGGCCAACCTCGCCCTCATGAGGCGTCAGGACAACGGGGCCTTGCCGGTTTTTGATGCGCTCGAACAGAGTCTCAGTCTGTCCTGAAAAAGCGGTCAGTGCTCCGGCGTCGAGAACCAGCGCAACATCGCCATCAATCGCTGCATAGACCATCTGCCGCGTCACTTCATCAGGCGACAAGCCTGGCCCCAAGGCACAGCAGCTGATCCGCCGGTCAGCGAGGAGTTGGCTGAGATCCCCGGCCGTGTTGCATTCTGCCCGCAGCAGCTGCGGAGCGATGCCCAGGCTGCCGACTAGGCACGCGGCTGGCAGCGCGAGCGTGACCAGGCCGGCTCCGGCCCGCAAGGCAGCGTTGCCCGCCAGAAAAGCCGCGCCAATCCGCTCAGGCGGCCCGCCAACGATGAGCGCGTGGCCACGATGATATTTGTGAAGATCGGCCCGCCACCTACCCTCGACATGGCCGACCAGATAGTCCCCGGTAAGCCGAGCGCTGTATCCGGCATGGTCAAGGGCCCGCTCGCTGAGGCCGATATCTGTGCAACGCACCGTCCCGCAATGGACACGCCCCGGGAAAAGCGCGTGTCCAAGCTTCAGGCGATGAAACGTGATGGTTCGGTCGGCCTTTATGGCAACGCCACGAACCTGGCCGGTGGTACCATCTATGCCGCTGGGAAGGTCGACCGCTAGAACAGCCGCGGTGCCTGTGTTCACGGCTGCAATCAAACCGGCCGCTTCGCCCTTTAAGGACCGCGCGAGGCCCGCGCCGAACAAGGCATCAATGATGAGCGCATGGTCTGGAAGCCTCGGCAGTATCGCTTGAGCAGGAAACACATCGCCGGCCCACTGCTCGAAGGCGTTTCTTGCATCACCGCCAAGCGCTGCTGGGTCCCCAAGGCTTGAAACGGCCACTGTATGTCCAGCTCCGGCCAAATGACGCGCGGCCACATACCCGTCGCCGCCATTGTTGCCCGGTCCGGCAAGCACGAGGATGGAAGAGCCTGGCGGAACCATGGAAACCGCCTCGTCAGCAACCGCCCGTCCGGCAGCCTCCATCAGCAAAGCGCCAGGCGTTCCGGCATCAATAGCGAACCGGTCGCAGTCGCCCATCTGAGCCGGAGTCAAGAGCTCACACGCCATCGCCACCCGTCCCATCCTCTTGTGCGCCATCAATGACGGACCGTGCCAAATCAAATGAAAAGCCTGCTCGACACATAGCGGCTACATCACGATCACGACGCTCAGCGCGGTCCCGCAAGCGGTAAGGGCCCAACCGCCGGCGCTCGGCATAGCGATCGGCGGCTGATGCGTCATCGCGACGATCATCAGCAAGCGCCGCTTGGATTGTCGATGCCTCAAGGCCCTTTGATCGAAGCCGCGCTTCGATGGATCGCCCAGAGGCGCCCCGGTCACGCTGGCGCCGAACCTGATTGGCGGCAAAGCGCGTGTTGTCGACCAGTCCGGCCTGCTTGGCCCAAGCGACTTGCTCGTCAATCAACCCATCAAAGGACGAAGGGTCTTGTTCATGGGCTTTGGCAGCCTTGGCAACACGGCGCGAAAGAACAGCACGAAAACCAGCCTCGCTCGCTTCATAGCGCTCCAGATAGGCAAGCCCAATCCTGCGCAGTCGTTCGGCAGTGACTTTTCTGGGGCGTCGGGTTTGGCGCTCTCGGCGGTGCGATTGTTGCTTGTCCGCGGTCATGTTGAGAGGTCATCGCGCGCCGCATCACCTGTCAACGGGCCGGCGAGAATTGTGCCAAAGAAAAACCCGGCGGGAGCAAGCCCCCGCCGGGTTTTCAAATCCACTGTTCCAGACGTTTAGGCCTGGCGCACAATCACGCGACTGCCGACGCGGACGCGCTCCTAAAGCTCTTCAACGTGAGCGTAGACCATACGAATACAACCGGAGGACATCGCCTGACCGATGGTCCACGGAGCATTGGTGCCATGGATGCGATACAGCGTGTCGCGGCCACCGCGATAGAGATAAAGCGCGCGTGCGCCAAGGGGGTTGTCCTCTCCGCCAGGCATGCCGCCGGCCCACTCGCGCAGCTCCGGCTGACGACGGATCATGGCGGGGGGAGGCGTCCAGGTCGGCCACTCGGCTTTGCGGCCAACAACAGCTGTACCGCCCCAGCGGAAACCGTCGCGGCCAACGCCGATGCCGTAACGGCGAGCGGTCTCGCCGCCTTCATTCACATGGTAGAGGTAGCGGTTGGCAACATCGATAACGATGGTACCGGCGCGCTCGCGGCCTTCCCACGGCACATCTGCCGGCCGCCACTGACGGGCCAGACGGAAGTTGCGCGTGCCAGCCGTGGATGGGTCCAGATTAACGGAGTCCAGGAACGCGTCGATGGCGCTGTCGGCCTTAGCCGTTGAAACGGCGGCGGTGGTGCCCAGTGCACCAAGAAGAAGAGAACGGCGAGAGATCATTGGAGAAAACTCCTAGAAGACTGATCGAAGAAGGATTGAAGAAAGGAAGGGTTGGTCAGGCCAAGCCTTTCGGCGGGCCACGAAGCGCTGAGGGATCAAGACCGACGGGATAGGTTCCCAGAGTGACCACCGACAGAAATGGCAGGTCGGATGCAACCGGAGCCTGTTTGGCCGTCAGCACAACCTTCTCAACCGAACAGGGCGTAGGCAGGCAGGCTGTACCGTAACTTGCATCGGTCGATGAGAGGACCACTGGCAGCATGGCGGCCTGCGGATTGAGATAAAGCGCCGCGAATCCGTTGATCGCAGCCGCCCTTGCGTCAAAGCCGCCATACTGCGCTAGATGATCGGCGTAACGCTGGGCATAGGAAACCGATGGCAAGCCCGTGCTCGCCGCAACGAGAACCGTCATCACCAGGCATGCGATTGAACGCGCCAAGGGTCGGGATCCAAACATGGCCGGACCATGGCGCGATTCAGACAGATGCGCCAGACCCAACCCCGGAACGAAAGGTGACGCTGGATCACAGCATGGCGACCTTTTGGCCGGTTGTTGCCTTCGTGCCACAAGGTTCCGGGGCTTTGGGTGTCCAAAACACGTCTCCAGAAAGGGCATGACCGCACGAATCATGGCTGAACCGTACCGGAATGCGTGCGCTCGGCGGACGGCAGCGCGTGTCGATGTCGACCGTGCCCGTGGTTCAGAACCCAACCGATAACCTCGGCGACAGCCTGGTAGAGCTCTTCAGGGATGGGCTCACCGACTGGCGCCTTCTCAAGCGCCTGGGCGAGCATCGGGTTCTCATCAATGGCCACGCCAGCTTGCTCGGCAGCTGTCAGAATGCGGTCCGCCAATGAGCCCCGTCCCGATGCGACCACCACTGGCGCGGCGTCATCATCGACCTCGTAACGCAGGGCAACGGCAATTGTTGGCTCCTGGTTGGCTTGCACGCCATCCTTTCCCGCGTCGTCCCGCTGCTTCATGAGTTCCTGTCCACCAAATGCGGGCTGTCATCGTGACCGTGTTCGGCAGGTTCCGGCGCGTCCTCGGACGGTGCCAGCGTCAAGCTGGTCAGCACAAGGTCGTGGGAAGCAAGTGCCTTGGCGAGCACCTCGCGCGAAGCCTCCAGCCGGGCGAGCGTGGCCTCGTCGGTCACCCAGACGGCAACGTCGAGCTGGACAGGGTCGGCTCCAAGGCCCGCTTCGGTGTCGCCTGAATTGGGCGTCGCAAGCGATGGTGTGCGCATCGCCACAAGACCTTCAATGCCGCCATGGGCCTGACTTTCAAAAGCAAAGCGAAAACGCCAATGGTTAGGCCGCTCTCGATCAGCGCCACCAGCCTCGTTTTCCTGATCAATCGCCAGTCCAAGAACAGCGACCTCCTGGCCAAGAAGCAGCGGAATGTCGAGGCGCAGGCTTTGACACTGTTCAGCACCGCGCTGTGATTCTGCGCCAAGGCCCTGAAGAAGGTTGAGGCGCGACAGGGCACCATCAAGCTTGCGCTGCAAGTTCTGGACTTGCGTCGGATCGGAAAGATCAGGCGCATCAAGGGGCAAGGGTATGGAAGGCAGTTTGCTGGGTCGGCCTGCATCGCGCGGCAACGGATTCGAGTTCTCTCCGCCCGGGGTATGTTGAGGGCCCGTTTGTGATGCAGTGCCCGTTTGTTGTTGGGCGCCGGTTGGTTGCTGCGATGGTTGGGACAAGCCCAACGCCCGAATAAGCGCGCCAAGGGCATTCTGCATACTGCCCGGCCCACTGCCTCCTGCAGGGCTGGCGATGTTGGCGGTCGCGCTTGCCGGATTCGGCATCACCCGCGCGCCATCCAGAAGGCCACGCAGGGTCTGCGGCGATACCGGATCGTCACCGCCCAGAGTAAAGCCCATCAGGCGGGCAAGAGCATTGTCGATTGACCCGCCACCCGGGTTTGGGCTTGCAGTCAAACGCGCAACATCCGCCATGGCCGGCGCGACCGATGTCTGTTTGGCGACATCCGCACGCAGCGATTCTGTTGTGATAGGCGCAGGTCCACGGACGCTTACAGTGAGCCCATCACCGTTGCTGCCAACAGAAACGGGCGTACCAACCGCCGGCAGCGTCTGCCCTGCAGGCAGCGGTAGGCGCACCGAGACCGATTGTGGCTGGCCTGATGCTGGTGTCTGCCCGCCAGTTACGCTGGACGTGGCGCCACTCGGCAAGGTAAGTTGAAGACTAAGTTGGTTGGCAGCAGATGAGGAAAGGCCGCTCTGCGGTGAGGCAACCTGACCGGGCAAGGGTTTGCCAAGGGTCTGGATCATTGATTGGAGAAGCTGCGCGCTTACCTGCCGGGCAACGTTGGCGCCCGATTGCGTCGCGGATGGCGTTGGAACAGCTTGGGGCGCTGGTTGCCCCGCCGACCGAGCTTGGAGTGGCGCTGTCGATGACACGGGCGCGACGCGCGGCGCCGATCCGGCCACTTGAGCGACTGGACTGGCTGCCTGACTACCTTGGCTGGGAGCAATGCTTGTCGGCATAACCGAAACCTAATCCATGCCTGGTTAACAGAGCCCTTTCTGGCATCGTCTTGCTCATCAAAAACCGAGCAACCCGCCCCGCCCGAAGGCGAGGCGGGGCAGACCAGCCAACCGATCCGGAGCGGTGGGGCTTGCACCCGAACCGACGGCCGATACTGCATCGTCAGAACGCTGGGAACGTCCAAATCGACCTCCTGACCTTGCTGTGGGGGGACGAAGCCGACTGTGTTGCGCATCACATTAAGGGCGTCTTGGTTCGCGCTGATGCAGTTTGCCTCGCGCCGGTCTAGACTTTCGCAATGTCGGATTCGCCATCAATGGAAGCAGCGCCAAAAGGGCCAGAAGAACCGATGCTGGCCGATGGGCGGCAATCGCAACGCGCGCTGATGATAAGGCGTGGTGCAGGACGCTTCCTGGCTCAAGGCGGTGCGGTCTGTCTTTATGAGGCGAGCCTGGCGAACGGACGCCGCGCCGACATCGTGGCGCTGATGCCCGACGGGTTGATCACGATCGTCGAGGTGAAATCATCGCCGGCCGATCTTCGTGCCGACGGCAAGTGGCCCGACTATTTGGATTTTTGCGACAGGTTTCTGTTCGCGACCGCACCGGATGTACCGCAGGAGATTTTTCCAGGCGAAGAAGGTCTGATGATCGCTGATGGCTATGGCGCACATGTTGTGCGCGAACCCAATATTCGGAAACTGCATGCCTCACGCCGCAAGGCGTTGACCTTGAGGCTGGCTCGGCTGGCAATTGGCCGGCTGCATCATTTAGACGCTCCGCAGGCTCAGATTCCCGAGAGGTGAAGCAGCATCAATAGCAAACCCCGCCGAGCCAGAAGGCGCGACGGGGTTTGGGTATTTGCCGAAGTGTTGCTTAGCGGCAGAAGACGTAGTTGCCCGAGAAGGACAGGTAGTAGCCGGTCTGTGCATTGAACGAGCGGTAGCGCTGGGAGCAGGAAGAATACCAGGCCGGGGTCCAGGGCTGCAGGCCACCATGAACGACAACCGTCTGCGGCTGGGCGTAAACAACGCGCGGCTGATGAGCCTGAGTGGCGGCCGATCCAACGATGGTGCCGGCAACGAAGCCGATGACACCGGCAACAGCTTCATTGGCCTGAGCGGTTTGGGTGGTGGCAGCGGTGGTGCCAGCGATGGCGACCAGGGAAAGAGCTGCGGCGGCGATGGCTTTCTTGGGAGCGAAGGTCATTGGTCTGTTCCTCTCATCTTGAACCCGGCCGGTTGGGGTTGGGAGCGTCTTGGTGGCCGCGTTTCGATGATTGGAGAATGCCGTCTGTTTCCCGAGCGCGCTGTGTTGGGCGTCACAAAGCGCTTGTTTTGATGATTCTCCCAAAAACCCGGACAGTCAGACCAGTCTTTCCGATCATCCGCGGTGGTTTACAAACCCCCTGGCCGGTCTATGCATAGGTTCCATGGACGCTATCGCCCCAGACCTTTTCAGAAGCCAGTGCGTTCTGACCAAGGCGCGCAAGGCATCCCGCGCGGTGTCGCGTCACTTCGGAACGTTGGTCCGCCCGCACGGCATCTCTGCATCGCAGGCATCTCTCCTCTTTGGCCTTTATGGCAGCGATGCCACCTCGGTTTCAGAACTTGCCGCGGGCATGGGTATTGAGCGCTCCGGCATGACCCGAAACCTCGCTGTGCTCGAAAAGGCCAGACTTGTTGCCTGCGATGTCGCAGGCCGGGGCGGTGCCAAAGCTTACCGCCTCACGGAGGAGGGCGAGGACAAACTGATGGGCATGCTACCGCTATGGCATGAAGCGCAGGCTCAGGTCCGCGAACAGCTTGGCGATGAGGAATGGGCGCGCATGCAGGCAACGCTTGCTCGTTTGGCCGAACTCTAGAGCGCCATCATTTTGTCGCCCTTTGCGATTTATTGTGTGTATATACACAAAAAAGAGTCTAGCAGAGGACATTGAGCGCATGACACCGACCCTTGAGGAAGATCCCATCGTCATCACCGGTATGGGCGTAGTTACGCCATTGGGCTGCGGCGTGGACGCTGTGTGGGAGCGGTTGTTGTCCGGGCGGTCCGGTCTGGGACCAGTAGATCGGTTCGATGTCAGCGATCTGGCGACGCGGATCGGCGGGCTGGTGCCCGATAGGAAGGATGATCCCGCTGGTCTGGATGTCGAGGCGGTGGTCAGCATCAAGGATCGCAAGAAGATCGATCTCTTCACACTCTATGCGCTAGCCGCTGCCGAGGAAGCATTGGCCCAGTCCGGCTGGCATCCGCAGACCCAGGACGAGAAAGATCGCACAGCGACATTGATCGGCACCGGCATTGGCGGCTTTCCCGTTGTGACCGAGGCGGTGCGCACGCTGGACGGGCGAGGGCCAAGGCGTTTGTCTCCGTTTGTGGTTCCTCAGTTCCTCGGCAATCTCGCCGCCGGCAATATTTCCATGCGTTTTGGCTTTCGTGGGCCCATCGGTGCGCCGATCACGGCCTGCGCTGCCGGCTTGCAAGGCATCGGTGACGGCATGCGGCTGATCGCGACAGGTGAGGCGGACATTGTTTTGGCCGGCGGAACGGAGGCGTGCGTGGATCGGCTGGCCTTGGCTGGCTTCAACGCCGCGCGAGCGCTCTCCACCGAAAACGAGGCACCCCAATCCGCGTCGCGGCCCTATGATCGCTCGCGCAGCGGCTTCGTCCTGTCGGAAGGCGCGGGGCTCGTCGTTCTGGAGCGGCGCTCCCATGCCTTAGACCGTGGCGCGACCCCGCTGGTCGTGCTGGAAGGCTATGGAACAAGCGCCGATGCCTACCATTTGACCGCCGGGCCGGAAGACGGGTCGGGCGCCGCGCTCGCCATTCGCCGCGCGATGGCCATGGCCAAAAGCGCGGTTGAATGCATTGGTTATGTAAATGGTCATGCGACATCGACCCCGGTCGGTGATGCCGGCGAAGTGGCCGCCCTTCGCGCAGTTTTCGGCAAGGCGCTGCGCGCCATCCCCATTTCCTCCACCAAATCGGCTACCGGTCACCTGCTGGGCGCGGCAGGCTCGGTTGAAGCGATCTTCACCGCACTTGCCGTTATGACGGGAAAGATTCCGGCAACCCTGAACTTCAAACAGGCCGATGAGGGCGCGGAAGACTTAGATTTCGTGCCGGATTTGGGTCGGACGGCCAACATCGGGCGCGCGCTTTGCAACGCATTCGGCTTTGGCGGCGTCAACGCATCACTGGTGATTGCCAAGGCTTAGAACCGCGTTCTAACGCGGGGCGCGTTTGGCGAGGATGCGCTGCAATGTGCGTCGATGCATATTCAGCCGGCGCGCGGTTTCCGAAACATTGCGTTCGCACATCTCATAGACGCGTTGGATATGCTCCCAGCGCACCCGGTCGGCAGACATAGGGTTTTCTGGAGGCCCCATTTCGCCTGTCTCGGTCTGCATGAGCGCCTTCTCCACCATGTCGGCATCGGCTGGCGTGGCGAGATAGTCCGTCGCGCCCATCTTTACCGCGCTCACAGCGGTGGCGATGTTGCCGTAACCCGTCAGCACGACCGCCCTGGCCTCCGGTCGCGCTTCGCGAAGCGCTGCAACGACATCGAGCCCGTTGCCATCCTCCAGCCGCATATCGACGACGGCAAAGGCTGGCGCAGACTGAGCGACCTCTTTGAGCCCCTCGGCGACCGATTCAGCCAATCGCGTTGAAAACCCTCTTGCCTCCATAGCGCGTCCCAAGCGGCTGAGGAACGGCTTGTCGTCATCGACGAT
>JBHJIX010000106.1:0-47685 GCA_050043025.1 Cohaesibacteraceae bacterium
ACCGGCAGCCCTCCGCGCAGCGCTACCGGCCAGCGCCGCTTGAACTGCGACATGGAGGCGAAGTGCATCGCTTCCCATCCCGGCCCGCTTCCCGTTGAGCCGTCACCATCTATGGCGACAACTATTCGATCTTCACCTGCCAATCGCCGACGGAGCGCAGCACCTGTGGCAATCCCTGCGCTCGCACCCACAATAGCGTTGTTCGGATAGGCGCCAAACGGCGGGAAGAAGGCGTGCATGGAGCCACCCATGCCGCCATTGAACCCGTTCTCGCGCATGAAGATTTCGGCAAGCAGCCCGAACAGCAGAACGTTTTCAGCTAACTCTTTGCCCTCACCGCCGATATGGGTCGCGACCGTGTCACGCAGCTTGCCGCCTTCATAGCCGTCCAAGATGGACGCTAAGGGCGCCTCGTCTAGCTTGGCGATAGCTGACAAACCCTTGGCGACAAACTCACCATGGCTGCGGTGAGAGCCCAGGATGTAGTCATCCGGTTCCAGCGCCATGGCAGCACCGACGGCAGCGCCTTCCTGCCCGATAGAAAGGTGCGCTGGCCCTTTATAGGCGTAGGGAAGATCGCGATAGGAGCCGGTGCCTTTGAAGTAGGCGAGCATCGTCTCGAACTCGCGGATCACCATCATGTGCCGCAAGGTGCTCTTCAGAACGTCGTCACCCAGACGCTTCCGTTCGTCCGCAAACGACGTGCCATAGGCGTGGACCGGAACCGGAGAAAAGGTCAGTTCGCTCGTCTTGAGAACCTGTTCGGGATCGACGAGCAGTTCCTTGGGCATGTTAGGTGGTAACTCCAATTGAGGACTGACTGCCTGTTAGGAAGGAACTGAACCTTTGTCAAATAACATACGCAAATGTTCAGAGATCATGAGTCTTCCTGAACGCGCCGCGCCGACCGGATCGAGGCGAGCAATGCCTTCATGTCTGCGAAACGTTTCCGATGCGGGTCGTCGCGAGCCAAGCTGACAGCAGTCGACAAGATATCGATCACCACCATCGCAGACAGCCGCGATACCGTTGGGGTGTAGAGATCCGTGTTCTCCAAGGTCTCGACCACCACGGCGACATCACAATGTTCAAGCAGTGGACTCGCGCTTCCCGTGATCCCGACCGTCGTAGCGCCACGTTCGCGCGCTGTCTGGATCGCTGTGATCACGGCGGGGGTTTCACCGGTGTTGGAGATCGCAACGGCCACGTCGCCCGGCCGCATCATGGCAGCGGTCATCACCATCTGGTGCCCATCGAGCGGTGCACCGCAGGGTACGCCGAACAGCGGAAACTTCTGCTGGGCATCCATTGCAACCACGCCTGAAGCCCCATAGCCGAAAAACTCTATCTTGCGCGCCGTCAGCATTGCCGCCACCGCCGCACCAATCGCATCAGGATCAAGCCGTGCACGCGCCCAGGTGAGGTTTGACAGATTGAAGTCAAACATCTTGCCGATAAGGCCAGCAAGATCATCATCCTCGGAAATCGCTGCGTGAGACGTGGTCCGTGCGAAAGCAAGCGAGCGGGCAAGCTTCACACGAAGATCACGGAAACCTTCGCAGCCGATAGCCATCGAAAAGCGGATAACGGTCGGCTCGCTGACACCGGCAAGCTTGGACAGCTCGGCAAGTGTCATGGTGAGAACCAGCTCTGGGTCTTTCAGCAACGCCTCGGCAACCCTGCGCTCGGATTTACGAAGCTCCGGAAGGCTGCGTGCAATAACCTCAAGAAGGTTGTCATCGACCGCTGACACGCTGGGTCGTTCGCCGCTCGCGCTCTCAACCGACAAGATGCAACGCCTCCCCAATCTTCGGTTTGATCAGCCGCGGCGACATGATCGTTTCGACCGCCACGTCGATCACCTGCTCATCGACCGTGTTGAAGGCGAACATGCCAAAGTGGTGCGGGATCATCCATGCGATGCCGGCCTTTCCGCACAGAAGAACCGCTTCCTCTAGTGTCATGTTGCCTGGAATGCCCGCCGCCAGTCGCTCCGCGTCACGGCCATTGACCGGCAACAGCGCGATGTCCGGTTTGAAGGAAGAAAGCGCATCATCCAGCGCATCAATAGGATTTGTGTCGCCTGAATGATAGAGGCGGACCACCCCGCCGTCTGGAACTTCGAATGCCATGCCATAGCCGAGGAACACATGGTTGCCTTCCAAGTCACGCTCTTCGGCCTCATGCGCCGCAGGCATCACGGTGATGGAGAGGTGGGCAAGCGGCTCAATAACATCGTCTGCCGTTACGCCAATGAGTTTTGCACCCTGCCCGATCCGCTCGCGGGCAATGTTCAGCTTGGCACGCGGCACCACGAACGGAACATCGGGGTGCAGGCTCGCCAACGGACGCAGCGTGTCCGGGTCCATATGGTCGGTATGGGCGTGGGTGATCAAGACAAGATCAGGCCGTGGGAGCGCATCGGGCTCAATTGGAATCGGCATCATCCGCTGATGATCATGCACCTTGCCAGCATATTTGCGCGCCAAACTGTCAGACAGATAAGGGTCCATGAGAACGCTGCGCTGACCGGTCTCAATCCAAAATCCGGCCTGCCCCAACCAGGCGATGGCCACATCGCCACGTTCGGGAAAGTCGGGGCGCGCCTCAAGCCGCATGGGCCGCCAGGACCTCAAGCATGTTGTCGACCGCCTGAACCGCTGCCCTTTCCACCGATGGTCCGGTAAACCCGCCAATATGGCTGGTCAGGATTGTGTTCGGGTGGGCAAGAACGGGTGACATAGCGGGCGGTTCCACCTCAAAAACGTCCGTCGCGTAACAAGCAATGTTGCCGCTCTCCAAGCCGGCAAGCAACGCCTGCTGATCAAGCAACCCTGCTCGCGCGGGTTTCACGATCTCCGCGCCATCAGGTAGCAGTGCGAGGCGCTCCGCCGCGAAAAGAGCCTGACCGTCCTGCGGCATCGGCGCGTGCAAACTGATCGCGTCGACGTGGCCGACCAACTCTTTCAGCGGGACACGCCGAAAGCGCTCGTGCGTGATCCGGTCCTCAGGCGCGAAGGGATCGTAGCCGCAAACCTCAGCACCCAGGGCGAGGCAGGCTTCAGCGTAATCAACGCCGATGGCACCAAGCCCGACAACACCTATTCTGGATCCCTTGCCCTCACGCCCCATGCGGCGCGGCCACTGGCCTTGCCGCATGCCCTCATGGGTCCACACGATATGGCGCAGGCCCGCGAGCGTGAGCGCCAAAGCCAACTCCGAGACACCACGCGCATTGGCACCAACGGCACGACGGACCGCAATGCCCCGCGCTTCAAGTGTTGCAACCGGCAGATTATCGACGCCTGACCCGTTGCGGCTGACGACCTTCAGGCGATCGGCCGCCTCAATAACCTCCTCGCTCACCGGTTCGATTCCCGCGATCCATGCGTCGCATCCAGGCAGCGCTTCCAGAAGTACCTCTTGGCTTGGAACAGCGCCGGGTGTTGGACATCGAATCTCGAATCCATCCTCAACCAGACGATCAATCGCCGGATGTCTTCCCACAGAGAGCGACCTGGGAGTGACGAGAACCGTTGGCATCACGCACGTCCGGTTACGCGCCCGGCGATGGCTGCGATTGCATCGAAGGCCGGCCCGCTGGTCGGGAGTTGAAGGTCGAACACTTCGGCAATGACCTGCGTCCACCCATGGATGAAGTAGGTCCAGCCATCTTCGACCTGGAGGGAACGGGCCTGCCTTTGGGCGTTGGCCTGATCGAGAAACAACAGTTCGCCGCGGTAATTAAGCTCCCAGACCACAGACCTCTCGGGAAATTGGCAAGCATCTGTCAGCGGCGAGCCTGGCGCATCTTTGCCAAGGCCCGTGGCGTTCACGATGAGGCTGCCAGGCTTCATGTCGGCCAGGATCGCGTCATTGTCTTCCGGACTGGGCGCAAGCACATACTCAACAGGGATGTCGCTTCGCAGTTCCTCGTGAATGGTCCGGATATGATCGAGCCGGGGCTGACTGCGATTGGAGACCACCATACGCGAAGGCCGATCAGCACCACGGCTCGCCTGCATCAGATGCCATGTGATGGCGATGGTTGAGCCCCCTGCCCCCATGCTGAAGAGTTCAGCCCCGGTCTTCTCAAAATGGTTCGCTGGCAGAAACCCGTCGATGGAAAGGCCCGACGAAATCGGGTCTTTGGCATGGCAAATCAGCCGCCCATCACGCTTCGACAGGCAGCTTGTCTCCGCCATCATCTGGGCCAGCGGATCGATCTCGTCGAAGAGATCACGGCAAGCGGAAAACAGATCAAGCTTGTGCGTGGTAACCAGAGCCCCGAGCGACAGCGGATCATTCTTCAGGAAGGTGACAGCCTCGTGATAGCGCTCCGGCTTGTCATGCGGAACGAAGTCGATGCCCCTCATTTCAACATCACCCAAGCCAAGATGCTTCGCCCATTCAGGGAAGACCCGCATGATGGATGATTTCGCGGTCGTTACACCGATGAAATAGAAGGTAGGCTTGCTGGCCGGCTGGTAGGTCACTAACCCGCTCGCAGCTCTTCAACACGGGCCACAGCGGCACGGGCGTTTTGCGTGATAGCCGCCCAATTGCCAGCAGCGATATCTGCCTTGGTCGCGATCCAGGTCCCGCCAACGGCCCGCACCTCCGGCAGCGCCAGCCAGTCGGCAAGATTGTCCATGGTCACGCCGCCCGTCGGGTTGAAGCCGATGCCAGTATGGGAGTAGGGCGCGGCAATTGCCTTAAGCATCTTGGGCCCGCCAGCTGGCATGGCCGGGAAGAACTTCACCATCGGTAGGCCCGCTCGCAGCGCCACTTGAAGATCGCTGGGGGTCATGATGCCAGGCGCGAATGGCAGTCCTTTGGTCGCCGCATGATCCAGAACGGCGCGATCAAGCCCTGGCGACAGCGCAAACTTCGCGCCAGCTTCCAAGGCCATATCGACCTGTTCTTCGGTCAAAACCGTGCCAGCTCCGACCAGTATTTCTGGTCGCTTGTGAGCAATAGTCGCCAGCGTTTCGCGGGCCGCTGGTGTGCGGAAAGTGATCTCGGCAACGGGCAATCCGCCCTCCAACAGAGCATCGGCGAGCGGCAGGGCTGCCTCGGCATCGTCCAGCGCAATCACCGGCACCACGCCGCGGGCGGCAAGATCGTCAAATATGCTCATGGTCGAAACCTTCTTTCGGGCCGCTCAGCCCTGTGTTGCGAGAATTGCGGAAACATCATCCGGCGTGCGGGGACGGTAGCTCTGATTGGGCACAGCTTTCCAGCCACCCTCACCGTCGGTGACAATGCGCTGCGCCATGCCGCCGGCACGGGCAATAACCTCATAGTCTTGGCCAGAGTCCGCCGGATAGCAAAAGCTCATCACCAAAGGCGTTTCCCCCGTGTTCACAGAGCGATGGATCCATAGCGGCGGCACATAGACCATCACCCTTGGCCGGACCTCTTGGATGGCGATTTCGCCTTTCGGCGACTCCATCAACATCAACCCCTCACCGACCTCCCCATAATAGGTTTCAGGTCGGTTCGCGGTCGCATGGATGTGACCACGGGTCATATAGAACTCATCCCCGATCCGGCCCGGCTCCATATGGGTGACGCAGAATATGATATCGCCTGCGCCATCCCTACCGACAGCCGGTGGGCGTACATCTTCCACGCTGTAGACAATCGCCTCGCCACCATCATTGAGCGCCGCTTGGAACGCCGCCTGATCAGCATAAAGACCAGCAAGGTCTTTCAACCGTTTCTCGTAACGCCCGGTCGCGGAGGAAAGCACGCCTGTCAGCGGATCAACGGAATGGGCAGTGGGTGGACGCAGCATGCTTTCCTCATTTTTGTAGTAAAAATACCAAAATCTCCTACCTTGGCAATGGCAAAACCGCGTTCAGGGCGGAAACTTCACCAAAACACAGCGGTTTCGGCCATTTCGATCTGAACTTTTGTAATTTGGGTTCATCAAAAATCGCTAAAGCAACTTTTTTTCATAGTAGAACTACAAAATCAGTTGCACTCCGCCTCGAGAAAGGGCAACGTCTCAAAAAACAAAAAAGGTGAGGCATGCAGTCGGGAGCGGTCAGACACGATCGAGTGAAATACGCCTTCATTTGGCCGGCGTTTCTCATCGTGCTGGTGATCTCGATCTTCCCGCTGATTTACGCGCTGACCGTAAGCTTCCAGTCTGTCAGGCTGGTTCCGCCCATCCCCCCACGCTTTGTCGGTCTCGACAATTACGCAGAGATTTTAAGCTCAGGGCGCTTCTGGGGCTCGACCTGGACGACGGCGTCCATCGTCTTCATGTCGGTAGCGCTTCAATATGTGTTCGGCTTCGTAATCGCGCTCGCGCTTCACCACAATGTGCGCGGCTCATCGCTCTACCGGGTCGTGTTCCTGCTGCCGATGTTCATTGCCCCGGTCTG
This sequence comes from Cohaesibacteraceae bacterium, assembly GCA_050043025.1. Lineage (GTDB taxonomy): Bacteria > Pseudomonadota > Alphaproteobacteria > Rhizobiales > MH13 > MH13. The sequence goes on from JBHJIX010000106.1 coordinate 6,396, forward strand.
CGTTGCGCTGATCGCCCGCATGGTCTTTCATCCCTATCTCGGGCCGGTGAATGACGCGATGAACCTTTTCGGTTTCGTCAACATACCGTTCCTGACTGAAGCGCCGCTGGCGATCATGGTGCTGGTCGTGATCGAAACCTGGCAGTGGACGCCCTTCGTCACGCTTCTCATGCTGGCCGGCCTCCAGGGCCTGCCGGGCGAAGTGTTCGAGGCAGCGCGCGTTGACGATATCGGCCCGTGGCGCCGCTTCTGGGACCTGACCTTTCCCATGCTTCTGCCGCTCTCGGTAGCCGTCATATTCATACGGCTCGTCGAAGGCTTCAAAATCATCGACACGGTATTCGTCCTCACCGGCGGAGGACCGGGAACAGCAACCGAAACCCTGACGCTGTTCGCCTACAATGAGGGCTTCAAGAAGTTCAATTTGGGCATGACGTCAGCCCTATCCTTTGTCTTCCTCATCGTCGTCATCGTCTTTGGGACAGTCTATCTGGCCCTCGCCCAGCGCCTCACGCGGAGGTACGCGTGATGGAAAACCGCACGCTGCGCGGCTTGGGACTGGGGCTCTGCCTTATCTGGCTCTTCTTCTCGTTCTTTCCGCTCTATTGGGTGTTCGTGACGGCCTTCAAACCGCCACTCGCGGTCTCTCAAGGCGCGACCTACATTCCATTCATCGATTTTCGGCCGACACTTCAGGCGTTCCGAGACGCGCTATCGGGCATCCGCGGGGATTTCTTCGGCCCCATCGCGAGCTCGGTTATGATCTCGCTGGTCGCAACCGCGCTGTCAGTGTTCTTGGGCTCCATGGCGGCCTACGCCTTGGTCCGGTTCCAGTTTCGTATTCGGCTGCTGTCGGGACTGACCTTTGGTATCATCTCCATCGGCGGTTTTGTGCTGCTGAACGGTACCTTCGACATCACCGTTCCTTACGCGCTGCTCATCGTCCTGGTGCTCGCGCTTGTTGCGTCGATCTACGTGAACCGCCTGCCACTGCCCGGCCCCGTGCTTGGCAACAATGATGTAACCTTCTGGTTCGTCTCCCAGCGCATGTTCCCACCCATTGTATCGGCGTTTGCACTGTTCCTGCTCTACGCCGAAGTCGGTCGCGCCGGCCTGCCGTTGCTTGACAGCTTTCTGGGCATGGTGCTGGCCTACACCGCCTTCGGATTGCCCTTCGCCGTGTGGCTCATGCGCGATTTTCTCTCCACCGTACCGGTGGAGGTGGAGGAAGCCGCACAGGTCGACAACATTGGACGTATCCGCATCTTCTTCCAGATCGTTCTGCCGATGTCGCTGCCGGGTCTTCTGGCAACGTCGATGATCGTGCTCGCGTTCATCTGGAATGAATTCCTGTTCGCCCTGCTTCTGACCACGGGCGACTGGCAAACCTTGCCCATCCTGATAGCCGGACAGAACTCCTCGCGGGGCGATGAGTGGTGGGCAATCTCCGTTGCAGCGCTGATCGCCATCGTCCCGATGGTGATCGTCGCGGCGATTCTGGGCCGCATGATGCGGTCCGGCCTTCTCTCCGGTTCAATAAAATAGTCTTCGAAAGGGAGGATACCGTGAAGAAACTTCTGCTCACCACCGTCGCCTTTGGCGCGATGACAGGCGCCGCTATCGCCTGTGAACCAGACTACACGGGCGTCACGCTCAACGTGTCGACCCAAAACGGCCCGGCCATCGCCTCCGCCTTGGCAGCAGCTGCCGTGAGTTGGGAAGAACGCACCTGTGGCACCGTCAACGTGATCGAGTTCCCCTTCGGTGAACTCTATCCCAAGTTCCTGACCGCCATGAGCCAGCAGACCGGCGATTTCGACGCCATTGGCTTCGTCCCAGCCTGGCTGCCAGACTTTGCACCGTTCCTCTCAACCATGCCAGCAGCGCTGCAGGAAGGCTCCAACTGGGAGGACATCCACCCGGTGTATCGCGAGCGCCTGATGGTTTGGAACGGCGAAGTGAAGTCGGCCACCATGGATGGCGACATGCACATGCTGAACCTGCGGGCCGATCTCTTGAACGACCCGGACGAGCAGGCGGCCTTCGAAGCCGAGTATGGTTACCCCCTCGCCTCACCGGTCACCTGGGCGCAGTACTACGATCAGGCAGCCTTCTTCCATCGTCCCAATGACGGCCTGTTTGGCACGGCAGAAGCATATCGCCGTGGCGGCCAGCAGTTCTGGTACTTCTTCTCGCACGCTGCGCGCTACACCAACCACCCGGATAACCCAGGTTCCATGTTCTTCGATCCGGAGACCATGGAAGCTCAGATCAACAATCCGGGCTGGCTTCGGGCGCTTGAGGAGTACAAGCGCGGCCTCGACTACAACCCACCGGGTGCTCTCAACAATGGTTCAGGCGATGTGCGCCCGCTCTATGCTGGCGGCACAGTGGCCATGAACATTGACTGGGCAGACTCCGGCGCGCCTGGCTCTACAGAAGGCGCCATCGAAGGCCATGTTCTCTTGTTTATTGTTCCGGGGTCCACCGAGATTTGGAACCATGTGTCCGACCAATGGGACAGCTTTGACGAGGTCGTCCACTCGCCGTTCCTTGCCTTCGGCGGCTGGCAGCTGGCCGTTCCGGCCGATAGTGAGAACCCAGAAGCAGCATGGGACTTCGTGGCTGAGGTGATCAGTCCTGAAGTGTCCGGTTCGGCGATTGTGACTGCCAACTCCGGCGTGAACCCATACCGCTTCAGCCACTATGAGAACCTGGAAAACTGGTCCTCTGTCTTCTCCGAAGAAGAAGCCGCCAGCTATCTGGGTGCCCAGCGGGCATCGCTCGACGCACCAAACGTTGCGCTCGATCTGCGTCTGCCAGGCTTCTTCTCCTACACCGAGGTTCTGGAGATAGAACTCTCCAAAGCCCTGGCCGGTGAAGTGGAACCGCAGGCTGCACTCGATGCAATTGCTGAGGAATGGGACGCTCTGACCGAAGAGTTCGGACGGGATTCTCAACTTGCCGCCTATCGTGCGTCGGTCGGCCTCCCACCGATGTAAGACTGCGCATAGAATGCCGTGCCCCCCGGCCCAGCCGGGGGGCACGTTTTATGAAGGAGTGCCCCTGTGGCCGATGCCCAGCATCATGTTGAACTGACGGACGTCACCAAGAACTTCGGTGATGTAAACGTCATCCCACCGCTTTCGCTAACCATTGAAAAGGGCGAGTTCATCGTCCTGGTGGGTCCGTCGGGCTGCGGCAAGACCACCACCTTGCGCATGCTGGCCGGGTTGGAGCTTCCAACCACCGGCGCAGTCAGCATCAATGGCAAAGATGTCACCTTCTCGCGACCTGGTGAGCGCGACTGCGCCATGGTCTTCCAGAACTACGCGCTTTATCCGCACATGTCGGTGCGCGACAATATCGGCTACGCGATGAAGGTGCATGGCACAGACCGGACGCTGATTGCTGAACGCGTCGCCGAAGCGACCAAGCTTCTCGGTCTTGAACCCTATCTGGACCGTAAGCCGAAAAGCCTGTCCGGCGGCCAGCACCAGCGTGTCGCCATCGGGCGCGCTTTGGTGCGCCACCCCGAAGTCTTTCTGTTCGACGAGCCGCTTTCCAATCTGGATGCCAAACTGCGTGTTGATATGCGCACGGAGATCAAGCTGCTCCAGCGCCGCCTTGGCACGACCGCCGTTTACGTGACCCATGATCAGGTCGAAGCCATGACCATGGCCGACCGCGTTGTGGTGATGCGAAATGGCCGGATTGCACAGGCCGCCGATCCCATCACGCTTTACGAGCAGCCTGCCAACCTGTTCGTCGCAGACTTCATCGGTTCACCATCCATGAATGTGTTTGATGCCAAGCTCGAAAACGGCGCTGTACATCTTGGCGATCAGATTTTGCCGCTGGCGCCTGCCCATGCCTCTCGCTTGGGAGATAATCGAACCATCAAGTTCGGCATCCGACCGGAGCATATGCGCGAGTCCGCGCACACCGCCGGGCTGACGCTCGATCCGCTGGCCCTCGAACCTCTGGGCGCCCATACGCTCGTGCTCGGCACGATTGGCGAGGAAAAGGTGATCGCACAGGTCGACCCGCGCTTCCCGGTAACCGTTGGCGAACCGTGCACTGTGACCATCGATATGACTCAGGCACATTTCTTTGATCCGGAGACCGAGCAGCGACTGTGATGGCCAGCGCGACCAAACGCGATCTCTATCTTGCTATTGACGTTGGTACGGGCAGCATCCGTGCAGCGCTGGTGGATCAAACAGGTCGCATCCTGGCCTTTGACCAGAAGGAGCACGAACAGATCGTGCCCCAGCATGGCTGGTCAGAGCAGCGCCCTGCCGATTGGTGGCAAGGAACGGTTGAAAGCGTTCAAGGAGTTCTCGCTAAGACAGACAATGCAGCCTCGCGTGTCGCTGCCATCTGTGCCTGCGGCCAGATGCACGGTTCGGTGCTCATCGACGATGACGGCAACCTCACCCGGGATTCAGCGCTCCTCTGGAATGACAAACGAACGGCTCCGCAAGTCGCCGGTTTTTCAGATCGGATTTCGCTCGAAAGCTACTTCTCCATCACCGCCAATGCGCCTGCGCCCGCCTGGCCAGCTTTCAAGTTGGCCTGGCTGACAGACAATGACCTTGCCAGCATCGACCGCGCGTCCACGCTGCTGATGCCCAAAGACTGGATCAACTTCAAACTCACCGGCGAACGTGCGCAGGACATCACCGAGGCATCCTTGAGCTTCCTGATGGACTGGAAGACACGTGCTTGGTCGGACGCGATGATCGAGATGACGGGTGTGCCCGCCCGCCTCCTTCCGCCCTTGCATCCCCCGCAAGATTTGCTGGCCGGGCTCACCGAAGAGGCCGCAGGCCTCACGAGGTTGCCGGAAGGATTGCCTGTGCTCGTCGGAGCCGGCGACTATCCGATGGCACTCCTTGGATCAGGCGCGATCGGCGCCGGCATGGGATCAGACGTCACTGGCACCTCGACCATCATCACGCTGATGCATGAGGAGCCGACGTTCGATGAGGCGGTCTCCAACGTGCTGAGTGCAGCGGGCGACTGGGGGAGCTTCACGCTGCTTGACGCTGGCGGTGACGCGGTGCGCTGGGCGCGCCGCGCCTTCCACGACAACCGGCGCTCCTATGCTGACGTCGCCGAGGCCGCGACTGAAGCGAGCGCAGGATCGCAGAGCCTTTTCTTCCTGCCCTATCTTTCCGGCGAGCGCTTCGGGTCCGGCAGCCCGGCGCGCGCCCAGTTCTTTGGCCTCACCGCCAACCACGGCCTGCCCGAACTTCATCGGGCGGTTCTGGAGGGTGTCGCTTTCTCTGTCCGACATCGCATGGACCGCCTCCAAGGCGGGCATGGCCGCCCTGAGCAGATCATTGCCTCCAGCGGCGGCGCAAAATCTCGGTTGTGGCTTGAGATCAAGGCCAGCATGTACAGAACGCCTTACCGCGTTCCCGAAGAACTGGAATGCGGTGTCGTCGGCGCAGCGATCCTAATGGCTGTCGCCACGGGACAGGAAACAGACCTTAAGACCGCCGTCGACCGAATGGTCCGACTGGGTCCACCGATTGAACCCCACGGCGCAACCGCTGATCTCTATGATCGCATGATGCCCGTCTACACCGGCCTCTATGAGGCCGCCCAACCCTTCTATGCGCAGCTTGATGCGCTTTGATTGCTTCCGGAGACCACAATGACTGAAACCAGACTGACCTTTTCCGATGGCCACACCATGCCGCAGCTCGGCTTCGGCCTTTGGGAGGTGCCAGCAGCGGAAACCGCGCGTGTGGTGCGCGAAGGGCTGGAGGCTGGCTATCGGCTGGTCGATGGCGCGGCCATCTATGGCAATGAAGAAGGCATGGGCGAAGGGCTGCGGTCTGCAAACACTGCCCGAGAGGATGTGTTTGCCACCTCCAAAGTCTGGAACAGCGAGCAGGGCTATGACTCAACGCTGCGCGCCGTCGATGCAAGCCTCCAACGCATCGGGTTGGACTATCTCAATCTCTGCCTTGTCCACTGGCCGGCACCAAATGCAGGACTCTACGTCGATACCTGGAAAGCGCTGGTTCAGGCCAAAGCCGATGGCAAGGTCCGGTCGATCGGCGTCTCAAACTTCATGTCGGATCATCTGGAGCGGATCATCGGTGAAACGGGCGTCACCCCCGTTCTCAACCAGATCGAACTCCATCCGCACCTGCAGCAGGAAGAGCTGCGCACCTTCCACGCCGAGCACACCATCGTCACGCAAAGCTGGACGCCGCTGGGTAAAGGTCGGAGTTTCGACGCCGAGCCCATCCAACAGGCGGCTGCCCGAACTGGCAAATCGCCAGCGCAGATCGTCATTCGCTGGCACATTGAACTTGGATGCTCAGTCATCCCGCGTTCGACCAAGACGGCACGGCTTGCCGAGAACCGGGACGTATTTGACTTCGAACTGACAACCGATGAGCACACCGCCATCGCCGGGCTCAATGCGAATAGCCGCACCGGCCCCGATCCGATGGCCTTCGGATAGGGGCGCACCATGCAAGGCTTCGGCATCCATTCTTCTATCTGGACCATGAGCTGGACACCGGAAGCGGCTGAACACGCCGTTGGAGAGGCGGTCCGGCATGGGTTCGATTTTGTCGAAGTCGCCCTTCTCGACCCACCCATGGTCGATGCCGATCACAGCAGAGCGCTATTTGAGCGATCAGGCATCCACGCAGTCTGCTCGCTGGGCCTGCCGGAAGCGTGTTGGCCCTCCCGCGATCCTGAGCCAGGTATCGCCTTCCTGCGGGTGGCGCTTGATAAGGCAGCCGCGATGGGCGCTGAAGCACTCACCGGCGTCACCTATGGCGGGATCGGCGAGCGGTCAGGCATGCCGCCGACCGAAGCCGAACTCGACAATGTGGCTCGCTGCCTGGAAGAGGCGGCCAAACACGCCAAGACGCTGGGCATCGCCTTCGGCATCGAGCCGGTGAACCGATACGAGACCCATCTTCTTAACACCGGTCAGCAAGCGGTTGAGATGGTTGAGCGGGTCGGCGCCGGCAACATGTTCGTCCACCTCGACACCTACCACATGAACATTGAGGAAAAGGGCGTCGCCAACGGCATCTTGGCTGCCCGCGACCACCTTCGCTACATCCACCTTTCGGAGTCCGACCGTGGCGTGCCAGGCAAAGGCACATGCGACTGGGATGAAATCCATGCCGCGCTCGCTGCCATTGGTTTCAAGGGCGGGCTCGCCATGGAAAGCTTCATGAACATGCCGCCGGAAATCGCCTACGGGCTTTCAGTCTGGCGACCGGTCGCTGAAAGCACCGAAGAGGTAATCGGCGAAGGCCTACCCTTCTTGCGCGGCAAAGCTCGTCAGTACGGGCTGATCGACTAGTCTGCCGACTTTTCGAGAAGTTGCATCTCGGTCGTCGATTTGAGCGTCTCCATCGAAAGGCTTGAAGTCACCGCGAACAGCCGCACACGGCTCACGAGCTCCTTGTAGAAATCGTCGAACGCACGCGTGTCCTTCACCCGGACTTTCAAGAGATAGTCGACCTCGCCAGCCAGCCGGTGCGCCTCCTGTATCTCTGGCATATCCTGCACTGCCGCGCTGAAGCGTTCCAGCCAGTCAGCCTCATGCTGATCAGTCTTCACGGCAATGAAGAAGACTTCCGTCTGGTCGATCTTTTCCGGGTCGAGAAGGACAACCTCTTTCTCGATGATTCCCATGTCCTTGAGCTTCTTGATCCGAGCCCAGACAGGCGACTTTGAGGATCCAACCTCTTGGGCCACGCGCTCAACGGACAGCGACGCGTCGCGCTGGAGCACAGCCAGAATTCTGCGATCAAGCTCATCCATCTAAAAAAAACCTCACAAAGCACTCAGAAGCCGGAAGAAATCACCGAAAAAGCGTCAGAAAGCTGCCTTTCTCCTTATTTCATCCCGCCAATTGGCACAAGCATAGGAAAATGTCCTTATAGGCGCTCGGGTTTCCAACAAGGATATGGCTGCATGCGCGCCTTCCCTCTTTTCGTTCAAACCACCGGGCGCGTGGTTGTGGTGTTTGGTGGTGGCGCCGATGCGGCCGCAAAGCTGCGGCTCGTCTCCAAGACGGATGCCGACATTTGGGTCGTCACGGGACACCTGGTGCCTGATGAGATCGATCTTGCCGGCGCTCGTTGGGTACAGGCGGACCCGCTCCACTTCGCCTTCCCGCAGAATGTGGCCTTCGCCTACGTCGCCACCGGCGACGAGAACTTAGACGCCAAGATCGCGCATCACGCCCGCGCCAACCAGGTGATGGTCTGCGCAGCCGATCAGCCTGATGTGAGCGACTTCATCACACCGGCTATTGTCGACCGCGATCCAGTTGTGGTCGCCATCGGCAGCGAAGGCACAGCTCCCGTGCTTGCCCGGATGATCAAGGCCGAAATCGAAGCTCTACTTCCAACCGCGCTTGGCAGCCTGGCCAAGGTAGCTGAAGGTTTGCGGGACAAGGTAGCCGCAGCACTCGATCCAGGCCGCTTGAGACGAACCTTTTGGCGCCAGGCCTTCAAAGGTGCACTCACCGGCAAGCCGGACGGGCAGACATTCCAGACACGTGCAGAACAACTGCTGCAAGCGCCAGATCTTGCCGCATACGATCAAGGGTTCGTCAGCTTTGTCGGCGCCGGCCCTGGCGGCCCCGACCTGATGACGCTGCGGGCCCGTCGGCTTTTGGATGAAGCCGATGTGGTTCTCTACGACGCCCTCGTTGCGCCTGGGATCCTCGAACTTGCCCGCCGCGAAGCGCTGATGATCAATGTCGGGAAGCGGAGCGGCAAGCACAGCTTTGACCAGCAGGATATCTGCGATCTCATCGTCAAACATGCCGCACAAGGACATCATGTTGTGCGGCTGAAAGGCGGTGATGCGTCGATCTTTGGGCGTCTTGCAGAAGAGCTTGACAGCGTCGCCGAAGCCAACATCGGCTTCGAGGTCGTTCCGGGCGTCACATCAGCCGCGGCTGCCAGTGCATCAGCAGCCGCACCTCTCACCGAGCGAGGCAACGCGCAGGAACTAAGGGTCATCACAGCCCATGGTGCCGACGGCGATGCGGATCTTGATTGGTCGTCCCTCGCCAACAGCAACAGTGCGGTTGCGGTCTACATGGGCAAGCGCGCCGCCACCGACGGTCAGCGCCAGATGATCTTCCATGGCCGCGATCCGGCAACACCGGTTGTATTGGTAGAGAATGCAGGCCGGCCCCAGGAACAAATACGTCACACCGTGCTGGCTGATCTTGGCCGAACAGCCAGCCTTACGAGCAAGGGCGCTCCATTGATGATGCTGATCGGCGTGAAGTCGCGGCAGATCAACGCCCAGTCATCAACCTCCGCTGAACGAAAGGCTGCATGATGGGCACCACGAAACTCTCCGGTAAGAATGCCGACCGCGCGCACATCCTGACGGCCAATTCTTTGTTGACTGGCCGAAGCCTTTACTGGACGCCCGAAGGATGGAGCCAGTCGCCGGACAATGCCATTCGCGCTGAAAACAGCGAAGCGGTCGCCGCGCTTGAAGCGCGCGGCAAGGCCGAAGAGTTGGTGAATATGGTCGTGGGGGCATATGTCGTTCCGCTCGCCTCCAGGGATGGCAATGAGCCCGTCGCCATGCGCGAACGCCGTCGGATCGCCGGCCCAAGCATCGCCCTGCCCGGCGCTTTAACCGGCCCGGCGTCAGCCTAGGAAAAATCCCATGTACACATACGACGCCCATGATCAGGCGCTGGTTGACGCACGCGCCCACGAATTTCGTGATCAAGTTGCACGCCGGCTCGCCGGACAGATCAGCGAGGACGAGTTCAAGCCGCTCCGCCTTCAGAACGGACTTTATCTCCAACTGCACGCCTACATGCTTCGGGTGGCGATCCCTTATGGCGTGCTCTCGGCTGACCAGCTGCGCATGCTCGGCTTTTTGGCTGATCGCTACGACCGCGGCTACGGCCATTTCACCACGCGGCAGAACATCCAGTACAACTGGACGCAGCTTTCCGACGTCGCTGATATGCTGGACCATCTCGCCAGCGTTCAGATGCACGCGATCCAGACCTCGGGCAACTGCATCCGCAACGTCACCACAGATGCCTATGCCGGCGTGGCAGCGGATGAATGGATCGACCCCAGGCCGGTAGCAGAACTTCTGCGGCAATGGTCGACGCTGCACCCGGAGTTCGCTTTCCTGCCGCGCAAGTTCAAGATCGCTGTCACCGGAGCCGCCGAAGATCGCGCGGCCATGAAGTTCCACGATATCGGCATAGCTGCTTCTCTTGGAGAGAACGGTGAACCACTGTTTGATATCTGGGTCGGCGGTGGTCAGGGCAGGACCCCCCGCGTTGCCGTTCTTTTTGAATCCAGGGTTTCACTCCCCAAACTCTTGCCAGTGCTGGACGCCATGCTGCGCGTCTATAATCTGCATGGTCGGCGGGACAACAAGTACAAAGCGCGGATCAAAATCCTCGTGGCCGAGATGGGCCTCGAAGCCTATCGCGATGAGGTCTATGCCGACCTTGCCAATCGCGACGGCTCGGTTTTTGACGAAGCACCCAAAGAATACGCTCGCATCGAAGCTCAGTTCGCCGCCGCGCAACAGCCGCCGCTAACGCCGGCGAGCGTCGAGCGTACCGATCCTGCCTTTGCAGCCTGGCTCGACGAAAACGTGATAGCGCATCGGGTAGAGGGGTATGCCGCCGTCACCATCTCGCTGAAGTCCAAAGGTGCTATCCCCGGCGACGCAACGGCTGAACAAATGAAGGCGATTGCCGACCTTGCTGAGAGGCATTCAGCCTCAGAAGTTCGCGTCACCCACCGACAAAACCTTGTTCTGCCATGGGTGCCTCAGGACGAACTTCGCGCCGTCTTTGATGCTCTTGTCGAACTGGGCCTCGCCGAAGCAAACATCGGCCTGGCGAGCGACATCATTGCCTGCCCCGGCCTTGATTACTGTGCGCTTGCCACTGCCCGGTCCATTCCAGTCGCCCAACGCCTGTCGATTGAACTGCGTGAGCGCGAGAAGCGCGAGGATTTGCGCGGGATCACGGTCAACATCTCTGGCTGCATCAACGCCTGCGGCCATCACCACGCCGCGACGATTGGAATTCTTGGCCTCAACAAGGCTGAACAGGAAAACTATCAGGTCACGCTGGCCGGTCGCGCTGATGAAGGCGCGCAAGTCGGTTCCATTCTCGGACCGGGCTTTGACGCAGAAAGCCTACCAAGCGCCATTCACCGCATCCTCGATGCCTTCCAAGCGCTGAGGCAGGATGGGGAAGACCTGGCCAGCGTCTATGCCCGGGTCGGCAAGGACCCCTTCAAGCAAGCGGCTTACGCTCCGCTGGAACAAGCCGCATGACCGACCAGACCAACGACGACGATTGGGTCTTGGAAAAGTCTGGCGAGGTAAAGCCCGGCAGTTCACTACCCGGTGCCTTGCATCTCGACCCAGATACGCACGGACCGGGCGACGTGCCGCTCGGCATCAATCGACCGGTCCTCATCACCTTCGATAGCTTTGCCAATGGGCGTGGCTTCTCGCTTGCAAGGCAGCTGAGGGAAAGGCACGGGCCCTCGCTGCGCATCGTCGCGCAGGGGCACCTTTTACCCGACCAGGCGCGCCATGCGTTTCAGTCTGGATTCGACGAAATTTTGATTTCGGACAATGCTCTTAACGCCTATGGTGCGCACGCTTGGGATACAGCGTTGCAAACGGCAGTCGGCGCACTTTATCTCGGCGAAGTGTCGGGGGGCGGGATATGGAACCGCCGTCATGGCCACGAACTGACCTGAATTTTAGGCCCGAAAAAATATGCACCACGAAACCGTTCTTGAAACTCATCATTACACCGACCGCCTCTTTTCCTTCAAAACCACCCGGCCACCAAGCTTCAGATTTCGCTCCGGCGAGTTTGCAATGATCGGCCTTGAGACCGATGGCAAACCCCTGCTTCGGGCCTACTCGATCGCCAGCCCGAGCTGGGATGAGACGCTTGAGTTCTTCTCAATCAAGGTGCCCAATGGCCCGCTGACCTCCCGTCTTCAAAAGGTGACGGAGGGCGATGAGATCATCCTCAACAAAAAACCAACCGGGACTTTGGTGCTCGACGCGCTGCGCCCCGGCAAAACGCTCTATATGATTTCCACCGGAACTGGCATCGCGCCATTTGCCAGCTTGATCCGCGAACCGGAATCCTATGAGCGCTTCGAGCGCGTGATCCTGACTCATACCTGCCGCCAGGCGGCAGAACTGGAGTATGGGTTTGATCTGGTCAAAACCATCGAGAACGACGAGATGCTGCGTGACATTGTAGACGGCAAGCTGACCCACTTCACGTCAACCACGCGCGAAGACCACCCTTACACAGGCCGTATCACAAAACTGATCGAAGACGGGACGCTGTTTGAAGCAGTAGGAGCCGAACCCTGGGATCCCGAGCATGATCGCGTCATGATTTGCGGTTCCACAGAGATGACCAACGATGTGCGCGCCTTGTGCGAACGCTTCGGCCTCGAAGAGGGTGCCAACAACAAGCCGGCCGACTTCGTGGTTGAAAAGGCATTTGTGGGCTGAGGCTTCGCCACCACCGCCTTCCAAACAGTAAGCCCGCAAGACAAGCTTTTGTCTTTGGCTGCCTTCGGCTAGACCCTTCCGCGGAGAGGCCGGATGCCGGTCCGACAACACCTGCTTAAGGAGCAGCATGATGGCGCGTCTAGCGTTTTTGGGAATGGGCGTTATGGGCGCGCCAATGGCGGGCCACCTGGTCAAAGCCGGTCACGAGGTCAAGGTCTACAACCGCACAACAGCCAAGTCGGAAACCTGGGCCGCCGAACATGGCGGAGGCTTCGGCGTGACCCCGAAAGAGGCCGCCGAGGGAGCAGAGATCGTCTTCGCCTGCGTCGGTAACGACGATGATTTGCGCTCCGTGGTCCTTGGCGAGGATGGCGCATTGGCCGGGATGTCCGATGGCACTCTTTTTGTCGACCACACCACCGTTTCAGCCATCGTCACGCGCGAGCTGGCAGCGGAATCCAACGCAAAAGGTGTTGGCTATGTTGATGCGCCCGTATCCGGCGGTCAGGCCGGTGCCGAGAACGGTCAGCTTGCCATCATGTGCGGCGGATCAAATGAAGACTTTTCGCGCGCCGAGCCGGTCATGCAGGCCTATGCCAAAGCCGTCCGTCATTTCGGTGAGGTCGGTGCCGGCCAGCTGACCAAGATGGTCAACCAAATCTGCATCGCGGGACTGGTCCAGGGGATTTCCGAAGGCCTTTGGTTCGCCAAAGAAGCCGGACTTGATGCCAAAGCCGTTGCCCAGCTCGTCAGCCAAGGGGCTGGCGGGTCCAGGCAGCTCAGCAATCGCGCCGACACCATGATCGACAATGAGTTCAACCACGGTTTCGCTGTTGACTGGATGCGGAAGGACCTCGGCATCGCACTTGAACAGGCCAAAGAGATGGGCGTTTCCCTGCCGGTGGCAGCCCTTGTCGATCAATTCTATGGCGACGTCCAAGCGCTTGGCGGCGGCCGTTGGGACACATCCTCGCTCATCCAGCGCTACCGCGCCCTCGCCGGCGAGCTGTAAGAACTCAGCTCACGCAGAGGCTGCTTCGCGCGATCCTTCCTGGCTGGCAGCCCCTGCCCTGTGGGCAACGTCGCGCACTAGATCCGAAACCCTGCGCAGTTGCTCGCCCATCGGGTTGGTGCGCCGCCAGATCATGCCGATCACGCGGCGGGGAGCCGGAGCGCCGAACCGACTTATGGACACAGAGGCCGTACGCGTTTCGATGGGAACAGCCATCTCCGGGATCAACGTCACGCCAACGCCTGCGGCCACCATATGAACAAGGGTCGATAGCGCGCTGCCGTCCATGACATTGCGGGCGCCAGACGCGCTGACGCCACAGAAAGAAAGCGCCTGATCACGAAAGCAGTGGCCGTCTTCCAAAAGAAGTAGCTTCAATGCCTCCAGATCACCCGCTTCAGGAACCGGCTTGTCGCCATCAGCTGACGAGCGAACAAGAACAAACTCCTCATCAAAAAGTTCCACCTCTGCGAAGGCTGGCACCGAAACCGGCAATGCCACAATGGCCGCGTCGAGTTCGCCGGCTTGGATGGCCTCTTCTAGTTTGGACGTCACCGTCTCACGAATCGTGATCTCGATACCGGGGTAGCGTCTAGTCAGCGCTTGCACGACATCGGGCAAGAAGTAAGGACCGATGGTCGGGATCACGCCCAAGCGAAACGGACCGGAAAGATCTTCACGTCTTGAGCGAACGAGGTCACCGATTTCATCAACTTCGCGAAGAACGGTGAAAGCACGCCGCGCAAACTCTTCGCCCAAACCGGTCAGCAAGATCTGGCGCCCCCTCCGCTCCACCAGCCGGACGCCGAGTAGATCCTCCAACTCCTTGATCTGAAGGGAAAGCGCCGGCTGCGAGATCGAGCAGGCCTGCGCGGCACGGCCAAAGTGGCGTGCCTCGGCAAGCGCAAGGAAATAGCGAAAGTGCTTGATCGTCAGACTTTTCATAAGACCAGCTTATCAAAGATATTTAAAAAACAAAATTCAGTAAATGAATTCGATCTGTTAAACACAAGTTAGGTCTTCGGATTCGTCGCAATCGGGCTCTGCGCGACGGACCACTATCGGGCCATCAAACCAACAATCCACCAGCCTTTTCGACGAGGGAGTAGTCGATGAACGATATGTCAAAAATCACCGGGGGATGCCCGGTCATGCACGGCGGTAACACGGCCACTGGTGCACCTGTCACCAAGTGGTGGCCCACATCGCTGAACCTTGGAATTCTCCACCAACACGGCGTCCGCACCAATCCGATGGACGCCGACTACAACCATCGTGATGCGGCCAAAGGGCTGGACTATGAGGGCGTCAAGGCCGACCTCAAGGCGCTGATGAACGACAGCCAGGACTGGTGGCCAGCGGACTGGGGCCATTATGGAGGCCTGATGATCCGCCTGGCTTGGCACGCAGCAGGCTCCTACCGCATGGGCGATGGCCGTGGCGGCGCTGGTACCGGCAATATCCGTTTCGCACCGCTCAACTCCTGGCCGGACAATGCCAGCCTGGACAAGGCGCGCCGCCTGCTTTGGCCAGTGAAGAAGAAGTACGGCAACGCCCTTTCCTGGGCTGACCTGATCATTCTTTCCGGCAACATGGCTTATGAATCGATGGGCCTGAAAACCTTTGGCTTTGGCTTCGGCCGCGAAGACATCTGGGCACCGGAAGAAGACATCAATTGGGGCGCCGAGGACGAGTGGCTCGCACCCAGTGAAAACCGCTACGGCGATCTCGACGACACCTCGACACTCTACAACCCGCTCGCCGCCGTTCACATGGGCCTCATCTACGTCAACCCGGAAGGCGTGAACGGCAATCCAGACCCGGCGCGTACCGCGCTACATGTCCGTGAAACCTTCGCACGTATGGCGATGAACGATGAAGAGACAGCTGCCCTCACGTGCGGCGGTCATACCGTAGGCAAGGCCCATGGTGGCGGCGATCATGCCAACATTGGAACCGAGCCGGAAGGTTGCCCCGTGCAGACACAGGGCCTCGGTTGGGCCAATCCGGGCCATGAGGCCAAGGCGACCAACGCCTTTACCTCAGGCATTGAAGGAGCCTGGACCAAGGAACCCACCAAGTGGGACATGGGCTATTTCGACTACCTGTTCGGCTATGAATGGGAACTGACCAAGTCCCCAGCCGGCGCGCACCAGTGGCAGCCGGTCAACATGCCAGACGATGAGAAGCCGATCGATCCGACCGATCCGTCTATCCGCCGCATGCCGATGATGACCGATGCTGACATGGCGATGAAGGTTGACCCGATCTACAATGCAATCTGCCAGAAGTTTAAGGCGGATCCTGAGTACTTCGCCGACACCTTCGCGCGAGCCTGGTTCAAGCTGACCCACCGCGACATGGGACCGAGATCAAATTATCTTGGCCCCGACGTCCCAGCCGAAGACCTCATCTGGCAGGACCCAATCCCTGCCGGCCCAACGGGCTACAATGTCGGTGCCGTCAAAGCCAAGATTGCAGGCAGCGGCCTGTCAGCCGCCGAGATGATCGCGACAGCATGGGACAGCGCCCGCACCTTCCGCGGGTCCGACAAGCGCGGTGGTGCCAATGGCGCACGTATCCGTCTAGCACCTCAGAAAGACTGGGAAGGCAACGAGCCTGCCCGCCTTGCCAAGGTGTTAGGTGTTTTGGAGCCGATTGCCGCCGAAAGCGGTGCTTCGCTCGCCGACGTTATCGTGCTGGCCGGCAATATCGGTGTTGAGATGGCCATCAGCGCGGCAAACCAGCATATCGAGGTGCCCTTCACCCCAGGTCGTGGCGACGCAACGGCAGGCCAGACCGACGCAGACAGCTTCGGTGTGTTGGAACCCATCGCCGATGGCTTCCGCAACTGGCAGAAAGAGAAGTATGCCGTGGCACCTGAAGAGCTGATGCTCGATAAGGCCCAGCTTCTCGGCTTGACGGTCGCGGAAATGACGGTGCTTGTTGGTGGTCTGCGCGTGCTCGGCGTCAATCACGGTGGATCGGTTCACGGTGTCTTCACCGACCGCGTCGGCACGCTCTCGCCGGATTTCTTCGTCAACCTTACCGACATGGCCAACAGCTGGCACCCGGTGGAGGCTGCAGGGACGTATGAACTCCGCGACCGCAAGACCGGCGCGATGCAGTGGACGGCCACCAGCGCCGACCTGGTCTATGGCTCCAACTCAATCCTGCGAGCCTACGCCGAGGTCTACGCCCAGGACGACAATGTGGAGAAGTTCACCCGCGACTTCGTCGCTGCCTGGACCAAAGTGATGGAGAACGATCGCTTCGATCTTCACAGCTGATCGGGCAAGGCTGATCGGGAAAGAAGGGCGCGGCCGACAGGTCGCGCCCTTTTCTGTGGGCAACACACCCAGATGACATTACCGATGTCAGGGCCGTATACCTCGGCCTCTGCTAGAGCATCTCGGCTCGGCGACGACACGATTTTCAGACGCAAAGATACACGTCATCCGGCAGGTCTCGTGCAAAGGTTAGCGAGTTACCTGTCGAGAAGGTCGTGGACATGAAGCATGCGGTCGTCGTGGGCGGCACCAGCGGAATTGGCGCTGGCGTGGTTGCCACGCTCCGGCGCGATGGCTGGAAGGTGACCGCCACCGGCGTGTCGGACGCTGAGGTATCTGCATTCAAGGCCAAGCAGCCCAGTGCTTCGACAGTACAGCTGGACGTAACGCGGCAAGCAGACGTCGACGCCTTATTTGCCGACCTTCCTGCCCTTGATGGGTTGGTGAACTGCGCGGGCGTGCTTATGCGTGAACGCGAATACGAGATCGAGACGTTTCAACGCGTCATCGACATCAACTTGACCGGAACAATGCGCACGTGCCTGGCGGCCTTCCCGCTGCTGGCCGGGTCGTCACAGGGAGCTATCGTCAACACGGCATCCATGCTGAGCTACTTTGGCGGACCGCTGGTCCCAGCCTATTCGGCATCCAAGGGCGGTGTGATGCAACTCACCAAAGCCCTGGCCGGCAAATGGGCAGCAGACGGCATCCGAGTGAACGCTGTTGCCCCAGGATGGATCGATACGCCCTTGACCGAGGCCCTGCAAAGCGATCCGGCGCGCAATGACCCAATCGTTGGGCGCACTCCCATGAAGCGCTGGGGCAAAACAGAAGAAGTTGGAGAGCTCGTTGCGTGGTTGCTCTCCGACAAAGCACGGTTTGTGACTGGTGCGATCTACCCCGTCGATGGCGGGTACAGCGCCACGTAAGGCTAGTCTGTGAGGTATCAATGCCCCTTCAAAAAAGTGATGAAGATCCAAGAACGCCCTACCAGCTGCCCTTTCCGCAGGACGCCTTGGCGGAAATAGTCGTCCCGGATGGCATCCCCCAGGACGAGCGGGTCTGGGTGCCCCAAGCACCAAATGTCTGGTTCCGACCGTTATGCCTAAGCCGTTCTCAGGGTTACTGGATGAACCTGTTGAAGGTCACCAAATCCGGTGTTCTTTCCCGCCACCGCCATCCGCAAGCGGTGCACGGCTGGGTGCTGAAAGGTCGCTGGCACTATCTTGAACATGATTGGGAAGCCACACCTGGGTCCTATGTCTATGAGCCGCCGGGCGAGACCCACACGCTGATCGTTCCGGACGGGGTGGACGAGATGATCACCTATTTTCAGGTGAACGGTGTGATGTGTTACGTCGACCCTTATGGCGAGGTCTTGGGATACGAAGACGTGTTCACGAAGATCGATCTTTGCCGCCGGCACTATGCCGAGGTTGGTTTAGGCGAAGGCTATGTTGATCGGTTCATAAGGTGATTGATCGACCGATGTTGGCGACCGCCAAGAAAGTCGCAGTCAGTACACTCGGCCTCTCAACCTTCAACCTCTGAGCTGGCGCGCTGATGAACCAATCGGTTGCTGTGCGACCGAGTTCAATGCGCTGATCAGCAAAACAAGGACCTCACATCGTGCTGCATGGAAAACATCTCATCGCCGGGGCTTGGGTCGACTCAACGGATCACTTTGAAAACGAACCAGTTGAAGGATCTGCCGACGAATTTGCTGTCGGAAGCAGTGGCCTTGTCGATCAAGCCGTTCGTGCGGCTGAAGAAGCCTTTTGGAGCTACAGCGAACTGCCGCGCAGCCAACGCGCCGCATTCCTACGCACCATCGCCTCGGAGATCGATGCACGTGGCGATGCAATCACGGTCATGGGCACCAAGGAAACCGGCCTGCCGGGCGCTCGCTTGGTCGGAGAGCGAGGGCGCACTGTTGGCCAGCTTCGATTGTTCGCCGACCACATAGAAAAAGGCGCCTATCTGCACGTCTGTCACGACGACGCCTTGCCGGATCGCAAACCGTTGCCTCGTCCAGATCTGCGGGTCATGCAGGTGCCAACAGGGCCAGTCGGCGTGTTCGGCGCTTCGAACTTCCCGCTGGCGTTTTCGGTCGCTGGCGGCGACACCGCGTCGGCCCTGGCAGCAGGGTGCCCGGTGGTAGTCAAGGGCCACGGCGCCCACCCAGGCACTGGCGAAATCGTCGCCCAAGCCATTGATGCAGCCATCGCCGCACATGGGCTTCAGCCAGGCGTCTTCTCGCTGGTTCAAGGTGGATCTCGCGATGTCGGCGAAGCACTCGTCAAACACCCAATGATCCGGGCTGTCGGCTTCACCGGATCGCTTGCAGGCGGCAGGGCCTTGTTCGATCTGTGTACCGCACGCCCTGACCCAATCCCCTTTTTCGGCGAACTGGGATCAGTAAACCCCATGTTCGTCCTCCCCGGAGCGCTGGCCAACAGGTCTGCAGACATCGACAAGGGATGGGCCGCCTCACTAACTCTCGGCGCTGGCCAGTTTTGCACCAATCCGGGGATCGCTGTGGTGCCTGATGGCCAAGATGCAGATGATCTGGTGGCTTCAACAAGAGCAGCCTTAGCAGAAACCGGCCCCCAAACCATGCTGACGGACAGCATTTCACAGGCTTACGTCGATGGTCGCAACCGCATCGCCCAGTCTGTTGGAGTGAGCGAAGTCCTGTCCAGGAATTGTCCGGGACGCCGAGCGATTGCCGATCTTTATCAAGTGTCCGCAGCCGACTGGCTGGCCAATCCGACGCTTGCACACGAGGTCTTTGGTCCGATGGGTCTCATCGTGCGCGCTGAAAGCACTGACCAGATGATTGACATCGCCAGAAGTCTTGAAGGCCAGTTGACGTGCACCTTACAAGTCGACGACGCGGACGCTGCCCTTGCCCGCGCGCTTCTACCCGTCCTGACGCGTAAAGCCGGACGCCTGCTCGCCAACGGTTTTCCCACCGGCGTAGAAGTGGCTGATGCCATGGTGCACGGCGGCCCCTACCCGGCATCGACCAATTTCGGCGCAACGTCTGTTGGCACATTGTCCATCCGCAGATGGCTTCGACCGGTTTGCTATCAGGACGTTCCGCCCAGCCTTCTTCCCGATGATGTGCGCTAAGCCCGCTTTGGCGAGCCAAAAAAACAGACCCTAGGGTATTGGGCCAAACCGTAGGTGCTCGTCCTGGGCAGAACGCGTGGATAGGCTCCCTGCTGTGTTGACGAACGCTTCGTGCAGGCGGCGGACTCGGCAACCGCAGAAGACAAAGAGCCTGCGCATCTGCATAGGGAGAAACCCATGAAGAAGGTGCTCGTAATGGCAGCGTTGGCGGCATCGGTCGCCATCCCATCAACTGCTTTTACCCAAGATGAGCCGATCCGCATCGGCATTCTCGTAGCTCTGGAAGGCGCATTTGCCGAAGGCGGCGCAGACGGTGTGCGCAACGTCGAAATGGCTTTGGAAGAAGCCGGCTTCGAGGTTGCGGGCCGGACCATCGAATATGTGGTGGCTCCATCCGACACCACGCCTGACACAGCTGTTCGCCAGGCACGCAAGTTGGTCGAGCAGGACAATGTAGACATCATCCTAGGGCCGCTTTCCGGTTCTGAAGGCATTGCGCTACGCGACTACGCCAAGACCGTGCCGGACGTGACCATCATCAATGGCATCTCCGGTGCACTTGAAACCACCTGGGTTGATCCAGCTGAAAACTTCTTCCGCTTCAACCTCGATGGCGCTCAATGGGGCGCTGGCCTTGGCTCCTACGTGGTTGAGGAAAAAGGCTGGACACGCGTAGCGACTGTCGCCGCGGACTATTCGTTTGGCTACACGAACTTCCTGGGCTTTGCTGTGGACTTCTGCCGCTCTGGTGGCGAGATCGCTGAGCGGTTCTGGGTTCCGCTTGGCTCATCCGACTTTGGCGGCGTGATCGCAGCCCTGCCCGATGATGTTGATGCGATCTATCTCGGCGTCGGTGGCACGGATGCCATCAACTTCCTCAACCAGTACCAACAGGCTGGTTCAGAAACCAACCTGATCGGTGGCACCATCATGGCCGACCAAACTGTGCTGACGTCGCGTGGCCGCGCCAAAGACGCTCTGATTGGTACGCCGACATCGGGTCCGCTTGCTGTCGACAACACAGACGAAGCTTGGACAAGCTATGTCGCGCGTTATCAGGCAGCCTTCCCAGAAGATGAGCGCTTCCCCGCACCATCTCTGTTCGGTGTGGGCTACTATGTTGCTGCGCTTGCGGCGATCGCAGCCATCGAAGAAGTGGATGGCGACATCAGCGACGCGCAGGCATTCCAAGCTGCGCTTGGCGGCCTGTCACTGGAAACACCGCTCGGCGTCGTTGAGCTGAACGAAAACCGCCAGGCAACCGGTACCGTCTTCATCAACGAAGTGGTTGAAGATGGCGAAGGTGGTCTCACCAACCAACTCGTCGCAACGCGCGAAGGCGTGAACCAAACCCTGGGCATGACCCCAGAAGAGTTCCGCGCCATGGGCTTACCATCACGCGACACGCCGGACTGCGCGGCACTGGGTGGTGCTGGCTAGTCCGTCGCGGGCAAACCACGACAAGACTGAGCATGATCGCGCCTTCACATCTTTGGATGGTCGGCGCGGTCAACGAAGCCACTGGCGGCGAACGGTATGCTCTTATGCAAACCGCTCGCATCAAAACACCGCATATCCCCCTTATGAACGTGAGGGTTGGCATCTGACCAGATGCCAACCCCGACCGACAAACAGACACCCCACCAAGAGGGACTGCGCATGTCGTTGATTACGTTCCTGACACGGGTGCATTTCGCTGACGGCGTATTGGAAGATGCACTGCCCGAGGCGCTGCTGAGGGTTTCCAGCAGCCGCCCTCTTCTCTTGATGGATGAGGATGCCGGCCTTGGCGCCGTTCTCGACCGGGTTCACGATGCGCTGCCGGCCACCTGCACCCCTACCGATTTTCCAAAGCTCAACGACCAAGATGCGGCATCAAGGCTGCAAGCCGCCGGAGAGGTGCTGAGGCTTGCAGGTTGTGACTCCGTCGTCTGCATTGGCGGGAAAACGGTGATGGACTTTGGCCGGCTTTTGGCGGGCAAGTCGGAACCATCGCGGCGTCCAGCCATCATAACCGTGCCAACCACCGTCTCCAGCGTTGGTCTCGGGCCCGTACACATGCCTGGCCTCACCCAGAGACTTCCGCAACGCAAACAGCCTGAACTCCCAGCGGCCATTCTCTGCGACCCCACCATGACCCTCGGCACGCCCAAGGACGTGCTCGCAGCGCACGGTTTCAAGGCACTGGTGAACTGTGTCGAAGCGTTTCTGGCAACGGCCTACAACCCGCCGGCGGACGGCATTGCGCTTGAGGGAATGCGCCGCTCCGGCCTCTACCTGGAACGGGCGGTTTTTGAAGACAATGATCTGAACGCCCACCGGGAATTGCTTGCTGTGGCGCTCAATGCAGGGCTTGCGGCACAAAAGGGTTTCGGCGGCGCAGCAGCGCTGGCGCGCGCGACACAAGACGCGGGCCTGGAGACAGGAACCTATGGCCGGTTTTACCCAGCCGTCGTTCCACCCGTCCTAGCGTTCAACGCACCGGCGGTAGGGGAGCGGTACGCACTCATATCGCGCGCCTTGGAGTTCCCGGACGAGAGCAACGTCGCCGATGGGTTGTCGCAGATGGGACGGCGGCTTGGTCTGCCGGGGCGCTTGGCGAGCCTGCATCTAAATGAAGACCAGCTCGACAGCTTAGCACGCCGGGCGGCAGCCGATCCTGCAAACCTCACCAATCCGCGCCATGCAACGCACGATGATTACCGTGACCTACTGAGGCAGGCACTTTGACAAGCTGCGCGAAAGCCATGGCCCAAAACCACTTGCCGCACTGCAACTTGACCATGCTGTTGAAGTGCGGAACTCTACTTAAAACCAAAGGTATCAAAAGAATACCGTCGGGGTGGAAACGATGAGTAACGCAATCGCCGTTTTTCACGGTGCATTTGGTCGCGTGTGTCTATACGCGATGGACCGCAAGATGACGCCGCACGGGCACAGGGAAGGACATCTAGTCTTTCATGTGGCCGGACCGCCGGGGCAGATGGTGGTCGAGGACAAAGTCTACCCAATGTCCCCCGGGCAGGCGGCGGCCGTCAGTCCGTGGCAGGCCCATTACTACCAACCTGTTTCCACGCGTGAACCTACACTTGCTTTGGTTCTTTACATTCGACCCGGCTGGTTTTTGGAAGCAGCACGGCAGGTGTCGGCGTCCATGCAGTTTGGCCGAAGCGGGATCGAGGTGACGGACTATCTGGCGCGTCTGGTGGCCGAGACCGCACATGTGATGCTCGATCACGACCGGGATGACCCGCTCCTGGAAGACCGGCTCTGCACGCGCACCCAAGCAGCCTATGACCAGTCTTGGCAGTGGACGGAACGTGGCGCCGCGTTTACCGGCCCAGATACGGTCGGTCGGGACTTTCGTATCCGCAATGCTGTCCGCCTAATGCAAAGCGCCATCGGCAAGGAACTTGAGCTCAACCATATCGCCCGCGAAGTCGGTCTCTCGAGACCGCATTTCTTCAAGCTTTTCCGGACCCAGATCGGCTTGACACCCAACCTCTATCTCAACGCGCTGCGCATGGAGCGCGCCATTGAACAGCTCAGCGCAACACAGGCGCCGGTGGCCGACATCGGGTATGATCTGGGCTTCTCCAGCCAGGCGAGTTTCTCACGTTTCTTCATTTCCAATGGCGTGGTTCCGCCATCCAACTACCGCCGCAGCGTGCAGTCCATTGAGAGCGCCCTCGCTGTTTAGGCAGCGTCGGCCGACGACCATTCTGAGACCTGAGCGCCGCGCCGAAGCGGCGAGCCGACCAAATTTTGCGGACCTTCGGCGCAATGAACAGACTGTGGGGTATGCGCAGATCACCTGCTGGGCGTTAGCTTCTGCGGTCAAAGGAGCAGTGCTGTTTGATGGCTAGATTCGCATCCCGACATCCTGTCTGGACATTTATCATCGTTCTGGCAGCAGCGGTTTTCCTCTGGCTGATCTTCGCGCCATGGTCAGCGGAGATGGAGGAGACGCTGGGCCGCAAGCGCATTTTCCTCAACGCCATCTTTGGCGGGGTGACGCTTGGCGCGCTGTATTTCCTGGTGGCATCAGGCTTCACGCTCATTTTTGGCCTGATGCGCAACGTCAATCTGGCCCATGGATCCCTCTATCTTCTGGGAGGATATCTGGGGTTTGAAATCTCAGAGTTCACCGGCTCCTGGCTTATCGCCTTCCCCGCGGTTTTCATCATTGTAGCCCTGGTCGGCATCGTTCTGCAGCATCAAGTCTTTCGCCGCATGGACGGTGAGGACCTGCGCCAGACGATGGTGACCATTGGCCTGTCAGTCGTGCTTGCGGACCTGATGCTCTGGTACTGGGGCGGCCAAAGCTACACGATTTTTGCGCCGGACTGGCTTTCCGGGCCGATGACCCTGCCCATCATCTCATCGATCAGAGACAGCGGCGAAATCGTCTATCTGCGATACCCTGCGGTCCGTATGGCCATTCTGCTTGCCGCCATCGTGATCGGCATCGGCATGTGGCTTCTGCTCAACCGAACGCGCCTCGGCATGTTTGTGCGCGCTGGCGTCGACGACCGCGAGATGCTTGCGGCATCGGGCGTGCGCATTCAGTACATCTTCTTGGCGGTGTTTGCTTTTGGCGCTGGCCTTGCCGGAATCGCCGGCATTGTTGGTGGCACCTTTCAATCCCTTAGTCCCGGCGAGGATACGCGCTTTCTGCTGGCTTCGCTGGTCGTCGTCATTGTCGGGGGCATGGGCTCCATTCCCGGCGCGGCCATCGGAGCGCTGGTCATCGGCCTCTCCGAACAACTCGGGCTGGTCTACGCGCCAACCTACTCGGTCGTCTTCACCTTCTTGATCATGGCCTTGGTTCTCGCCTTCCGTCCCCAGGGGCTGTTGGGGAGCGCACGCTGACCAATGGCTGTCATCGAGAACCCTGATCACGCCTCTGGTTCCGACGCGCCAACGCGCAGTTGGTATGAAAACATTGCGCCTGGCTGGTGGGTGCTTGCGGTCATCATGCTGTTCATGCCCGCTGTCGCCAACGATTTCATTCTCTTCCAGGTATTCGGCTGGACCTTCATCCTGGGCATGATCGCGCTGTCTTTGATGTTCCTGGCCGGCTATGGCGGCATGGTCAGTCTGATCCAAATGTCCGTGGCGGCGATGGCCGGTTACATGGTGGCCATTTTTGGGTTTTCAGGGATTTCCGACCTTTCGCTCGGCATGCCCTGGTGGGTCTACCTGCCACTTGCGATCTTGATTGCCACCATCTTTGGCACGCTCGTCGGCGCCTTGGCTGTGCGCACCGAGGGCATCTACACCATCATGATATCGCTGGCGATTGCCGCAGCGGTCTTCTACTTCACGCGGCAGAACTACGGCATTTTCAATGGCTACACAGGCTTCAATCTGGTGGTGCCACCTCAGTTGTTCGGAGTCGATTGGCGTGCTCCGATGCCGTTCTACTATCTCACACTCGGCTGCGCGACGCTCGCATATCTGGCCGTGGTGTATGTATCGCGGGCGCCGTTTGGTCTTGTCCTGCAAGGCATTCGTGACAATCCACGGCGGATGGCTGCGCTAGGCTACAACGTCGTGGCACATCGCATTGCGGCCTACACCTTTGCCAGCATCATCGCCGCCGTTGGTGGCATTTTGCTGGTTTGGCAGAATGCTCAGGTCGCCCCGGGGACCGCAGGCATTCCGGCCGTCATCGACATCCTCGTCATTGCCGTTATCGGCGGCATTGGCCGCCCAATTGGCGCTTTCATCGGCGCAATCATTTATGTGGTCCTGAGCACCTTTGCCCCGGACTTTCTATTCTCGGTCGGGTTATCGGCAGAACGGTTCAACCTGCTGATCGGGCTCGGCTTCCTGGCCATCGTGTTCTTTTCACCCGATGGCGTTCTGGGCCTTTGGGACCGGTGGCAGGAACGACGTGCAAAACGAGGTGACCCGCTGACCGGACGCTCTGATGACGGGGGCAACCCGTTATGAACGTGATCGCGATCCCAAAGCCGTCCAATGGTCTCGGTTCAGTAAGCTCCGGCAACGCGCTCGAATTGCGTGGTGTAACCAAACTGTTTGGCGCCCTTGCCGCCATCTCCGACATCACAATGACCGTGCGTTCAGGCGAACGCCGCGCCGTGCTCGGCTCCAATGGCGCCGGCAAGACGACGCTCTTCAACTGCGTAACAGGCGATTTCTTCCCCACCAGCGGCACCATCCGCTTGTTCGGCGAAGATGTGTCGCGTTTCCCTGCTTATGAGCGCATCCGTCGCGGGTTACGCCGGACCTACCAGATCAGTCTCCTGTTCGGCGGCCTCACCGTTGCTGACAATGTCTACCTTGCCTGCCGCGGTGTCTCGCGAGGACGGTTTTCACTGTTCCGCACGCGTGCGACGGACCCGGTCCGTCTGCGTGTGGAAGAGCTGATCGCCGCCGTCAATCTCACCGAGGCAACCGACACCCTGGTGTCTGAGTTGAGTTACGGCCAGCAACGCCAACTGGAAATTGCCTTGGCGTTGGCGGGCGCGCCGCGTCTCATCCTGTTCGATGAACCGGCGGCCGGCCTGTCGCCAACCGAGCGCCGTGAGCTCATCAACATTCTCACCTCGCTGCCTGGACACATCGGCTACGTCATCATCGAGCATGACATGGACGTTGCCCTGCTCGTCGCGGAAAGCGTGACCATGATGCACAATGGTCGGGTCTTCAGAGAAGGCGCGCCGGAGGAGATCGAGGACGATCCAGAAGTGCAAGCCCTCTACCTCGGACACGGGGAAGAGTGATGGCTGTTTCAGCGCGTTCAGGCCCCGCTGCCCTCGACATCAAAGGGCTCAATGTCTTCTACGGCGCCTCGCATGCGCTCCAGGGCGTGGATCTGCGACTGGAATCCGGTGTCCTCTCGGTCGTTGGCCGCAATGGAATGGGCAAGACGACCTTGTGCAAGGCAGTCATGGGCCTCGTTCCGGTCGCGGGGGGCTCGATCTCGTTCGACGGCCAATCGCTGGTGGGCAAGGACCCAACTGATATCGCTCGCATGGGCATAGGATACGTGCCGCAAGGCCGGCGTCTATGGCCATCGCTCAGCGTCGATGAGCACCTCCAGATGATTGCCAAATCAGGCGGCGCTTGGACGGTGGAAAGGGTCTACTCCACCTTCCCGCGGCTTGCCGAACGCAAAAACAATGGTGGAGCGCAACTGTCAGGTGGTGAGCAGCAAATGCTTGCCATTTCGCGTGCCTTGCTTGCGAACCCTCGCCTGCTGGTGATGGACGAGCCGACGGAAGGTCTAGCCCCGGCGATCGTTGATCAGGTCGAAGAGATGCTGATCCGCCTTGCCGAAGAAGGCGACATGGAAGTGCTCGTCATCGAGCAGAACATTGGGGTTGCCTGCGCCGTCGCCGACCAGGTGGCCATCATGGTCAACGGTCAGATCGCGCGCATGGCGCCGGCGGGCGAGTTGGCGGGAGACCGCGAGCTCCAGCAGCGCCTTTTGGGTGTGGGCCGCCATGGTCACGACGATACGCCGGACGTTGAGGGCGGTCCGCAGCCAAGCGGCGACCCGGCCTCTGATGCCGCAGGCGCAAGACCGGCGATCAAGAAAATCTACAACGCCAACCCGGTCATTCCCAATCGGTGGTCGCAACCAATGCCGGTGGCGCACTTGGAACGCCTAGCTCGCGTGGAAACATCCATCGCACCAGCGACAAGCTCCGTTGGAACCAGCGTCGAACAGGTAGACATTCGTCCGCTGACCAGCCCAGGCGAAAGCGTGGTGCTGGTCGCCGGCACACTCGACACCAAAGGCGAAGAGCTTCGCTATATGCGCGACATAGTGCGTGAAGCCGGCCTTCCTGTGCGGATGGTCGATCTATCAACATCAGGCGCCCATTCGGGTGCTGAAGTGCCTGCGCACCAGATTGCTGCCTTCCACCCGCGAGGCGCGTCCGGCGTGTTCACCGGTGATCGCGGAACCTCTGTTGCCGGCATGGTTCTAGCGTTCGAGCGCTGGATAGAACGCCAATCAGGTATCGCTGGTGTCTTGTCAGCCGGTGGCTCCGGCGGCACAGCCATGGTCTCGCCGGCCATGCGCGCCCTACCGGTGGGTGTACCCAAGCTCATCGTCTCCACCGTCGCATCGGGCCAGACGTCGCAATATGTCGGCCCATCCGATATCACGCTGATGCACTCGGTCGCCGATGTTCAGGGCCTGAATGCTCTGACGGAAGAGGTTCTTGCCAACGGTGCCAACGCGATGGTTGGCATGGTGAAGGCACGGCGTGAGGCACGCGGCCGCCCGGGCGCAAAGCCGGCGATTGGCCTCACCATGTTTGGCGTGACGACCGCTTGCGTGCAGCAGATCGTGGGGCACCTCAAAGACGAAGCCGATTGTCTGGTTTTCCACGCCACCGGCATTGGCGGCCAGTCGATGGAGAAACTGATCGACTCGCGCAAGGTCAGCGGTGTCATCGACATCACCACCACCGAAATCTGCGACATGCTCGTGGGCGGCGTGTTCCCCGCGACCGAAGATCGCTTTGGCGCGGTCATCCGCACGCGCATGCCGTACATCGGCTCGGTCGGCGCAACGGACATGGTCAACTTTGGCGCGCGAGACACCGTACCGGAAAAGTTCAACAACCGCCTGTTCTACCAGCACAATCCACAAGTGACGCTGATGCGCACAACGATCGAGGAGTGCGACGCCATCGGTCGCTGGATCGGCAATCGCCTCAACGAGATGGAAGGGCCGGTGCGCTTCTTCCTCACCGAAGGCGGCGTGTCCGCCCTGGACGCTCCGGGGCAAGCCTTCAATGATTCAGTAGCCCGCAAAGCGCTGTTCGATGCCCTGCGCAGCACAGTGCGCGAAACAAGCAATCGGCAGCTGATCACCGTGTCGGATCACATCAACGATCCGGCATTCGCTCAGACCGTCGTTGACACCTACCGCGCGCTGCACGGCACGCGCACAGCACGAGGCACAAGAGCCAACCGATGATCCCACGCAAACACATCCTCGAGAAGTTCCGCTCCATGATCGATGCGGGCGAACCGATCATCGGCGGTGGCGCAGGCACCGGGCTTTCCGCCAAGTGCGAAGAAGCCGGCGGCATCGACCTCATCGTGATCTACAATTCTGGCCGCTACCGCATGGCAGGGCGCGGAAGCCTCGCAGGGCTCATGCCCTACGGCGATGCCAATGCCGTTGTCATGGAGATGGCCGGCGAGGTTCTGCCCATCGTCAAGGACACTCCGGTCCTGGCCGGCGTTTGTGCCACAGACCCGTTCCGCTTGATGCCGGTGTTTCTCGACGAGTTAAAACGCGTTGGTTTCTCCGGCGTCCAGAACTTCCCTACCGTCGGCCTGATTGACGGCACGTTCCGCGCCAACCTTGAAGAAACCGGCATGGGCTATGGGCACGAGGTGGATATGGTCCGCCTTGCTGCGGAACGCGATATGCTGACGACGCCGTACGTCTTCGACCCAGACAGTGCCAAAGCGATGGCGGAAGCAGGCGCGGACATCATCGTGGTGCATCTTGGCCTGACGACAGGCGGGGCCATCGGGGCGGACACGGCCGGCACGCTGGAGCAATGCCCAGGCCTGGTCGACGAGTGGGCGAGCGCCGCACTGGCCGTCAACAAGGACGCGATCATTCTCGTCCACGGTGGACCGGTCGCGATGCCAGAAGACGCTCAGTACGTCTTAGACAATGCCGAAACATGCCACGGCTTTTACGGTGCCTCCTCAATGGAAAGGCTGCCGACCGAAGTGGCGCTTACCGAACAAACACGCGCGTTCAAGCGCATCAAGGGTCGCTGAGACAGGCAGCGGGACGGGAGGATAGTATGACCGGACAGTTGATAGGACAGCTCATTCTTTGGCTGATCGTCGCAGTGATTGCCATCGCCATCATCTACTGGGTGATGCGCTGGCTCTACAAACGCTCCACCAAAGAGATAGCTTTCGTAAGGACCGGTTTCCTCGGCGAAAAGGTTGTCATTGATGGCGGCGCTTTCGTCTGGCCGATCATCCACGACATCACACCGGTCAACATGAACACGCTGCCGCTGGCGGTGAGCAGGGAGAAAGACGAAGCCCTCATCACCAAGGACCGCATGCGCGTGGATGTTGAGGCGGAGTTCTACATCCGTGTCCGCCAGGACAAACAGTCCGTGGCAATGGCCGCAGCAACACTTGGTCGCCGCACACTTGAGGCGTCAAACCTACACGGCCTCCTATCCGGTAAGTTTGAAAGCGCGATGCGCGCTGTCGCCGCCGAAATGGATATGGCGGGGATGCATGAGAACCGCCATACCTATGTCGAGCGGGTCCGCGAGCTTGCGCAAGACGATCTTGAGAAGAACGGGCTTGAGCTGGAGTCGGTCGCGATCATCGATATCGACCAGACGGCGCTGGAGTTCTTCAACCCCTCCAATCGCTTCGATGCTGAAGGTCTGACGGCCCTCATCAAAGACATTGAGGAGCGTCGCAAGCTGCGCAACGACATCGAGCAGGACTCGATGATCAAGATCCGTGCGCGCAATTTGGAGGCCGAGAAGCAGGCGCTGGATATCGAACGAGACAGCGAGTCCGCCAGGCTTGAGCAAGAGCGCGAAGTCGAGTTCCGCCGGGCGCAACAGCGTGCCGAACTCGCGCGTGAACGCGCCGAGCGCGACACCGAAGCTGAAAGCGCTGAGATCACTGCACGGGAAGCCATCGAAAAAGCCCGCATCGCCAATGAGCGCGGCATCGCTGAAGCGCGCATCGCCTCACAAAAGGAAATCCGAGCCCGCGAAATCGAACAGCAAAAGGCTATCGACGCCGACGAAATCGCGGCGCGCGAAACCACCGAAACCGCCCGCATTCTGCAAGAACGTGCGGTTCAAGAAGCGCGTATCTCCAATGAGAAAGAGACACAGGCGCTGGAGATCGCGCGGCAGAAGGACATTGAGTCCGAGGAAATCTCAGCCCGCGAAACGCCGGCGCGCGCGCGCATAGCCCAGGAGAAGGCCGTCGCCGAAGCCCGCATTGCCAAGGACCGGGAAACGCAGGAACTGGAGATCGCGCGCCAGAAGGCCGTTCGACAGGCCGAGATCGAAGCCGACGAAGCGAACGAAAAACGCCGGATGGCGCAGGACCTGACGCTGGCGCAAACCCGCATCAAAGGCGAAGAGGACATTCGCCAACGCGAGATCGCCCGTCAGAAGGCGCTCGACGAAGCCGAAATCACCTCAAGGGAGGCCGTGGAGCGCTTACGCATCCTGCAAGCGGCGGAAGTGTCTGAAGCGCGTATTGCCGAAGACCAGCGCGTCCGCGAGCTTGAGATCGACCGCCAGAAGGCCGTTGAAGCTGCTGACATCGCAGCATCGGAGGCTATCGAAGCGGCCCGTATTGCCCGCGAGAAGCAAATCGCCGCAACCCGAATTGCGGCGGACGAAGAAACACAGAGCCTGGAGATCGAGCGCAACAAGGCTATCGACGCGGCCCGCATCGCAGCGGACGAGGCCATCGAGCAGGCGCGCATCGCCCAAAGCAAAACCGTCGATGCCGAGCGCATCGCCGCCGAGCAGGAAGTGCGCGCCAAGGAAATCGAGCGCGAGAAAACGCTCGAAGCCGCCGAGATCGGGCGCCGCGAGGCTGTCGAGAAGAAGCGCGTGGCAACCGAGCTGGCACTCGAAAAGGATCGCATCAGCAGCCAGAAAACGCGCGAAGTCACCGACATTGAGCGCAAGCGCGCCATCGAAGAGGCCGACGAGGCCCGTGTTGTGGCGCTCGCTGAAAAGAAGGCCGAGCGTGCGGCTGCCGAAGCCAGCGTGAAAGAGGCCGAAATCGCAGCCAACCAGAAGGTCGAAACCGCCGAGGTCAGCCGCGACAAAGAAATCGAGGCAGCCAAGCTGGAACGCCGCAGGGCACTGGAGCAGCTGGAAATTGCCCGCGTTCAGATGCTGCGCGAAGCAGAGATCGCGAGTCAGGAGGAGGTCGAACGCGCGCGTGTCGCCTCCGAGCGTGGCCTCGATGAAATCCGCATCAGCCATGAGACCGAGCGCCGCCGTCTGGAGGTTGAACGCGAACGCGAGGTCGAAAGCGTGCAGATGGAAAAGGCCATCGTGCTCTACCAGAAGTCGCTTGAGGAGAGCGCTGCACGGGCGGAGGCCGAAGCTGCTAGGGCACGCGCTGCCGAGGCCGAAGAGAAGGTTCAAACGGTTAGGGAAACCGAAGCTGCAGAACGGCGCAAATCGATCGATGTTCTTATGGCCGAGAAAGCCGCTGCCGAGGCCAAGCACATGGCGGAAGCCGAAAAGCTGCGTGCCACCGTGGAGGCCGAAGCGCAACGCCTCATCAACGAAGCCGAGAACGTGCTCACCGACCCGGCACGCGCCTCGCTCTTCCGCCGCAAGATGCTGGAGCATGTCGAGGGTATTGTCGCTGCGAGCGTCAAGCCACTGGAGAAAATCCAGGACATCCGCATCATGCAGCTTGATGGCGGCGGCGTTGGGGGAAGCGGCTCGGGGTCGGATGGATCGCCGACCGACGAGGTTATCAACTCAGCCCTGCGCTACCGCGTCCAGGCCCCACTGATCGACAACCTCCTTGCCGACATCGGTATCGACGGCGCCAACCTCTCCAAACAGGGCGGCATGATCCGCGAAGCATCGGACATGCAGCGCATCGCCAACGAGGCTGCAAAGAAATCCGGCGGATCGGGCGGCAGCGGCAAGGGTTCGAGCAAAGAGGGGGGCAAATAACCCATGGCCCGTGTCTACACCTCCTCGGTGATCGATGCCCCAGCCGCCCGGGTCTGGGAGCGGGTCCGCGATTTCAATGGACTGCCGCGCTGGCATCCAGCCATTCGCGACAGCCGCATCGAAAATGCTGAACCTGCCGACAAGATCGGCTGCGTGCGCGACTTCCACCTGCAAAATGGCGACCGGCTACGTGAGCAACTGCTGGGTCTGTCTGACTATGACATGTTCTACACCTACTCGATCCTCGAAAGCCCGATGCCGCTCACCGACTACATCGCGACGCTGCGGCTGACACCGATCACGGACGACGACCGCTGTTTCATCGAGTGGAGCGCTGAGTTCGAATGCGCCGAGGAAGACGCCGAAGGCTTGATCAACAGCATCGGCAATGACGTGTTCCAAGGCGGCTTCTCCGCTCTCAAACGGCAATTGGCGGTCTGAGGGCATACGATGGTGAAGGTCGTCAAAAGCACGATTATCGACGCTTCCGTGGAAGCGGTGTGGGAAGTCTTGCGCGACTTCAATGGGCACGACCAATGGCACCCAGCTGTTGCGACCAGTGCGATTGAACGCAACCTGCCCTCCGACAAGGTCGGCTGCGTGCGTCGCTTCACATTGGCTGACGGATCGGAGCTGCGCGAACGACTGCTGACGCTGTCGGATGTCGATATGGCTTTCACGTACTGCCTGGAAGACACACCCATCCCGCTCCTCAACTACGTCGCCCATGTGCGGCTGTTGCCCGTCACCGATGGTGACCAGACATTCTGGCATTGGGAGAGCCGCTTCGACACGCCTCCAGGCCGCGAAAACGAACTCAAAGAACTGGTCGCCGAAGGCGTCTATCAGGGCGGCTTCGACGCGATCAAAGAACACATGGGGCTGGCGGCATGACACAGGTTGAAACCGTGGCAACACTCGCCGACGCTGCGCGCCAAGTGGTCGGTGGTCAGATCAGCGGCGACGCGGTTTATCTTGGCGGTGGAACCGTCCTGATGCGCGATGTCAACGCCGGCGAGGGCCCAGCGCGCTTGGTCCGAACGATGGACCCGGCCCTGCGAGAGGTACGCATCAGCGGCGATCGCATTCGGCTGGGCGCCGGTGTCACGATGGCACAAGTGCTCGCCGAAGCCGATCTTGCTTTTCTTCACCCAGTCGCGCGCCAAATCGGGGGACCCCAAGTGCGCGCAATGGGCACGGTCGGCGGCAACATCTTTGCGCCCCATCCCTATGGCGATTTCGCCGTCGCGTTGCTTGCCCTGGGCGCGCAAGTGACGCTTGCAGGGGGATCGTCCGGTCCCGGGCGCGCTCTTGATGACATCCTGCGCGACCGTGAGCGTTCGCCGACACTCATCAGCGCCATTGAACTTTCTCGTCCTCAAGCAGGCGCGTTTGGCTTCCTGAAAGTGAGCCGTGTGAAACCCAAGGGCGTGTCGGTAATGTCGATCGCCGTCCATACCCCGCAATCGGCAGGCCGCATCCAAGGTGCGCGTGTAGCCTGGGGCGCTATGGGTCCAGCGCCGACGCGAAGTGTTGCCGTTGAACGTGCGCTTGAAGGCGGGACGCTTGATACCGCTGCCATCGAACGCGCTGCCCAAGTTGCCACGGAGGGGCTGAACCCGCCAACCGATGCCATCGCGACCAGTTGGTATCGCAAGGAGGTGGCCGGCGTGCACCTCAAACGACTGCTCACATCGATGGGAGGCCGCTGATGGCCAAGAAGCCTGTCAGCTTTACGCACAATGGCGTTGAGACAGCAGCCTTCGCCGATCCGGGCCAGAACTTGCTTGAGTTCCTGCGGCGCGGTGTCGGCGATCTGACGCCAAAGTATGGATGCGGCCAAGGCACGTGTGGCGCATGTACGGTCACCGTGGACGGGGAGCCACACCTCTCCTGCCTCACGCTTGCAGAAAGCGTCGAAGGTCGGTCCGTGGGAACCGTTGCAGGTCTTGCCAATGGCGCCACCCTCGACCCGCTGCAAGAGGCATTCATGGACCATTTTGCTGCGCAGTGCGGCTATTGCACGCCCGGTATGCTGGTCGCTGCACGCGTGCTGCTTGATGCCAATCCCAACCCCAGCCTTGACGAGGTGATCGAGGCAATCTCCGGAAACCTATGCCGGTGCACCGGATATGAGCCAATCATCGAAGCAATCATGGCGGTTGCAAACGGCAGCTACGGCAGTGCTGGGAGGGCAGCACTGTGAACGACATGTCCAACATGCCTGCAAGCAAGGGCATCCTCGGCCTGCAAAACCCACAGATTGAGTTCCGCAAGGACCTGTTCGCCGATGAGCGCGACGAGAACCTGAATGAAATCGGCAAGCCGGTTCGCCGGCAGGACATTGAAGGCCATGTGACGGGTCGATCACCGTTTTACGATGATCACCTGTTCGAAGGCTTGTTGCATATGCGCTACGTGCGCTCGCCGCATCACCACGCGCGCATCCGGCGGATCGATACGTCGGCGGCGCAGGGCATGCCCGGCGTGGTGCGCATCATCACCTCCGATGACGTGCCAGCGAACATGAACACACTGCTGTCGCTGCTAGACTTTGGGCTCGACGATGAACCGGTCTTGTCGGACAAAAAGGTTGCCTATGTCGGCGAACCGGTGGTCGCGGTCGTCGCTCTGACGGAGGCGCAGGCGCGTGCAGCGGTTAAAGCCGTGCAGGTCGACTATGAGGTCCTGCCCCACGTTCTCGATCCCGAAGAAGCCCTGAAGCCAGGCGCGCCGACAGTGTGTGACGTCTATCCCGGCAATGCCTTTGTCTATCACGGCAAGTACAACCATCAAAAGCTGCGCTACGGCGATGTGGAAACGGCTCTGAAGTCCGCTGATCATGTCATCGAAACGCGCCATCAGATGTCACCCATTGAGCAGGCCCCGATGGAGACATGCGGAGCCATCGCAGCGCCAGAGCAAAACGGCCGCTATGTCTGCTACAGCGGCACCCAAGGACTCTTCTTCTCCCTCGGCACAGCGGCCAAGGTGCTCAACATGCCCTCCTCGCGGCTGCACTTCATAGGCGGCACAGTGGGCGGCGGTTTCGGCGGCAAGGTGGATTCCATCCACGAGCCGCTTGCCATTCTTGGAACGGTGCTCACCGGCAAGCCCTGCAAATCGCAATGGGACCGCGAAGAAGAGATGCAGGTCGGTGCTCCGCGCGGCGCCGAACGCTGGTACATCACCGATGGTGTGATGAACGATGGCCGGATCGTCGCTCGCAAGTTCACCGGCTACTTCGACGCCGGCGCGTACACCCGCCTGACCTCCTACGCGGTCATCAAATGCGTTGGGCATCTGCCCGGCCCCTACACCATCCCCAACGTCTCCGCCGACGTCTATTGCGTCTACACCAACCGAACCCCAGCGACGGCCATGCGTGGCTTCGGGGTGACCGGTGTCGATTTCTCCATCGAAGCGCATATGGACCAGATCGCCGACACGCTGGGGATGAACCCTATCGACTTGCGTATCCTCAATGCCTACCGCGATGGCGACATGAAAGCCCATCGGCGCACGGCCAAGAACTGCGCGTTCATCGAATGCTGCCAGGTGGTCGCTGAGAAGGCCGGCGTTACCATCAAACCGGAGTCAAAGGCCGCGTCCTCCATGAAAGACGGCGGCGGCGAACGCGGGCAATTGCCTGCCTTCACCGCCACCGATGAGAATGGCCGCGTCGAAGGCTTTGAGGGTTGGTCGTACGCCAAGAAAGGCGGTGGAAGTGCCACAACAGGTAGCGTTCCATCAACCACAACACCAACTCCCGCGTCGCTGCCACAAACGCCGCAACCAATCCCACAACCTGCATCACCGGCTCCAGTGACGCCGGCGCCTCAGGCGCCGACACCTCAGGTGCAAAGCCCCTCACCCGCCCCAACAGCGAGCTCGCCAAAGCGGCGTCCACCCACCCGCTTTTCCTCCATCTCAGGTTTCAGGAGGCGCTGATGGCCATTCACACCGGCCGTGGATTTTCGGCCATCAACTACCCCATCGGCATGAATTTGGGCGGAGACCCCTCACAGGCCCTCGTCCACTCCAACCCGGATGGCAAGTTCACAGTGGCTTTGTCGGCCATCGACCTCGGCCAGGGCATGAAGTCGGTCACGCGGCAGATCGCTGCCGAAACGCTCGGCGTGCCGCTCGCGGATGTCTATGTTGATACAGCCGATAGCGACACCGGCCCGCATGACATGGGCTCGTTTGCCAGCCGTGGCACCCACCGCATGGGCAATGCCGTCATCCAAGCTTCGCTTGAAGCTCGGTCTGTGATGTTGGAAGCCGCTGCCGAGGAACTGGAAGTTGATCCCGGTGACCTGATGACCGATGGGCAAGGCAACATCCATGTGAAAGGCGCGCCTTCACGCTCCATAACCACAATGGCGGCAGCTCAAGCTGCACAGTTCAAGCAAGGCCGCACGATTGCAGGGCGCGGCATCTTTCTGATTCCGCTGTCGGAGGTCGATCCCGACACCGGTGAAATGTCGCCTGTCACCACCTTTGCCCATGCCGCCATGCTTGTTGAGGTCGAGGTAGACTATTAGACCGGTGAGGTCGCTATCACCGACATGCAATCAGCTTACGAAGTGGGCCGCGCGCTTAACCCCGGAATGGTGGAGCAGCAGCTTCGCGGCGGGGCCTGGATGGGCATGAGCCACGCAGCCTGGGAAACCACCGAGCCTTACTACCCGCAGCGCGAGCACGGCCCGGTCGATTTCAACAGCTACCTGATGCCAGGGCCCGGCGACCTCGCTCCGCACCACATTTCGGTGCTCGAACGGCCCGCGCCAGACGGACCATATGGCGGAAAAGGGCCAGGCGAAATGTGTGCCAACCCCGTACTCCCAGCTGTTGTGAATGCGATCTACGCTGCCGTTGGCGTGCGGCTCTACGAACTGCCCGTGACACCAGAAAAGGTGCTGCGCGGTCTCCAGGCTAACGGCGGCGCAAAACCGCGCCAAAACCTTGCACGGCAGGCAGTCTGACGATGACGGGCCGCCAGCTCCCAACGGGACTTGATAGCCCGCCCGCGTTGGCGACGGCGCTGCGCGATGCGCAGTACATCGCGTCTGATGCGCTGGCGACCGCGACCTTTCTGGCACTCTCCCTCCAAAAGCCATTGCTTCTCGAAGGCGCACCTGGCGTCGGCAAAACGGAAAGCGCCAAGGCGCTGGCCTCTATTCTGGGACGCGAGCTTGTTCGCCTGCAATGCTAAGAGGGCATCGACGCCTCAGCGGCGATGTATGAGTGGAACTTCCCCCGCCAGATGCTCGCCATCCGCCAGGCAGGCGACAACTACGTCAACCTTTACAGCGATGAGTACCTGATCGCCCGCCCGGTGCTCCAGGCCTTGGAAGAGCCGCGCGAGCGTGTGCTTTTGATCGACGAGATCGACCGCGCCGATCACGAGTTTGAAGCCTTCCTTTTGGAGTTCCTCTCCGACTTCACGCTCTCCATTCCAGAGCGAGGAACAATGCGCGCGCCGGAACCGCCGGTTGTGATCCTAACCTCCAATCGCACCCGCGAGTTGCACGAGGCACTACGCCGCCGGTGCGTCTACCATTGGATAGACTATCCCGACCCAGCGCTTGAAGCCGCCATTGTGATGATGCGTGGATCTTCCGTTGCTCAGGAGACCGCTCGAAAGGTCGTTGCCGCCGTTGGACGGCTACGCGAGCAGCCGCTCGCAAAACCTCCCGGCGTCGCCGAAACAGTTGAATGGGCGCAAGCTGCCACGCTGCTTCATGGGCAGGGATCCCCATGGCCGCAGGCCTTTGCCCGTGCCATCGGCGTGGTGCTGAAGGATCAGGATGATCTCGCCTATATGGCCCCGCAGGTCGATGCGATGCTCGAACGGGTGGCATCGTGAGCGAGATTGTCACCTTCCCATCCGTTCCAGCTGTTCCCCAGGCGGCCGCTCCATTCTTGCAGTTTGCCACAGCTTTGCGTGCCGGCGGGTTTCCGGCGGCACCCGAACAAACCCAAACCTTCCTTGCGGCGATCAGCGCGCTTGGCCCCAATGCCCTCGCCGACATTCGCAATGCCGCTGTGGCTGTGTTCGGTCCAACACCGGAGCGTCGTGAAGAGTTCGACGCGATTTTCGACAGCATCTTCCTCGGGCGCAGCTTCGCTGCCCCCGCCGAGGGCTCTCCAGAGGATATGCCCAACGCCTACGACGCGGGTGATTTCGAAGTCCTGCCCGACGCCGATGAAGAGGAACCTTCCGGCGAAGAGGCAACGCAGACCGAACGGCTCAACGCCAGATCGTTAGATGCCGACACCGCAGAGGATGCTGTCCGCCACTTCCGGCGTCACGCACAAAATGCCCTTCCCCGGCGCATGTCGCGACGCACACGTTCCGGCAAAGGCAAGCTATCCGATGCGCGGCGCGCGTTTCGCGACATGCTTCGCCGCGATGGCGAGATAAGCGTTCTTCCAA
Organism: Cohaesibacteraceae bacterium; assembly: GCA_050043025.1. Taxonomy (GTDB): domain Bacteria; phylum Pseudomonadota; class Alphaproteobacteria; order Rhizobiales; family MH13; genus MH13. The sequence continues at coordinate 45,549 of JBHJIX010000106.1, forward strand.
CCCGTACCCGCCGGCATAGACAGCGCCGCGTGCTTATGTTGATCGATGTGTCCGGCTCCATGAAAACCGGCACAGACAGTCGCCTGCACCTTGCCCATGCGTTGGTACAAGCCGGCGAGCGGGTTGAGGTCTACACACTGGGGACCCGCCTCACGCGCGTCACGCGCGCTCTGCGCCATCGCAATCGTGATCAAGCGCTGGCGTCGGCGTCCGGACTGGTAGCCGACTGGGATGGCGGCACACGGCTTGGTGAAGCGCTGGCGGTTTTCCTGTCGGTGCCGCGTTTCGCATCTTTTGCCCGCGGAGCACTGACCATCATCGTGTCGGACGGGCTGGAACGCGGCGGGCCTGAAGCGCTGACGAGCGCCGTGACCAAACTGCAAGGCCTGTCCTGGGCCGTGCTCTGGCTGTCGCCGTTGGCATCCGACCCTGACTATCGTCCCGAAACCGCAGCCATGAGCGCCATTATGCCGATGCTGGACCGGCTCGGCGACGGCGCATCCGCCAACGGGCTGGCTGAGGAAATACTGACCTTTTCCAAGGGGGCCGCCTGATGCGCCCCGTGATCCTTCAATACCAACAAACAGAACCAGAGCGCGCTGGTCCACCAGCGCCATTACCGGAGGGACGAAACCATGGCTCTTGAGATCAAAGTGCTGGACTATGGCGACATCGAACTGGAGTCGAGCTTTCTTGTCCTCGGGCGCGATTGCGGTCGCACGCGCCGTGTCCCGGTCTACGGCTTCCTGATCCTTGGTGGGCAGTTCCCCATCGTCGTAGACACCGGCTATCGCGACAACGCGATCATGGAAACGCTGGGCATGCGCGGTCTGCAGTTCCATGAAAACATGATCGAGAAACAGCTTTCCAATCACGGCGTGAAGATGAGCGATGTGCGCTACGTGCTGCACACGCACCTCCACATCGACCATGCCGGTAAAGACGACCATTTCTCGATGAACACCACCGTGGTGATCAATCGGCGTGAGCTCGAATACTCCGTCTCCGGGCTCATGCATCCGCAGTACCCCAAGCCCGATATCATGCACCTGGTCGAGCGCCTCCACACACCGGGCGCCCTGAGATTGGAAGACCTAGAGATTTCTGGCCCCGTGGAACTGATCCCCGGCGTCTATCTGGAAGCCGCGGGAGCGCACACCGAAGGCTCCATGAATGTGCATGTCGACACAGCCGACGGGCGCGCAACACTGTGCGGCGATGTGATCTATGATTTCAACGATCAGATCATCAATCCCATGCGCTCCTTCGGTCCTGAGGAATACCAGGTCACGGGCAACCATGGCGGCTCAAAACGCGATGAGAAGGCTCAAATCCGCAAGCTCATGTACTCCGGCGCGAAGTACCTCCTGCCGGTGCATGACAAGCCAGCAAAAATCGAGAACGGCCAGGTCGTAGGGCGCCTGGATATGGCGATCCCCGGTCCAGTGACTCAGTCCGTCCCGCGCCGAGACTGGTTCCCAATGTAACAGCCGGAGACTAGCCGTTATGACGCATGAAGCGCTGGACCCGGCCTTCTCCGGGCTGATTGACGAGCACGCGCCGGTTCGACAAGTCGGGTCGGGTTTCACCTTCACCGAAGGACCCATCTGGCATCCGGTGGACCAGTATCTTCTGTTCTCAGATATGCCTGGCGATGTCCGGCGCCGTCTTGACCGATCCGGCGTGCGAGAGGAGATGCGACCGTCAAACAAGGGCAACGGCATGACCTACGATGCCGGGCTGAACCTGCTGGTGTGCGAACACGCAACATCGAGCGTGGCAAAGTTTGCACCCGACGGCACGCGAACGGTGCTCGCTAGCCATTTCGAAGGACGCGAACTCAACTCGCCAAATGACCTATGTGTCAAATCCGATGGATCAATCTGGTTTACCGATCCCTGGTACGGGCGCATGCCAGGAGTTGGCGTGGAGCGGCCTCGTGACCTAGGTTGGCAAGGTGTGTTTCGTCTGCCACCGAACCATCGACCGGGCGACGAGCCGGAACTCGTCGTTGATCGCTACACGTTCACGATGCCCAACGGCGTTTGCTTCTGCCCCACGGAAGATCGACTATTTATCAACGACACCGAGCAAGCGAACATTCGCGTCTACGATGTCGAGGGCGACAAGCTAACAA
>JBHJIX010000107.1:0-2742 GCA_050043025.1 Cohaesibacteraceae bacterium
TTTCCATACGAGCACGGCCACAACGGTGGAGATGAAGTAGGGAAAAAGGATCAGCGAGCGAGCCAGACTGCGGAACCACATGTTCTGATGCAGCACCAGTGCCATGCCGACACCGAACAGGATTTGCAGGGACAGCGTGCCGATCGTCCAGATCAGCGTGGTTGCGAGTGAAGACCAGAAGGTGCCTGTCGCCAGCAGTTCAGCATAATTGCCCAGGCCGACGAAATCGCCCTGTAAGGTCGGTGTGAAGATGGAAAAGAATGACAGGTAGATGGCCGAGAGCAGCGGATAAACGATGACCGCGCAAAACACGACAACCGTCGGCGCGATCAGCATCACGCCGAGCATGGCGTAGCGCCGTTCGAGAAGTGTTCCGGAGGTGGTGGCCATAATTCGCTTTCAGAAGGGTCCACCGCCCCTCACGCTCACGCGCAAGGGGCGGTCAAAACCTTGGTGTGTTGGATCGAGGCGTTAGCCGGTGACAAATGCTTCGATGTCCTTCGAAGCATCGCTCAACGCCGTGTCAACATTGTCGCCGTTGATCACCACCTTCTGAACCAGTTCGGAGATCACATTTGATCCGATAATCTCACCAGCTTTTTCATTCGACTGATGTTCGGCGCTTTCATAGCCAAGATTGAAACCACCAGCGGCCGATTCAGCCATCAGCGCCACTTCGTCAGAGTAGCTCTGGATGATATCGTTGTCCTGATACATCGGATTGTTGTTGATCGACTGAAGCACAGGCAGAACGTGGCCTGGTGCTGCGTGCAACTGTTTGATGTAACCTTCCGGATCGAACAGGAAGGCGGCAAATTGCTTGGCCGCATCGATGTTCTGCGACTGCGCCGGGATGAAGACCGACGGGAAGTCGTTGAAGGTCCAGGGCGCCACATCTGTGGAGATGCGCGGATAACGCACACACGTCACATGGTCGGCGATGCCCGGGTTCTGTGCATTAACGTTGGCCAGGACACGGCCGGTGTAGATGCCGGTTGCGGTGGCGCCTGACACAAACGACGTCAGGCTTTCGCCCCAGGAGTAGTTGGTAGCACCGGGTGGGCAGAACTCACGCATCTCGCGGTAGAATTCCAGCGCGTTGCGGGTGCCTTCATTGTCGATAGCAACCTCAAGGTCCGGCGAGAAGACCTGGCCACCGGCCTGATGGATGAAGCCGATAAAGATCAGCGAGGTCATGGAGTTGCGCCCATAAGGAAGGGGTGCCCCAAACAGACCACCGGTCTGCATGGCGGAAACGGCAGCGCGCAACTCATCCCATGTTTCCGGCGCACTATCGATGCCGGCTTCTTCCATCAGGTCTCGGCGGAGCCATAGCATGTTGGCCGCGGAGTTTCCGATGCCGGTACCGCAATAATTGCCGTCGGCAGCGCGGTACACATTGTTCGCGCCGGCGAAGTAGTCATCGGAACCAATGGCCTCAATGACGTCGTTGAACGGCTCAAGCAGGCCGTTGGCGTAATAAGACTGAACCGCAAAAGACGGCAGGTGAGTCACGATGTCCGGCACTTCACCAGATGAGAAGGCCGCAGCAAGCTGGGGCGCATAACCTTCATCCGACGTGGTCTCGAACTGAACGTCGATACCGGTCGCTGCTTTGAAGTTGGCAATCTGCAACTCATAGGCTTCCACCTGGGCCGGTGCGGCTTGCGGCGACCACCAGCGCAATGTCACATCACTCTGTGCGCGAGCGATGCTAAACGGCGCGGCTGCAAAAGCTGTTGACGCGGCCAACCCCTTCAGTGCGGTGCGACGCGAAATTCCCCTCTTCGTCGTCCTATTATTGATCATGATGACCTCTCCCATCTTGCCAAAAGTTCACATAGCGAACGATTGTGCGATAATTCACATAAGGGGCAAGGAGTGCAAGTGGTTTTCCGCATTTCTTCACCTCACATGCTGTCGGGAGGTATGCTAGGAGGACCGACCGAGTCACTGGCGGGGCTTTGGAACAAGAGACGAACCAACGAGACTGGAGGGGTTGATGGCGGCGAAGTCGAAAGCAAAACAATCTGGCGAAAGCGTTGAGGATGCTGGTGAAAAGTCCAAGCTCGCCGAGGCGCCCGTTGGTCTTATGACGGCCTCTCCCGACGAGGTCGATGACAACAATGCCACGAACTCCCGCGATTATGTGAGCTCATTGGCGCGCGGACTTGATGTGCTGCGCGCCTTCAACCAGACACGCCGGAAAATGACCCTTTCTGAGGTCGCCGCTGAGACAGGCAACACCCGTGCCGGCGCCCGGCGCATCTTATTGACGCTTGTTCGCGAAGGTTATGCGGTGGCCGATGGTCGGCTATTCGACCTCACGCCAAAGGTCTTGGAACTGGGGTTCTCCGTCCTCTCCTCCAAAGGCACCTGGGACATTGCGCGCCCCTTCATTGAGCATCTGTCTGAAGAAACACGCGAGAGTGTTTCCGCCGCCATTCTGGACAAATATGACGTGGTCTATGTCAGCGGTACGCAGGCCCACCGTGTGATTTCCGTCGGGATCACTGTTGGTCGGCGCTTCCCGGCCCACGCCACAGCGACGGGGCGCGTCTTGCTGGCAGGTCTGCCGGAAGAGCAATGGCCGGAAATGCTGCGCGTCATCCCGCTTGAGCCGGTGACGGAACGCACGGTGCCCGATCGCTCGCAGTTCCGCAAAATCCTTCAGGGCGTGCGCGAGCAAGGCTGGTCCCTCGTCGATCAGGAACTCGCGACGGGCCTGATGTCGCTTGCCGT
>JBHJIX010000108.1:0-3791 GCA_050043025.1 Cohaesibacteraceae bacterium
GGGCTTGGAGCACATAAGCGCACAGGAAATGCTTGGCTTGCAGACCTAGATGGATCGTCAAAAGTACGAGAGGGTCAATGTTCATCAAGTGTTTCGATCAACCGAAAAGATGTGGCCGCACCTGCCCAGTGTTGCAGGGTCGGGCCAAGGAGGCGGTGACCTACGTCACATTTCGTCGCTTTTCAAACCACATCCTGAGCCCTGAGAATTGTTGCCATGCTGCAACAGTGTGACTGCTGAGTGCTTTGCTTGCTACCCAGCGGATGCCTTTACGGCCTTCACGACTCGACTCCGGCCAGCCCTGTCCTTAACGAAAGGTAAAGTGTGTGGCTGCGTACACCGCAACGTGCGGTGGATTGAGTAGCGTGGGTATGTGGCGTTGTTGAGTTTGTGTACAGCGACTCGCCGTTTGTTGGTGCGACGTTGCCGATTACTTGCCATTGCCTGTATTTGTTTGGTGGCGTGGCCGGTGCTGCACCTGGGCACATCTACAGCACAGGCGCAAACTGTGCTTTCCCCTGGGCAGACACTCACAAACACTGATACTTTTGGATTTTTGTGTGATATAACAAAGGGGACATGTTCTGCCACTTCCGTCTTTGTAGGCGTGCCTGGACTCGATCCCAATCGAATTTATCTCTCTCTGCGACCTACGAATATTAATCTTACTATTCGATTGTTTGCCAAAGATAGTTCGAATACACAAATCAGAGAAAACTTAACCTCATCTTTATCAAATTATGTTGTAGGTACCGGCGGCTATAGATCCGCTAGCTCTTCTTCTGAATTGGACGGCACAATACCGGCATCTGGCGTGTCGAATTTACAACATACTTTTACTGTCGACGGTGTGGATTATACGGTTACGATCAATAATCTTCAGAAGATGAATGGCACGATCGACACCACATTCGATCTTATCACCATCGGTGGTGGCGCGTTTGATCCAGCCCCTATCACCGGTTCGCAATCCGCCAGTCAGGTCGCCACCGGTTCAAATGTCATGTTCCAGGGGGCATCACAGAACATCTCAACTGGTATCGGCAATGCCATTGCCGAGCGGTTCTTTGGCGGGGACGGCACGCAAGGCGCGTTTAGCCAGGCTGGGTCGTCGCTGTCGGCATATGTGAGCGTGCTTGGTCTTGGTCGGGCGTCGCAGGACAGACGGGCCGCGCGTTTGGCGATGTATGATGCGCCAGAGGCGTTGCAGGCCATCGAGGCCGCCACCGGCGGCGCAGATGCGGCCACTGCCGACGACGGTGATGAGGTTTCGCCTCACCTGCTTGGGGTCGGTGACATGCCAAGTGTGGGGCCAGAACCTACTGTGGGCGAGCCCGATGGCGTGCGCGTTAACGCCTGGGTACGCGGCACCTTCACCCACTATGATGGCGATGCCTTCTCCGGCGATACATGGAACGGTGTGGCGGGTGTGGATTACCTCGTCACAGATGACGTCTTGATCGGTGTGATGGGTGGCTATGAGCGTGGCGATTTTGATTTCGACACGACCGATGGCGCGTTCGAGGGCGCTGGCTACACCGCCGGCGTCTATGTCGGCGCCCGGCTTTCCGACAGCATCGTGGCTGATGCCTTCCTGACTCATTCCTGGCTCGACTATGACACGCGGGCCGGCACCGCTACCGGCTCCACCGACGCCTCGCGCTGGTTGGTTTCGTTGAACGTTGCTGGCCAGTACGACATCGCCGATGGCGTGACCCTGGAGCCGAATGTGCGGGTGTTCTACGCCCACGAAACCCAGGATGGGTATACGCTGTCGGACGCAACGGTGGTGGCCGCCAACAGCATCGATTCAGGCCGTCTATCACTGGGCCCACGCCTGCGTTTGCGTGTGGCAGAGGACTGGACCGCGTCTGTCTCAGCCCATGGTGAGTATGATCTTTCCTCTGAAGACCAGACCGACACGACGCTCACCGACTTTGATGGGTTGCTTTCCGCCCGCCTCGGCCTGGGCCTAGATGGCACGTTTGCGAACGGTTGGACGCGCAGCCTGTCGGGTGATGTCAGTGGCATCGGCTCGGGCGATTTCCTCGCCTACACCGGCACTGGCAAAATCCGCATTCCACTGTACTAAGCGCGCGCCTTTTCCAGCATCCTCCGTCGTTGGGCCATGCGTGATCAGCCGATTAGACGCATGTCTGTGACAAAGTCACTTGACCCCCATAGGCTTTTTTTCCCATCCTGTATGCGCGACATCTAAAGAACAAAGCTGCCCACTAAGGGCGGCATCCTCAACGGGAGGATGATCCGATGGATTCTGTCGGTCGCGGCACCAATTCCGATTCCAATACCGATACGATGAGCGCCGATGAGGCATCACCGGCTGTTGAAACAGGACGCCGGGCGTTCCTGAAGGGCACGAGCCTCGCGGCGCTTACAGCCATGATGGGCGTGGCGATCCCTTTTGGCCGGTTCATGCCGGAGGGCTACAGCCCTGTGGGTCTTGCTCACGCGCAAGAGCCCGACATGGTGGTGATGGCCGAAAAGGATGGCGTGACCATCCGCAATGAGCGACCGATCAATGCTGAATCGCCAGCGCATCTGCTCGATGACGCCGTGACACCTGCCAACCGGCTGTTTGTGCGCAACAATGGCGCGGTTCCGTTCCATGCGCTCGACATGGATGCCTCCGGTTGGACGCTGAGCGTGGATGGCGAGGTCGACACTGATCTTGAGCTGTCGCTCGATGATCTTCGCAATGATTTTGAGGTCGTCACCCGTCAGCTCGTTCTGGAGTGCGGCGGCAATGGCCGGGCCTTCTTCGTGCCGGGTGCCTCCGGCAACCAGTGGACGACCGGTGCTGTGGGCTGCCCGGAATGGACCGGCGTTCGTCTGCGTGACGTGTTGAACCGGGCTGGCGTGCGCAGTAGCGCCGTCTACACCGGCCATTTCGGCAATGACCCACACCTTTCCGGCGATCCGGAGCGTATTCCGATCTCCCGCGGTGTTCCGATCGCCAAGGCGCTTGAAGAAGATGCGCTGATCGCTTTTGCGATGAACGGCAATGATATCCCGGCGGTTCATGGCTTCCCGCTGCGTCTTATGGTGCCGGGGTATCCCGGCTCGGCCTCGCAGAAATGGCTGACGCGGATCTGGGTGCGCGATCAGGTGCATGACGGTCCGAAGATGGGCGGCTATTCCTATCGCCTGCCGGCCTATCCGGTGGCGCCAGGCACCGAGGTGCCGGAGGAAGACATGGTGATCATGGACACCATGCCGGTGAAGTCGCTGATCACCAATCCGCAGACGGGTGCACAGGTCGGGCGGTCGTTCGACATCCGCGGCCATGCTTGGGCCGATGGCGAGGTGGCGAAGGTGGAAACCTCCATCGACTTCGGCCAGACCTGGCAGGAAGCGACGCTGGACGCACCGGTGAACGCCTTTGCGTGGCAGCATTTCCGCGCGACCATCGAGGTGCCGCAGGCCGGCTATTATGAGGTTTGGGCGAAGGCAACCGATACGCAGGGCCGCCGACAGCCGATCACCACACCGGGTTGGAACCCGCGTGGCTATGGCAACAACATGGTCCACCGGATTGCGGTGCTGGCCGGCTAAATGCCTGCCAAACTGTCTGCAAAGTCTTGTCCGGCGGGCTGCGTTTCCGCCGGACGTCCTCCCCAGTTTCAGGAACGCTGATGCGCACTTTAGCCCGCACGGCCTTGGCCTGTCTGGCGCTCGCCGCCATGACGTCGGCCGGCGCTGCCCAGAACCCCCTGCTGCCCAACCCCATGCTTCCCAATCCGATGTTGCCGCACCCCACGGTGCCGAACCCG
>JBHJIX010000109.1:0-11195 GCA_050043025.1 Cohaesibacteraceae bacterium
TCTTCCGCTGAAGGGGCGCGCACATGGCAGAGGGTGTCGTCTGGGCGATTTTCGGCGCCATACTGGCGCTGATCATAGCCCGCATGGCCATCCCGGCCCTCTTTCCAGGCACTGTGGTCGCCATTTGGTTTGAAACCAACATCACATTAGATGGGGGAGATGGCGATGGCGGCGGCGGAGATGGGGGAGGCGGCGACTAGGCTCATTCCGCAGCCTCCTGAAAGGGCGCTTCCTCGTCGGCCTCTTGGGCCGTCTCGACGTCAGCGCGCAGCTTGCGGATCAACTCCAACTCCGACTGGAAGTCGACATAGTGAGGCAGCTTGATGTGCTCCAGGAACCCGGTCGCCTGGACGTTGTCGCAGTGATAGAGCACGAACTCATCGTCCTGCGCAGGCGCGCCGACATTGTCTTCGCCCAGTTCCTCCCAACGCATTGCCCGGTCGACGAGCGCCATTGAGATCGCCTTGCGCTCCGAATGGCCGAAGACCAAACCGTAGCCACGGGTGAACTGTGGCGGCTGCTTCTTGGAGCCCATGAACTGGTTGACGGTCTCGCACTCGGTCACCGTCACTTCGCCGAGGGTGATGGAGAAGCCAAGTTCGGGAATGTCCATCTCGACATCCACAGCGCCGACCCGCATCTCCCCGACAAAGGGGTGGTTGCGGCCGTACCCACGCTGCGTGGAATAGGCCATGGAGAGGATGAACCCCTCATCGCCACGGGTGATGGCTTGAAGTTTCAGCGGACGGTCAGCAGGAAAATCCAGCGGCTCTCGTGTTAGATCGCGCGGCGTCTCAAAACTATCGGCTTCCTCTTGAATGAGGCCTTCCTTGTCGAGGAACTCCGTCACATGCGGGGTTGGCTCGGTGCGGGCCTTGCCGCGCGCTGCATCGGGCGCCTTTCCATCAGCGGCTAGTGTAAAATCGATCAGCCGATGGGTGTAATCAAACGTCGGGCCAAGCACCTGGCCACCCGGCACATCCTTGAAGGTCGCCGAGATCCGCCGGTCGCAGGCCATGCTGCCGGTATCAATCGGTGTGCTCGCGCCAAAGCGCGGCAAGGTCGTGCGGAACGCGCGGATGAGGAACACCGCCTCAATCATGTCGCCGCGCGCCTGTTTGATCGCGAGCGCGGCAAGATCGGGGGCATAGAGCGAGCCTTCGGCCATCACCCTATTGACGGCAAGCGCAAGCTGCTCGCGGATCTGGGCAATCGACAGCTCGGCGATGCTTGTATCGCCTCGCCGCTCCTCGGCCAGCCATTGATGGGCATTGTCGATGGCGCGCTCGCCACCTTTCACAGCAACATACATCAGGCAGCCTCCTCAACGCGCGTGGAACGGGGCAGGGCGGCGATCTGATCACCGGCGGTGAAGAAACAGTCGAACCCAAGCGGAAAGAGCGTCCGATTGGCTTGGAACGCTGCGACCTCTGGTAGGTTAAGGGCACCACTTTCCTTGATGCCGGGGCCGCTCAGCTTGGAGCCGGATGCCGTCAGGCTGCCCATCTCGACAATCAGAGTGGCCGCACGGTCCGGGTAGGCCGGCACCCCAACTTTGTAGGCACTGAGCGGTTGGAGCGCCTGCCATGACCCAAGAGCGAAATCCGCCTCCTCTGCAGAAACCAAAGGTGCATTGGTGTGAAAGTTCACCCAATCGCGCATCGCCTGACTGTCATGGCCCGGCGCGAGAAAAAGACCGGTGTCGGGATCGCAGAGCGTCAGCAGCAGCGTGGCAGCCGCAGATGAAACAGGGGTAGGGGCCTGCCCACCTTTGATGGTCTCAATGGTTCCGGGTCTGGCCATGACCTGCATGGTGGCGCGGAACGCGTGGGCGGCCTCCTGCGGTGGATTGGTGAACCCACCCTGATAGACAGCGTCGCACATGGTCAGCCCTCTCCTCGCACCATGGTGAAAAACTCAACCTTCGTGGCGGCGGCCTTTTCGGCCCGCACGGTCGCTTTGCCATCGACTTCCGCCTGTAGCGGCCCGATGATGTTAGCATCCAGAGCCGATGCTTGATCGCCGAGGGCCAGAGCATCGATCAACGCGGCGGCCAGCGAGGTGTCCTTGTCGCGGCCCTGCACATACCCATGACCGACGGCCCCGTTAGCCAGCTGAACCGAACAGCGGGTGACTGTGATCTCGCCCAGGTTAAAGGGAGCGCCGACGGCTCCAGCACGGCCCCGCACCATCACGGTGCCGATCTCCGGTGCGCGCACCAGCGTGTAATCCGGCGCGCCGTTGGCGTCGGTCCAGCGATGCCACAGCGCCTTCAGCTGATTGGAAGGCGCGGTTGCCAGGACGGAAAGACGTGCTTGCCGTGCCTGTTGTTCATTCGTCAGTTCGGTTTGGTTTTTCGACATCTTGCCAACATGTCTAGATAAATATACAACTAGACAACTTAGTACGAAGACATCCGAGTCGGCGCAAGGCCGATTGTGTGAAATTTCCATGACAGCTTGTTTCAGGGAGGGCCGCGCCCATGCCGCGCAAGGCGCTTTGGACATCCATCCGGGAAACGCTGGCGCACGAGATTGCCGCCGGCCAATACCTTGCCGGCGACAAACTGCCAACAGAGGCTGAGCTCTCCCGAAGGTTCGACGTCAACCGCCATACGCTCCGCCGGGCGCTGTCCGCTCTGGCTGAGACTGGGCAGGTCTATGCACGGCGCGGCGCTGGCGTGTTCGTTACCCAATCCTCGACCGACTACCCAATCGGTCGTCGCGTGCGTTTCAATCAAAGCATCACCGCACTTGGCCGCACGCCGGGCCGGAAGGTCCTGCTGCATGAAACGCGCGCGGCCGACCAAAAGGAGGCCGAAGCTCTCGAATTGCCGCTCGGCGCTCCGGTGCACGCCAATGAAGGTCTGTCGCTCGTCGATGGCGAGCCAATCGCCATGTCGCGCAGCGTGTTTCCCGCCGAGCGATTCCCTGGATTCTTGGAGACGTTGCGCGAGCTCGTTTCAGTTACCGCGACCTTCAAAACCTACGGCGTTGAGGATTACACGCGCAGTTTCACCCGAATGAATGCCAAGCTCGCCACCCCGACACTGGCCTTGCATCTTCGCATTGCACAGGGTGCGCCTATTCTTCGCACGATCAGCGTCAACGCCGACATGGAAGGTCGCCCGATCGAGTTCGGGCGCACCTGGTTTGCCGGTGACCGTGTGACGCTGACCATGACCGAGGAAGGCAGCAGACCGGCGCCCGAAGCCGACATCTAACTCTTAGGCAACCTTGCCACTTACCGCCGATCAGCCCTATGCATGAGGCTAGAAGCAAAAATGCTCGAGATCGGGGAGAGTGATCATGAAAACGCGTGCTGCTGTGGCCTTTGAAGCGGGCAAACCGCTGGAAGTCATCGAGGTGGATCTGGACGGTCCCAAGGCCGGCGAGGTTCTGATCGAAATCAAAGCCACCGGCATTTGCCACACCGATGAGTTCACGCTTTCCGGCGCCGACCCAGAAGGCGCGTTCCCTGCCATCCTTGGCCATGAAGGCGCCGGCGTCGTGGTCGAAACAGGACCGGGTGTCACCTCCGTGGAAGTCGGCGACCATGTGATCCCGCTCTACACACCAGAATGCCGCGAGTGCGACTACTGCCTGAACGAGAAGACCAACCTCTGCCAGAAGATCCGCACGACCCAGGGCCAGGGCGTCATGCCCGATGGCACCAGCCGCTTCTCCTATAAGGGTGAGAAGCTTCTGCACTATATGGGTTGCTCGACCTTTTCCAATTACTCCGTGTTGCCGGAAATCTCGCTGGCGAAGGTTCGAAAGGACGCGCCGTTCGACAAGATTTGCTACATTGGCTGCGGCGGGACGACGGGCAGTGGCGCAGTCATGTTCACCGCCAAGGTGGAGCCGAATTCTCGCTGTGTGGTTTTCGGGCTCGGCGGCATCGGCCTCACCGTCATCCAGGGCCTCAAGCTCATCGGCGCGCAACAGATCGTGGGCGTTGATACCAACCCGACAACGCGCGCCATCGCCGAACAGTTTGGCATGACCGACTATGTGAACCCGAACGAGGTGTCTGGCGATCTCACCGGCCATCTGGTTGAGCTAACAGGCGGCGGCGCCGATTACTCCTTTGAGTGCATCGGCAACACCGAAGTGATGCGCGTCGCGCTGGAGTGCTGCCACAAGGGCTGGGGTGAGAGCATCATCATCGGTGTGGCGCCGGCCGGCGCGGAGATTTCCACCCGCCCCTTCCAGCTAGTGACCGGGCGCGTGTGGCGCGGCTCGGCCTTTGGCGGGGCGAGGGGTCGGACCGACGTTCCGAAGATCGTCGACATGTACATGGAAGGCCGCATCGATATCGACAGCCTCATCACCCACACCATGCCGCTGGATGAGATCAACAAGGGCTTCGACCTGATGCATGCTGGCGAGAGCATCCGCTCGGTGGTGCTTTATTGATGGCACTTGAGGTGCCATATCTGATCTTGAGAGCTCCAAATTGAGAAGGGACATGGATCTAGTGCGGTCTATTCTCTTGGATGCCGAGAAGTCACCCAATCGGTACTTTTTTATCGGTTTTCATGAGTGGAGGGATCACGAAATGACGGACACTCAGCTTAGAACCAGGCTGAGTGATAAAGAGCTTTTTCATCTAGATTTGCTTGAGCAAGGCGGTCTGGTGAAGAAGTCAATCGATCCAGAGTCCGATGGCCAGTATTGGGAAATCACGTGGAAAGGATATGAGTTTTTGGATGCAGTGAGGTCAGAAGGTGTTTGGGAGAAGCTCAAACAACACGCGGAAGAGCGCGGCATTGGAATCACGGTCGATGTAGCAATTCGAACAGTCAAAGAGCTGATAGGGACTGTCCTTTAGGATGGGAGAAGCAGTTGAAATCCGTTAGTTCGTTCGCCTCGTTCGGCGGCCGGGTCGAAGTTTTCGACCATGAGTCCGAAGCCTGTAACTGCGTCATGCGGTTTTCTGTCTTTACCCCGCCACAGGCGGCGGATGGCCCCGTTCCAGTGCTTTGGTTTCTCTCCGGCCTCACCTGCAATTGGGCCAATGTGAACGAAAAGTCCGGCTACCAGCGCTATGCCGCTGAGCATGGCATCATGGTCATCTGCCCGGACACCTCGCCGCGCGGTAAGGGTCTGAGCGGCGTCGATGTCGCCGATGATGAAGGCTACGACCTTGGCCAGGGCGCAGGTTTTTACATCAACGCCACGCGCGAGCCCTGGGCCCATCACTACCAGATGGAAACCTATGTCACCGAGGAACTGCCGTCGTTGATCGGCACGCATTTCCCGGCGGCGGACCTTTCTCGTCAGGGCATCACTGGCCATTCCATGGGCGGTCACGGTGCGCTGACGCTGCACTTCAAGAATCCCGGTCGCTATAAGAGCGCCTCGGCCTTCTCACCCATTGTCGCGCCAACGCAGGTACCATGGGGCCAAAAGGCCTTCACCGCCTATCTCGGTTCGAACAAGGAAAGCTGGGTGGCGCACGATGCAACTATCTTAGTGTCCGGCGCGGCATCCAACACCCACATCTTGATCGACCAGGGAACGGCCGATCAGTTCCTCGACGAGCAATTGAAGTCGCACCTGTTTGCCGACGCTTGCGAGGCAGCTGGCCAACCATTCACGCTCAACATGCGTGAGGGCTATGATCATTCCTACTATTTCATTGCCAGTTTCATGGGCGATCACATGGCCCATCATGCCAATGGATTGGGCGTCTAGCTGGAAAGCGGCGCCAACACCCGGCGCCCGGCATCCATAATCAGTTCTTCGTCGGTTGTGGCTTCGGTTCCGGCTTTGGCCATGCCGTCAATGCGCAGCGTCGCGTGGCCATGCACGATGGTCCACAGAATGTGGCTGTCGCGTTGCACGATCGGGGCATCCGCGCCAAGGCCACGATAGGCGGCCACATTGCCGATCAGGACGCTGTAGGCGGACATGCCAGTAGCCTCTAGATTCTCGTCCGGCCCACATTTGCGTTTCATCCCAAACATCATGCGGAAGATGGCCGGCTCATCCAAAGCGAACTGAACATAGGCCAGGCCGATGGCATCGATGGCTTCTTGTGTTCCATAGGTCCGGCTGTCGGAGGCGGCAGCCATTCGCTCGCCCAAGCGCTGTAGGCCACCCAGTGCAACGGCTTTCAGGATCGCATCGCGGTCCTTGAAGTGTTTGTAGGGTGCGCCGCTGGAAACGCCGGCAAGCCGGCTTGCTTCAGCCACCGAAAAATCATCCGGCCCGTCGCGTTCGATCAGCCCACGAACAGCTTCGACAAGCTGCGCGCGCAGATCCCCATGATGGTAGCCGGCCTTCGGTTCAATCATGTTCATTCTCGTGTTCCTCAGGCGTCACCCGATTTTTTTTGGGTTTCACGTGATCCATATCTGATGTAAGTAAGTATCACTTACAAGTCATCAACGTCCAGCCAAAGACGCCTCACGTTCCCATTTTTTCGACCCGAGGAATCCTCCCATGGTTTCATCATCTTCCCCTAATACCCGCCAAACAAAAGGACGTGAACCGGGCCGAAAAGCCAAAAAGCCATCCAGGGCCCGGCGCTGGGCGGGGCGCGTTGGGACCTTTCTGATCACCACTGCGATCGTGGGCCTTTCTGTGGGCACCATACTGCAGGGAACGAGCCTGATCGCTGAGCGAGCAGCGGCCACGGTCGCGCCCAATGCCGCTCCTTTGGTTGAGGTCGCTGCCATTGAAGTGCAGCGGGATACATCGTTTCGCATTGTGCGCTCCTTCATCGGTCAAATCGAGGCCGGTCAATCAACGCGTATCGCCTTTGAACGCCCGGGGCTGGTGACGGAGATCTTGGTAGATGAGGGCGATCTGGTCGAAGAAGGCCAGCCCCTTGGGCGCCTCGATCAGCGGCTGCTGAATGCTGAAAAATCCCGTCTGGAAGCCAACCGGGAAGCGATTGAAGCGCAGGCTGAACTGGCACGGCTGACGACGGAGCGTAGCGCCGAACTTCAGGAGCGCGGCTTCGCGTCCACGCAGACACTCGACCAGGCACGGTTGGGTCTTGCCGAGTTGAATGCGCGCCTTGCCGAGATCGATGCTGCGCTGGTGCAGGTCGATATTCAGCTTGACCAGTCTGTGATCGAGGCACCCTTTTCTGGCACCGTGTCAGAGCGCTTGGCCGACCAGGGAACGACGGTCGCAGCCGGCAACCCCATCGTGACCGTCTTAGAACAGACACGGCCGGTGTTCCGCGTTGGCATCGACCCGACGCTGGCCGGGGATATGCGCCTTGGCGACGCCTACGACGTCGAGATTGCCGGCACTCTGTTTCCCGCAATCGTCTCGGCGATCCGTCCTGACCTCGATCCGCTGAGCCGCACCAGGACCATTCTTCTGACTTTGCAGAGCGAAGCGCCTGCCATCCTTGAGGCGGGGACGCTGCGCCTCTGGCAGACGGTTGAGCAGCCGGGTATGCGCGTGCCGCTCGGCGCGCTTCAAGAAGGTGTTCGCGGTCTTTGGACGGTATCGACACTGCGCCCGACCGAGGACGGTACACACCACACCGTCGGGTCAGAAGCCGTTGAGGTGATCCATGCCAATCAGGACTGGGCCTATGTGCAGGGCACGTTGCAGTCCGGATCGCTGATCGTCACCGAAGGCGTGCACCGCATCGTGCCCGGTCAGACCGTTGACTGGATGGACGGCAACCCGACGGCTGAAGGAGCCGAATAATGGAGACGCTCACCTTCCGCCAGCCGCGCCTTGTTGCGCTCATGCTGCTTGTCGTTATTGCGGCCGGGCTCTCCGCTCTCACGGCCATCGGTCGCCAGGAAGACCCGACGATCACCAACCTGTTCGGCACCGTCGAGACGCCGTTTCCTGGTGCTGATCCGGAGCGCGTCGAAACGCTGGTGACGACCGAAATCGAAGACATGCTTCTGGAAATCTCAGAAGTCGATGTTATCGAGTCAGCCTCCTCAACCGGCATGTCCATCGTGACGGTCGAGTTGGCACCGACAACGCCCGATAGCAGGATCGAAGAAGTCTGGACCGAAATCCGCGATGGTCTGTCCGACCTGTCGCCAACGCTTCCCGACGGCGTTCAGGAGTCCCAATTCAACACCGATGGCGCCGGCGCCTATGCCGCGATCTTTGCGCTTAGTGCGCCCGAGCACAGCGTATCCCCCACCATTATGGCGCGCTACGCTGAGGACTTCGCGCAGGACATGCGCTCGGTTCCAGGCACTCAACTGGTCGATCTTTTCGGTATTCCCGAAGAGGAAGTGCTGGTTGAGATTGATCCGTTGCGGGCAACCTCGCTTGGCCTTTCCGCTGCCAGTATCTCCGCTTCCATCCAGGCGGCTGACAGCCGCAGCGACGCAGGCCGAGTGCGTGGTGAGACGGCCGATTTTCTCATCAACATTGACGGCGAAGTCGAAGCGCTTGACCGCCTGCGCGAGGTCGTCGTGCGGGAGGGCAGCGCCGGGCAGGCAACCCGCCTTGCCGATATTGCCACCATTTCGCGTGGCGCCCGTGAGCCCGTTAGCGAGCTTGCCATCTACAATGGTCGCCCTGCTATCTTGATTGCCGCAAAGCTGGAAGAAGGCCTTCAGGTCGGAGTCTGGGCTGGATTTCTGAAAGAGGCCCTCGCCACCTATCAGGCAGTACTGCCGGACTCGCTTTCCCTCGACATGGTCTTCGACCAGAGCCGTTACACCGCCGAGCGACTGACCGAAGTCGGCATCAACATGGCAATCGGTGTTAGTCTGGTTGTCGGCGTGCTTCTCATCACCCTTGGTATTCGCTCGGCGCTGATCGTGGCAGTGATCCTGCCGGTGGTGACGCTTGCCTCGGTGGCGACGATGAACTTCATGGGCCTGCCGATCCATCAGATGTCGGTGACCGGTCTCATCGTGGCGCTCGGTCTTTTGGTCGACGCTGGCATCGTGATGACCGATGAAATTGGCGCCAGGCTTCGTGAGGGCCTGAGCCGGTTGGAAGCCGTCTACCGCTCCGTGCGTCGCCTGTTCGCGCCACTCCTCGCATCGACGGTGACGACGGCACTTTCCTTCACGCCGCTCATCCTGCTCCCTGGCGCAGCCGGTGACTTTGTCGGCGCCATCGCGATCGCCGTGGTGACCATGCTTGTCTGGTCCTTCCTCGTGGCCATGACAATCACCCCTGCCATCGCGGGCCTCACGCTGCGCACCGATGCCAACAATGGTGGCTTGCATCTGTCGTGGATTGCCAAGCCCTTCCGCGCAACGCTGGCCTGGTCGGTCGCAAATCCGGTTCGTTCCATTGCGCTGGCGCTTGTTCTGCCGGTGATCGGTTTCTTGAGCATGCCGAGCTTAACCGCGCAGTTCTTCCCTGGCGTCGATCGCGATCAGTTCTACATCGAGCTCGATATGGCGCCAGGCACGGCCTTGTCAGCGACGACCGAAGAGGTTGAGCGTCTGGATGCCCTTTTGCGCGCCGATGAGCGCGTCACCAGCCTTGTCTGGGTCGCCGGTCGCTCAGCACCAGCCTTTTACTACAACATTTTGGGTGGACGCGAGAACGCGCCCTCCTATGCGCAGGCTCTTGTAACAACCTCGTCACCAGAAGCGACCGAAGAGATCGTCACCGCTCTCCAGCGCGATCTTACCGCCTCAACAGCCGGTGCGCAGTTGCTCGTTCGCGGTCTTGTTCAGGGGCCGCCGGTCGCAGCACCGGTCGAACTGCGCGTGGTCGGACAGGATCTTGCCGTCCTGCGCGAGGTTGGTGACGAAGCCCGCCGTCTGATGTCGGACCTCGACATGGTCACGCTTGCCCGAAGCACGGTTACCGCTGGAGCACCCAAGGCCGTCATCCATGTGGATGAAGCCGAGGCGCGCCGCCTTGGATTAGACCTCACCAATGTGGCGCGCCAGCTCCACGCCGGGCTGGAAGGTGTGACAGGTGGTGTGCTTGTCGAAGGCACCGAACAACTTCCCATTCGCGTGCGCTATGGCGATGGCGAGCGGGCCAGCCTGGAACGCATCGTCGATCTTCCGCTCCTCTCACCGGGCAGCGCTGCGCGCGCCGCCAATGGCCAATGGCCCGGATTGCCCCTGTCGGCTATCGCCACCATGGAATTGGAGCCCGCGGCCGGCACCATCACGCGCCGCAATGGCGAACGGGTGAACACCGTGCAAGCCTTCATTCTGCGCGGTGTGCTGCCGCAGGAAGCACTGGATGATGTGCAGCTTGCCCTTGATGAGACCGGTTTCGCCCTGCCGCCGGGTTATCGGCTGGAGTATGGTGGCGACAGCGACGCGCGTGCCGATACGCTCGGGAACCTGTTCGCCTCGCTCGGTCTGATCATCACACTGTCGATTGCCGCGATTGTGCTCACCTTTAACTCATTCCGCCTGACGGGCGTAACGCTGATTGTTTCCGGCCTTTCGGCTGGGCTGAGCCTGTTGGCGCTTGCCGTCTTTCAGTATCCGTTCGGCATCAACGCCATTATCGGCGTGATTGGCTCCATCGGTGTGTCGATTAATGCGGCGATCATCCTAATGACCGGACTGCGCGACAACGATGCCGCGAAGGCAGGCGAGCAGGCAGCGATGGTGGATGTCGTGATGGGGTCAAGCCGGCACATCACCTCCACGACCATAACCACCTTCGGCGGGTTCCTGCCGCTCATCCTGGCAGGTGGTGGTTTCTGGCCGCCGTTCGCCATGTCGGTCGCGGGTGGTGTGCTGTTGTCGACGATTGTCTCGTTTTACTTCGTCCCGCCAATGTTCCGTTTGGTCTATGCCGGTCGGGTGAAGGAGCGCGATGAGGTGGAAGCCGAGGCAGCGCCGGCCAATGATGATCTGATCATCTTGCGTGCTGCAGCCGAGTAGAACCTCTAGCCCTTGCTCTGAACCAGTTTCAGGGCAGGGGCCAGAACATGGCTCACAACGGGTATCAGAAGCAGACCCCAGGCAAGGCCGATAATGCCGTCGAGCGTTGCGGTGATCGCCCACTCGGCAAAACCTTGGCCGGTCGTGAGGCCGGCAGCTCCAAGCTCCGCCCAATGATGGATCGTGTCATAGGCGACAGGCCAGCCCAGGTCGCGCAGCCCGTGCACCATGATGCTGCCGCCGACCCATAGCATGGCGGCCGTACCGATCGTTGAAATGACGATCAAAACGAGTGGCATGCCCTTCACCAACCCGCGTCCGAACACCCGCGTCACCGCGAGCCGACCCGCTTGGCTAAGCTTCAGGCCGACATCAT
>JBHJIX010000110.1:0-2571 GCA_050043025.1 Cohaesibacteraceae bacterium
CCGACCTTGGCGGCTCTTCTGTCTGGCGAGGTTCAGTCTGTCTCCACCTGCTTCTCCGATGCTGTCGATCTCGCCAAAGCTGGCGAAGTGCTCATCATAGTCGTGACCGCTGAAGAGCGTGTCGACACCTATGCTGAAGCACCGACCATGGTCGAGCAGGGCAATGACACCGTGTTCGTCAACTGGCGTGGTTTCTTCGCCGCTCCTGGCCTGCCCAGCGAGCAGACGGCGGCGTACCGCGCCGTTCTGGAAGCCATGTACGACACCTCTGAGTGGGAAGAAGTTCGTTCGCGCAATGGCTGGGTAAACATCCACAATTCCGGCGACGACTTCGAGAGCTTCCTGGAAGCTCAAGAGCAAGTCATCGGTGATCTGATGCGCGAGCGCGGATTCCTCTAAGACGCGAGGCGGGCATGTCACCTGCTCGCCTGTCTTCTGAGAATTAGAACCAAACCACACCCGGGGATTGCAAGACTCGGGTGTGGTTCACGCTGCAAGGGGGGAGGACGTCACAATGGCGCTAGACCGTTGGATTGCCTTTTTTGTTCTACTGGTCTGTCTGGCCTACGGGTACACGGCCTTCTTCACCATGGATGCGTCACTTCCGCCCATCATGCGGCGCGCAGCGGTGTGGCCGTCGAGCTTTCCAAAGGTCTTGGCGGTTCTCAGCATCTTGCTGTCCTTGGCCTTGCTTTTCGGTCTGGAAAGTTCTCCGGAAAAGAACAAAGCCGAAGACATCAACCTTGCCAAACTGCATGAGTACAAATTCGGTCAGGCGCTGATCCTGATCGGCCTCATGTTGATTTACGCGTTCGCCTTGCGGCCGCTTGGCTTCCTGGCATCGACCTTTCTCTTCCTTACCATTGGCAGCTACGTGCTCGGAGAGCGCCGTTATGTGCTGATGGTCGCAGTTTCAGCCATTGCCGCCGGCTTCGTCTGGTATCTGGTGGATGTGGTCCTGGGCATATTCCTTGTTCCACTGCCAGCATTCATGATGGGAGGCTGAGGCCATGATTGAAGGACTTCTTGCCGGCCTTTCCACGGCCTTCTCCTTCACCAACATTATGATGGTCGTCGGTGGCTGTTTGATTGGCACATTCATCGGCATGCTGCCCGGCCTCGGACCGATGAGTATCATCGCCATTATGATCCCCATTGCGATCACCATCGGCGACCCGTCCAGCGCCTTGATCCTGCTGGCCGGCGTCTATTACGGCGCGGTGTTTGGCGGCTCCACCTCATCTATTCTCATCAATGCACCCGGCGTCGCTTCCACGGTTGCCACCAGTTTTGATGGTTACCCGATGGCTCGCAAGGGCATGGCCGGTAAGGCGCTCACAACCGCCGCCATCGCCTCGTTTGCCGGCGGCACCATCGGGGCACTTCTTTTGATGGTGTTCGCGCCGGCCCTCGCGTCGGTCGCGCTGCTTTTCCATTCCGCCGAGTACTTCGCCCTCATGGTTGTCGGCCTCAGCGCCATCGCGGCCTTTGCCGGCACCGGCCAGGTAACAAAGGCGCTATTAATGACGGTGCTTGGCCTAATGATGGCAACTGTCGGAGAAGGCGTGCTGTTCAACGCGCCGCGCTTCACTATGGGCATCATGGACCTGCAATCCGGCTTCGGCTTCATCACGCTTGCCATGGCCATGTTCGCTTTGCCGGAAGCCATTTACCTCATCGTCGATCCCAAGCGTTCAAAAACGGGCGATGGCGGCAGCGGCAAGATCAGCAATCTGCGCATCTCCAAGGAAGAAGCGAAAAAGATCGCACCCGTCATCGGTCGGCAATCCATTCAGGGCTTCTTTATTGGCGTTCTGCCCGGTGCCGGCGCGACCATTGCCTCGTTCCTCGGCTATGCGGTGGAACGCAACATCGCACCGAAGGAAGAGCAGGAGGAGTTCGGCAAGGGTGCCATTAAAGGCATCGCCGCCCCGGAAAGTGCCAACAACGCAGCCAGTACCGGTTCCTTTGTCCCACTGCTGACGCTCGGCATCCCCGGGTCCGGTACGACGGCCATCCTTTTGGGTGCGCTGATTGCCCTCAATGTCAGCCCGGGCCCACGCCTGATGGTCGATGAGCCGCAGATTTTCTGGGCGGTCATCATCTCCATGTATCTCGGCAACCTTGTGCTCTTGATGCTCAATCTGCCGCTGATCCCCTACATCGCCAAGGTGCTGACAGTTCCGCGTAACTATCTGATCCCATTTGTTTTGTTCTTCACGCTGATGGGCGCTTACATCGGGCAGAACACCGCGACTGAACTGTTGATACTGGTCGGCTTCGGGGTGATCGCAACGATCCTACGCTTTGCTGACTTTCCGTTGGCACCGCTTCTGATCGGATTCATTCTGGGGCCGCTGTTGGAAAACAACTTCTCGCGCGCTGTGCAACTTTATGACGGCATGGGCTTTATCTGGGATCGTCCAGTGACCCTGGCGCTCCTGGTGCTGGCGGTTGTGCTGGTCGTTCTGCCCTCCTATCGGGCGCGGCGCGCAAGCGCCCGGGGAGAAAGCGTGGGCGACGGCGACAAAAGCGGAGCGGCCGCAGCAGAAAAAACCCCCAAGAAGCCCC
>JBHJIX010000111.1:0-19956 GCA_050043025.1 Cohaesibacteraceae bacterium
CGAGCATCGGCAGCACATCTGCCGCGAACGGCGCAGCATCAGCCGCCAAATCCGCGACCCTTGGCGCAGCACTGGCCACCCCCACACTCACCAAGATTGCGCCGGAAACCCAAGCTGCGCCAGTCGTCAAAAACGCGCCAAGCGCCAAAGCCGAAGCCAAAGAAGAACCAAAGCCAGAGGCAAAAGCCGGGGCAGACACACCAGGATCGCTCGAAGCGGTGACGCCGAGGCCCAAGATCGACAGCCAAGAGCTGACGAAAACCGAGACCAAAGCCGAACAGGAAGGCCTTACCCAAGAGCTTGAAGACGCCATTGCAGCGTCCATCGGCGATGATCTAGTAAGCGATCTCACCGCCGACCCTGCTGACGCCCCAGAAACAATTGCGGTCAAAGAGGCAGCGGCAGAGGCAGCCGGCGACGACGCAAAACCCGATGCCGACACGCAAGTCTCAGCCGATGACGACAGCGCCAACCTTGATGCTCTGATTGCCGATCTGGCCGCCGAGGATATGGACAAGCCGGTCGACAAGGACGGAGCAGACGCCGACAAGGCCGCCGCACCGACTGACGCGCCGGCAGAGCCCAACGTCGATGAACTCCTGACCAGGTTGCTGTCGGACGATCTTTCATCCGATCTTTCGACCGACCTTGCTGCGGACCTAGCCAAAGATGCTGACGATGCGAAGCCGGCCCTGAATGTGGTGCCCGAGCGCTAGGAAAAGGCGCGCTTAGCGCGCCGGCAGCGCGAAGCGCGACATCAATCCACGATGGTTGGACCCAAGCGGATCCTCAATCACGCTCACGGACACCGGCTCTAGTCCGCCGCCGACAAGCACATGGTCAATGGCAAAGCCTGCATAGCTGAGCCGCGACGAGGATAGCGCCGGCCAGGTCGGTTGCATGCGCGAGGCAAGCCGAAGGTCCGCACGCTCGATCAGCGCCTCGCGAAAGGCCGGCACAAAGGCCTGAGAGTTGAAGTCTCCGGCCAACACCACCGTTCCTTCAATCTGCGCCAACCGCTCATTCAAGCGGCCAAGCTGCAGATCATGCCAATTGCCGTAATAGGGCTTGGTGAGATGTGCAGCGACCAGCGTTACCGGGCCAGCGGGCAGATCAAGTGTTGCGATCAACAGCCGGCCATGAACGGTGAAGAATGGAACGATCTCTACGTCCACAAGCGGATGCTGCGAGAAGATCGCCATGTCGCAACTCGGCCCCGGCCAGCACCCGGCTCGGTGCGCAAAGGCTGCGTTCATCGTGTCCATATGCTGATGCAGCGCCGGCGCTTCGAGCACAAAGGCAACATCTGGTGCCTCATTGGCCAGATAGGCGGCAATCTCCGCCCCGCGCGGATTGAAGCCCAAGACATTGAAGCTGATCAGAGAAATGTCAGGCGCAGCCTCGGGCGCAGGGGGTGCATGGGCATTGGCGAAAAACAGCGCGATGCTGCCAAGCAGCGCCAGACCGGCCAACGCGCTTATCGCCGCTCGCAGCTTGGCACCAAGAACCCAGAAGGCGAGCGCAGCGCCAATAAACCCAACGCCAACATGCAGTCGGCCCTGGTCGAGATGCACAAAGGGCGTATCCGGCAGAAGGCGTGGCAATCCGGCGGCCAGCACCAGCGCCACAAAGCCAACCATGATGACGCCCGTCAGCTCAACACGCCAGTTCCATCGGCCTGGCCAGCGGGACGGGGCGCGCAAAGAAGTGGGTGGAGAAGAGGTCGTGTCGGCCAAGGCGGAGCACCGGGTGATAAATTGTTCGGTTTGCCTAGCAGCCGAGCGTTAAGATCGTGCAACCACCTGCATGCCAACAAAAAAGCGGGCCCGAAGGCCCGCCTTGAAACGCTTAAGCGATTGTCGCCTAGACGAAGAACTGCGCCCCATTGGCCGAAATAGTCGAACCTGAGATGAAACCGGCATCGTCCGAGGCCAGGAACGTCACGCAGCGCGCAATCTCTTCCGGTTCACCCAACCGACCAACCGGAATCTGCGGGATGATCTTTGAGTTGAGCACATCCTCGGGGATCGCCCGGACCATCTCGGTACCAATATAGCCGGGGCACACGGCGTTGGCGGTGATCCCAGCGCGCGCGCCTTCCTGGGCCAGCGACTTCACAATGCCGAGGTCGCCCGCCTTGGTGGCAGCATAGTTCACCTGACCAGCCTGGCCCTTCTGGCCGTTGATCGAGGAGATCACGATCACGCGGCCAAACTTGCGCTCGCGCATGCCTGGCCACACCGGATGGATGGTGTTGAACACACCGGTGAGGTTGGTGTCGATCACCTCTTTCCACTGGTCAGGCGTCATGCGGTGGAACATGGCATCGCGGGTGATCCCAGCGTTGGCGACGACAATATCGATCGGGCCGTTTTCTTCCTCAACCTTGGCGATACCGGCAGCGGAAGCCTCGTAATCGGCAACATTCCATTTGTAGGTTTTGATGCCTGTTTCGGCGGTGAAGGCGGCTGCCTTCTCGTCATTGCCGGCATAGGTGGCGGCGACCGTGCAGCCCTCCGCTTTCAGCGCTTTTGAACTCGCCTCGCCAATACCGCGCGAGCCGCCTGTTACGAGTGCCACTCTGGCCATGGATGTTCCCTCTATTGTTGTACTGAAAAATGCTGCCACGCCGCCGGCTCTTATTGGCTGTTAGGCGGCTTGACCTATTGGTGATGATGACTGGATCAGCCGCGCTCGACGCAGAGTGCCACGCCCATGCCACCGCCGATGCACAGCGTGGCAAGGCCCTTCTTGGCGTCGCGCTTTTGCATTTCGAACAGCAGCGTGTTGAGGACGCGGGCACCGGATGCGCCGACCGGGTGACCGATGGCAATCGCACCGCCATTGACGTTCACGATCGCCGGATCCCAGCCCATGTCTTTGTTCACAGCGCAGGCCTGAGCGGCGAACGCTTCATTGGCTTCGACAAGGTCAAGATCGTCGACTTTCCAGCCAGCTTTCTCCAATGCCTTGCGCGACGCCGGGATCGGGCCGGTACCCATGATCGCAGGGTCGACACCAGCGGTTGCCCAGGCAGCAATGCGCGCCATCGGCGTGATGCCGCGTTTTGAGGCTTCTTCTTCGCTCATCAGCACAGCAGCAGCGCCGCCATCATTGATGCCGGACGCATTGGCCGCCGTCACCGTGCCTTCCTTGTCGAAGGCCGGGCGCAGTTTGGAAATACCTTCCACCGTCACGCCGTGCTTGATGTACTCATCATCTTCAACCACCGTCTCGCCTTTGCGGTGCTTGACGATGTGGGCAACGATCTCATCCTTGAACTAGCCGGCCTTCTGGGCGGCCTCAGCTTTGTTCTGGGAAGCGACGGCGAACTCGTCCTGCTCATCGCGTGTAAGCTGCCACTGCTTGGCAACGTTTTCGGCCGTCGTGCCCATCAGGTATTTATGGAAGGCATCGGTCAGCGCGTCATACATCATGGTGTCGACCATCTTGCCGTCACCCATCTTCACACCGCCGCGCAGATGCATCGCGTGCGGCGCCATGGACATGGATTCCTGACCGCCAGCCACGATGATGTCAGCATCCCCCGACATGATCTGTTGCATGCCAAGCGCCACCGCGCGCAGGCCGGACCCGCACAGCTGGTTGATGCCCCAGGCGGTTGTTTCCTTCGGACAGCCAGCCCCCATAGATGCCTGGCGCGCTGGATTCTGACCCTCACCGGCCGCCAGAATCTGACCCATGATCACTTCATCAACGTCATCGGGCGAGACCCCTGCGCGGTCGAGTGCGCCCTTGATCGCGGTCGCCCCAAGTTCATGCGCTGGAACGGTGGCAAACGAACCGTTGAAGGAGCCGACGGGCGTGCGAGCCGCCGATGCGATAACCACTGATGTCATGAAAGCTCTCCTTAGAAGCTGAAAAGGCGAGGCGGCGCCTCATCACGATCTCGCCGTTGCCACCACTCAACGCTGGCTGGGTTGGCACTGTCAATTGACCAAAAGAAAGGCAGCCACCTTGATTCCCGTCAACTCACCTTTTCGCGGCTGCATCATGCTATGTTGTGCTTTGCAGCAGACTGGGTCATACCTGGACGATACGGGGGCGCTGCCGCGCTGGGCGGGACCCACACCACCGCACGCCGCACCTTGCGGGGACGGTGCGCATAGGAGGATGAAACGCGATGGCACTGCAATCCGATACGGATGCCACTGCATCCGCCACCGTCATCAAAAAGTACGCCAACCGCCGCCTCTACAACACCGGCACATCGACCTATGTGACGCTCGATGATCTGGCCGACATGGTCAAAGCCGGCGAAGACTTCGCGGTGCAGGACGCCAAGTCCGGAGAGGACCTCACCCGCTCCGTCCTGACCCAGATCATTTTCGAGCAGGAAAGCCGAGGCACCAACCTTCTGCCCATCACGGTGCTGCGCCAGTTAATCCGCTTCTATGATGACAGCATGCACGCGGTGGTGCCCAGCTATCTGGAGCATTCCATCAACCAGTTCGTCGCCGAGCAGGAAAAAATCCGCGAAACGATGACACAATCACTGGGCGGAACACCGCTCGGCGCGGCCGCTGCCATGGGCGATGCGATGCAGGAACAGACCCGCCGCAACATGGAGATGTTCCAGAAGGCCATGTCCAACGCCATGACCATGTTTGTGCCCTTTACCGGCGCGACCGACGAAGGTGGTCAGGCCCCGACACGGGGCGCCAAAGATGCCAGCATTGACGAGCTGCGCGAACAGCTTGCCGCCATGCAGTCCAAGCTGGATTCCATCACGCCCGACAAGGGTTAACCCGCTTCCCATCTGCGCACATTAACCGAGCCCGTTCACGCTACCGGGCCATTGCGCTCGCGCGAACGCACACCATCTGATATCTTAACAAACAGTTAAGAGGTCTGAGGCCTTGCCGTTTCGCTGCGGCACACCTCCGGCCAGGATAGAAGGTGGTGTATGCGCATTTCCTCTTCAGGCAGTGTTCGGCATTTCCCGGCAGGTCAAAGCACCTCGGCCGGTCAATCCCGCGATACGCGTTCTGAAGAGGCGTTTGCCATTGAAGAAACGTCCCCTGCCGCACCGCATCACCGCGAGCGCCGCTCTTCGGAAAACCTCGCCAATGCCCAGGCTCTGCGTCTGGGTCTGGCAGCTCAAATGCTGACGACGCGGCCAGCCAATGACACAACGCCGTCCTTGCCCGTCCCACCGGCCGCGCGGGGTGCAGCGCGTTATGCAACCACAGCGCAAGGCGTCGATCAGGCCATCCGCCTAGGCTTCATCCGCACCATCTAAAGGCCAAACGCTAGAGACCGGCCGCGCCGCCATCCTTGCGCGGATCGGAACCCGCGACCATCGACCCTGTCTGCGGGTCGCGCCAGATGGCCTGCCCACCGCCAATGGGATGGACTGCCGGCTTGGCCGGATGACCTTTGGCCCTTAACCCCTCAAGTACATCGTCACCGAACGCACGCTCGACAATCGGCTCGTTGCTTTTGACGTCCCAGAACACGCGCGGCGCATCAAGGGCAGCCTGCGGGTCCATGCCATAGTCGACCATGTTGGTGATGAAATGCGCGTGTCCGGACGGCTGATAAGCGCCGCCCATAACGCCGAAGCTCATCACCGGCTTGCCGCCCTGCAGTGCCATTGCCGGGATGATGGTGTGCATGGGCCGCTTACCGCCCTTCATCTCGTTGGCATGGCCTTCGCGAAGCGAGAAGCAGGCGCCGCGATTCTGCAACACGATGCCGGTTTTCTCCGTCGCCGTCATGGCGCCGAAATCGCCATAGACCGAATAAATGAGCGAGACCATGCGGCCTTCGGAGTCGGCGGTTGAGAGATAGATTGTATCAGAATCTGGAACCTCTGGCAGGACGAAGCTTGCATTGCGCTTGGCCGGATCGATCTGTGCGGCAAGCGCATCAATGGCCGCCTCGTCATAGAGCTTGGCTGCATCGACGGTGGTGTCGAAATCACCAACAAACGCATCGCGCACCGTGTAGGCGGCGCGGCAGGCTTCCAGTTCCAGATGGTGACGCTCCGGCCCGAACGGATCGAGCGTTGCAAGATCAAACCGCTCCAGGATCTTCAGTGCGATCAGCGCCACGACCCCCTGGCCGTTTGGTGGAAGCTCGGCAATGGTCAGACCGCGATAATCGGCGGTGAGCGGCATCACCTTGTCGGCCTGGCAGGCCGCCATGTCCGAGAGGCTCATCACGCCGCCTCGCTCGCGCACGTGAGCGACAATGTCCTGCGCGATCTCGCCGGTATAGAACGCATCCGCGCCATTCTGCTGGATCACTTGCAGCGTCTCGGCAAGTTGCGGCCAGACGATACGATCCCCAGCCACCGGGACATGGCCCTTGGGCCGGAAGACGCGCGCCAGAACCGGGTCAGCCTCAACCTGACCGGCAAATTCCGGCTTCGCCCAATCATAGGCAACGCGGTCTCCAACAATCCAACCATCACGGGCAAGCTTGATCGCGGGCTCCAGAAGCGTGCGGAATCGCGTCGTCCCATAGTGGCTGGCCAGATACTCAAAACCACGCAGCGCACCAGGCACCGTGATAGAATGCACATGGGTGTAGGGGACCTTGGCGTGGCCCTCATCACGCAGCATCTGGGCATCCAACATAGCCGGTGAACGACCGGACCCGTTCCCGCCGTGCAGGGTTCCATCTGGCTGAGCGACGATTGCAAAACAGTCACCACCAAGGCCCGTCATATGCGGTTCCACCACGCTCAGCACAGCCGAAGCGGCCAACGCTGCGTCCACGGCATTGCCGCCGTCACCCATGGTTTGTAGGGCCGCCGTTGTAGCCGCCGGGTGGGATGTCGCCGCCATCATGTGATTGCCACGAGCCGGTGACCTGCCTGGTGCTTGAAAGTCGCGCATCATATCTCCCGTTCTTCCCCTCCTGGTGGTCGCTCTTTGTGCGCCATCCTTTTGTGACGATGCGGCAAAACAGTTCCAACCGCCGCCGCCAGCCATGGTGAGGGTTCTAGCTTTCTGCTACGCGCCTAGCACAGATCACCGACTTGCCCAGAGCCCACATTTGGAGAATCCGTCATGCCTCTGACCCTCGACCAGGCCAACACGCTCATCGCCGCCGCCATCAAAGAAGGCGCCGATAAAGGTTTCCAACCTCTCGCCGTCTGCGTTCTGGATGCTGGTGGCCATGTACAGGCTTTTCAGCGTGCCGATGGCGCATCAATGATGCGCTTTGAGATCGCCAAGGGCAAAGCCTATGGCGCGCTTGCTGTTGGCAAGGGCTCACGCTGGCTGAACGCGCAGGCTGAGGGCCGCCCGCACTTTCTGGAAGGCCTGTCCAACGTATCCGGCGGCAAGATCGTGCCGGTGCCCGGCGGCGTCCTGATCAAGGAAGAGAACGGCACCTTGCTCGGCGCGGGCGGCATCACGGGCGATACGTCGGACAATGACGAGATCGCCGCCTTGGCTGGCATCGCCGCCATCGGCAAAACCGCCGTCACCGACTAGTTTGCGCCGTTAGCAGATTTAGAAGGAACTGCCTGGCGAGATCGCAACATCCCGCCGGGCGACACGCATGGCCCCGAGAAGTGGGGCCGGTTTTCGGGCCAAGGCCATGCAAGAGGAAAGGAGTGTCGCCCTAGAAAGACCCACCAGGTGCGATGGCAACATCTCGGCGGGCGACATTCAGGCTGATCAAGCACCCTGCCAACACATCAATCAGCGCCCCGAGCACCAGAAGGGCGAACACCCCGCTTGCAGCAGGCGCCCAGACGATGCCCCGCCCCAGCGCCCCCATGGCCGTTATCACCGACAGAACGTGATCGAGCACTGGCGCGAAACCGGTGCGCGTTGCCTTCACAACCTCCAAGAACAGGGCAATGATGGCGATCGCCGCCACTGTATGGCCTTGCGTCACTGTTACGGTCCCGCCCGACAGCATGGCCTGCGAGATCAGGACCGAATCAAACGCCGCCACGCCGCCAGGACCCATGACCAGGACGGCATAAACGATGAGCGGAACAAGTGTCAGCGGGATGGAAAACAACAAGCGCATTCGGGGGCGAACTCCAGCGTGCCGGGCAAAAGAAAAGGCCGGTCACATGCCGGCCTTTCTACAAATCCTAGTATGACGCCATCAAGGCGTCCTACTCGTCCTTCGGCTCCAGAATCTGGCGACCCCGATACATGCCAGACTTCAGATCCACATGGTGCGGGCGACGCAGCTCGCCAGAATCCTTGTCTTCGACATAGGTCGGTGCAGCCAGGCCATCAGCCGAACGGCGAAAACCGCGCTTCATGCGGCTCACTTTTCTCTTCGGAACAGCCATCGTCACTCTCCAACTGGTTCAAACGTACGAGCAGAGGCGCGCGCAACGGCGCCGGCCACAGACCCGCAAAATTCGGAAGGCCGTCCTATACAGCCCAAGTGCCGGTCTGCAAAGCCCTTTTGCGCAGCCCAATCACGCTTTTTCGGTCAGCTTGTCGGCTCCGGCGGACGCAAGCAGCCAATATAGGCACCCATCTGCCGGGCGCGGCCGGAAAAGACATCCGCGAGCGCCGCCTGACGGCGGGTTGGGCGGGCCGCATCGCGCTCGGCAGGAAGGGGTAGCGCGGCGACCAACAAAGCCGCCTGGCGACGTGAAAGATCAGCAGCTGAACGGGCAAAAGCGCCCTGGTCCGCCGCTTCAAAACCATAGACCTGAGGCCGCAACTCCACGATGTTAATGTAGAGTTCCATGAGCCGTCGCTTGCTCAGAACCAGATCCAGCCAGACGGCGAGCGGCACTTCCAGTGCCTTTCGGAAGGCAGAACGACCCTGCCAAAGAAACAGATTACGAGCCACCTGCATCGTCAGCGTCGATGCGCCGCGTGCATCCTCACCCGCACGCCAGCGCTCGAATTGAGCCAACAGCTCATCCCAATGGACGCCAGAATGGGTGCAAAAGGTCTGGTCTTCCGATGCGATCACCGAATGGATGAGCACCGGCGCGGCATCATCAAGAGCGATCCAATCCCGCTCATAGCCCTTGAGCGTCACCAGATCGCGAGCCATCAACGTCGATACGGGCGGTAAGATTGAAGACCACAGGGTGCCAATCAGAACCAGCGCCAAGGGCACCGCGACCACAAGGCCCAAGCCCAAGCCAAACCGGCGCAGGAGCATGGGAGACCCGCGCTTAGCCCGGCGACCCTTCGCTGTCCGGCTTGGTAAAAGACGGCTCAGCCAACCAAGCGCCAAGGGGCGGCGCGATCTTTTCCTTGTGCGGGCATCAGCCATTGGTTAGGCCCATCGCTGCTGGCATTGCTATGCCGTCCTGACCGGTAAAGACCATCCATGATCGACCCTGCCGGGCCCGTCCCGCCTGCCGACCCGAAAGAACATCTTGCCCGTATCGCCGACAGCATCTCGCGCGATATGGACCAGCTTTTGGCAGAGCTCAAGGCACCTGAACGGTTGGTCGCCGCCATGCGCCACGCCGTTCTGGCCGGCGGCAAGCGCCTAAGGCCGGTTCTGGTACTGGAAGTCGCCCACATGCTGACGGCCAGTACACATTCCAAAACGCAGCTTCCGCCCGGCGCTCCGCAGATCGCCATGGCGGTCGAGTGTATCCATACCTATTCGCTCATCCATGACGATCTGCCCTCCATGGATGATGATGATCTCCGGCGCGGACAGCCGACCGTTCACAAAGCCTTCGACGAGGCAACGGCCATTCTGGCCGGTGATGCGCTCCAGACCCTCGCCTTTGAGTTGGTTGCGACCTGCGGGCACCCCAAAACGCCAATGATGGTTCGCGACCTCGCGCGCGCCGCCGGTGCGGACGGCATGGTCGGCGGGCAGATGCTTGATCTCGCCGCGGAGGGGCGCTTTGGCCAAGCCACCACGATTGGAGACACCTATGCGCTGGCCGCCATGCAGGCGATGAAAACGGGCGCACTGATAGCGGTCGCCTGTTCGCTCGGCGCCCATCTGGCGCTGGCGCCTGAGGAAGAACGCCAGCGTGTCGCCCGGTTCGGGCAATCGCTCGGTCTCGCCTTCCAGATTTCCGACGATCTTCTGGATGTGAACGCGACAGCCGAACAGGCCGGAAAGCGCACCGGGAAGGACGAAGCTGCCGGTAAGACCACCTGGCCCGGACTGCTGGGCGTTGAGGGCGCACAAAAGGCCCTGGATGCAAGCCTGGGCGACGCGCTAACCGCGCTTGAACCCTACAAGGAAGCCGCAGCGCCCCTGCAGTTCCTGGCCGTCAGCTTGAAGGATCGAACGATCTAGGATCAGCAGTCAGGCAGCGCTGCCGACGGACGGCTCAGAGCTCCATTTGATCGCCTCATGGCCGCGCAGATGATCGATGATCGTCTCATAGAGCGGCACCTTGAAGTTCACAGCTCGGCTCGGCGCCTCTTCGATCGTTACCCAGTCCCAGCGGTCAAACTCAGGTTCGTGCCCGTCCGGCGGGGTGACCACATCGATTTCGCTGTCAGTTCCATCGAGTTTGTAGACAAACCAACGCTGCTTCTGACCGCGATACTTGCCTTTGAGCGCTGTGCCGATGAGATCATCCGGCAGATCATAGGTGAGCCAGCCTGGCACATCGGTGATGAGAGTAACCGAACGGATCGACGTTTCCTCATAGAGCTCGCGAAGACTGGCCTTCTCAGCGTCCTCGCCCTCATCGATACCGCCTTGAGGGAACTGCCAAAGCCGGGCCTCGCCCTGATACTCTTCATTTGGGAGCCGGCGCCCCATCCAAACCAGACCATCGCGATTGACCACAATCGAGCCCACACAGGGGCGGTAGGGCAGCGCCCGTTTTTCTTCGGCCATCAAAGGCCCAGCCTGTTTGGCCATGCAATGCTCCGCTAACGCACAAGGTTGGAAACGGGCACCAGCACAATGCCTTTGTCGGCAAGGCTCGATGCCCAATCCTCAAGCGCAGTAATGGTCAAAGGTAACGCTGACGCGACACCAACGGCCGAACCACGTTCGCGGGCTATGGCTTCCAACTGCGCCAGGCGATTGTCAATGGCCTGACGTTCGGTGCGTGCATCGATCACAACGTCGGCGCGCAGCGCTGGGTTGCCCTCTCCGGCAACCGAAGCAAGGCGGGTGCGAGCCGAGCGGCTGTCATCGACAACCAACAAACCGCGCCCAACAACATCGGCAACGATCGGCGTCAGCACCGCATCGTCGGAGGCAAATCGCCCACCCATATAGTTCATGATCCCTATTGGCGTCTGAACCCGGGAGATCGCCCAGTGCAACCTGTCCAGATTGGCGGCCGTATCGAGCCCGGCCTGGAGCGTATGCGGCCCCGGGTCATTGTTGGGATAGTCGAACGGCTCCATGGGCACTTCGATGAGATACTCATGGCCTGATTGACGGGCGCGCGCCGTCCAACGCGACAGAGAATTGCCATAGGGCGCAAAGGACAGCGTCACTGCTCCCGGAAGCCGGTCGATCACAGACTGCGTGCTGGTCTGGCTCAGACCCATGCCACCGACAATAAGCGCAACACGCGGCTGTCCGGGGAGGATCGTCCCAGCTTCCACCGGGCGAGCATAAGCATCCAGTGGGCGCTCGCCGCCCGGACCCAGAACCGGCACAAAGCTGTTGGCATCAAAGCGCTCGACAAGGCCGCCATTGGCCACTGACGCGAGCCGACCCTGGGCATCAAAATCAGAATCAATGGCGATACCGAGCCTTTCGCCCTCATCATCGGACGCTTCGCCGTCCGCTGGTTGCGGCACTCTGAGAATTTGTGGCTCACCCGGCACTGGCCGTGCTTCGGGCGGCAAGGGTTGGGTCAAACCGTTCTCTTCGGGCTCAGCAGCGCGCGTGGCGACCTGAATGTCAGCCTGCCCCGTTGGCTCACCACCCAAACGGTCCTCGATGAGAAACAGCCAAGCGCATAGCGCAACCAGGACAACGGCCAAAAGACCGCCGCCAACCCGGTTAAACCAGAACAACACTTTTGGCAGCAGCATGTGCCAATCAACCCGCGCCTTAGGGGGCGTCAGGGGAGCATGCAGAGTGCTGTCGACATCCGTCGCCATTGTGCGAGACCCATAAAAAAACCGACGCCCTGTTCTAGGGCGTCGGCTTTAAGCATTGGTTAACCATGCTGGCCTGCATGGCGCTCCGGTCAGCGCTTAATTGGGCAGCGGCGCGTTCGGATCAGGCGGGAAGGCCGCATGGGTCTCTTCACCGCGCAGCAGGCTCAGCGCGTACTGAAGCTGCGTGTCGAGATCTGCCTCGGCGGGCACATAGACCGATGAGCCAGAGCGCTCGACTTCATCCTCATTGGCCAAGTGTCCATCAAGGGATGCTTCACCGCCTGGCGTGTCCAGACCGACAAGTTCTTCCGGCAGGTTTTCCTGCAGAATTTCAATGTCAGGATCGATACCCCGCGCTTGGATTGCGCGACCCGACGGCGTGTAATAGCGCGCCGTCGTCAGGCGAACCGCGCTGGTTGCGGACATCGGGATCACCGTTTGCACCGAACCTTTGCCGAAGGACAGAGAGCCGACAATGGTGGCACGGCGATGATCCTGAAGCGCGCCAGCAACGATCTCCGAAGCGGATGCCGAGCCGCCATTGACCAGCACCACCAGCGGCAAACCGCCGATCAGATCGCCCGAGCGGGCATTGTAACGGCGCGTTTCCGCTTCCGTGCGGCCACGGATCGAGACAATCTCGCCGCGGTCCAGGAACGCATCCGACACCGCCAGCGCCTGATCGACAAGACCGCCAGGATTGTTGCGCAGATCGATCACATAGCCAGAGATTTCAACGTCGGCTTCTTCGGCTTCTTCATTCAGCGCCAGGATTTCCTGGTCGAGACCGTCATAGGTCTGGCCAGAGAACTGGGTGAGACGCAGATAGCCGATATCACCTTCCAGGCGACTGCGGACGGAGGCGATGCGGATGGTATCGCGCTCAAGCGTCACATCAAACGCGTCTGCGCCATCACGCTGAACTGTAATGGTGATGGGCGTCCCCACCACTCCGCGCATGCGCTCAACGGCATCGGAAAGCGTCAGCCCCTGCACCTGCTCGCCATCAAGATGGGTGATCAGGTCATTGGCAAGAATTCCAGCGCGTGCAGCAGGCGTTTCATCGATCGGCGAAACGACCTTCACCAATCCATCTTCCATCGTCACCTGAATACCAAGGCCGCCAAACTCGCCACGCGTTTGCTCTTGAATATCCTCAAAAGCATCCGGGCCCAGATAAGCCGAGTGCGGATCAAGCGCCGTGAGCATGCCCTGCAAGGCATTTTCGATCAGCTCGGCCTCTTCTTGCGGCTCGACATAGTCATTGAGCACGCGCTCAAACACATCGCCGAACAGTTTCAGCTGGTTGAAGGTTTCCGCACCTGTGGAAGCTTGTGCGCCCAACGGCCCGAACTGGTACATGGTCGCGCTGAACGTCAGCGCCACGCCCATGCCCATACCCAGCACAAAGACTGGTATCTTTTTCATCATCCGTCTGTCCTTTGACCGTCCGATTGCGCCCACCATGACGAAGAATCAATGGGACGTCCATCCTCGCGCAACTCAACGAACAACACAGGTTGCGGAGCTTGACTTGATCCGTCCGTTAGTACGGTCGAACCACGTTCACCCATGGCAGCGATCGGCTCTCCCATCAGGACAAACTGCCCCAATGCGACATTAATGCGGCTCATGCCCGCCAAAATCATTCGGTAGCCATCACCGACGTCCAGAATGATCACCTGACCATAGGTGCGGAAAGGCCCGGCATAGAGGACCCAACCGTCCGATGGCGCAACAACGCGAGCGTTCGCCCTTGTTGCTATATGGAGCCCTTGGCTGATTTCGCCAAACCTGTCGGGCTCTCCAAAGTTCAAAAGTGCGTCACCACGCACCGGGCGCTGAATGATTCCCTGCGCGCTTCCAAAGGCAAAGGCTGGCTGAATGCGGCCGGGATCTTCAAGAAAAGCGCGGGCCGCGCGGTCATCGGCGGGCGGGGGTGGATCATCACGGGCAGCATCGGCGCGCGCCAATGCTTCGCGCACGCTGGCAAGCTCGGTCTCCAGGTCGACCAGGAGGTTCTCCAACGAACCCGCTTCACCAGCCAGGATGGCAGCCCGTTCCCGCTCGCGTTCCAGAACAGCCTGATTCTCTTCGCGCAGCCGAGAGCGTTCAAACAGAACCAGTTCGATTCGCTCTTCCTCCTGGGCCAGCGCTTCGGCATCGGCAAGCAACACATCAAGCGCGGCATCAAGCTCCCAGCGAGCCTCATCCAGCGCTGCCAAATCACTCGCAAGCGCGCGTGATTCGGCCTCAAGCTCAGGGAACGCCACGCCCAGAAGAAGCGCCGAGCGTACCGAGCGAAGCGCATCGCCTGGCGAGACAAGCAGAGCCGGCGGCGGCTCGCCGCCCATGCGCACCATGGCGGACAGAAGGACCGCGATCCGCGCCCGCTGCGCGTTGAGGGATTCTTCGAGCGCTTGAGCATTGCCGTCCAAAACACCGATCCGCTCGCGCTGGACCTCGATCCGTGCGGCGATCGTTTCGGCCTGTCCTGTCGTGCGGATGAGAAGCTGCGTTAGGTCTTCAACGTCCGCATCGATGGAGGCGAGTTCTTCTTCCAACATGGATTGTCGTGCTTCGGCAGCCGACAAGTCCGAACGCAGACGCTCCAACGCATCGGCGGCAACGTCGCGCTCGTCCTGCAACTCCTGCTGGGCAACGGTATCACCTGTCTCAGGTGCCGTTTGGGCAAAGGCCGGCACCAACAGGTAATGCATGGCCAAACAGGCAAGAAGGGTGAGAGCAGAGCGCATAAAAGACCGGGTCAGCCAGCAATCAGCCAAATCTAGGGCGAGAGCGTTTAAGAGCCCGTTAAGGGCTGATTAACCACGTCGCTAAACCCGATGATAAGGATGCCCGGAAAGCACCGTGGCGCAACGATAGAGTTGTTCGGCCACAAGCACCCGCACAATCTGGTGCGGGATCGTCATCGCTCCAAAACTCAGGGTCATATCGGCCCGCTGACGCACTGAAGCATCCAGCCCATCGGGCCCACCAACGACACAGGCGATGACGCGGCCTGAGTCCTTCAGATCGGCAAGCCTTGAAGAAAAATCGGGGGTAGTGAGAGCTTTTCCGCGCTCATCGAGCGCGATGACAAAACTGCCGGTATCAACACGCTCAAGCAGCGCCTTGGCCTCTTCAGTCTTTCGCTGCGCGGGTTGGCGGGCGCTCGATTCCCGCAGTTCGATCAGCCGAGGTTCGGGAAAGCCCAGGCCTCCAGCAAGCGGCTTCAAGCGTGTCCAATAGCGGTCAAACAAATCGCGCTCTGGACCAGCCTTGAGCCGGCCCACAGCCAAAAGGGTAACCATCGTCGCGAACGCTTTTGGGGGTCTTAAGCGTTCGGCGTGTCGGAAAAGCTGTCATCCCACAGCTTTTCCATATTGTAGAAGGTGCGCACTTCCGGACGGAACAGATGCACGATCACGTCGCCCGTATCGATCAGCACCCAGTCCGCGTACGGCAGGCCCTCAATGCGTGGGCTGCCATGACCGGCCTCTTTCACGGCCCGCTGCACCTGGTCGGCAACCGCCGAGACATGACGCTGCGAGCGGCCCGACGCGATGATCATCGCATCCGCCAGCGCGGACTTGCCTTCCAGATCGATGGAGATGATGTCCTCGGCCTTGGCGTCTTCCAAAACCGTTTGGACTGTTGAGAGGATGCTCGCACCAGATGCGGTGGCACCTTGGGCGAGTGTCGCCGTAGTGATGGGATCAACGGCTGTGTTTTGCGGGGTCAAACCGGCAAAAGTCCTTTCACATGGGTTCAGGTTGCGTGAGCGCCGCGCAGACCTGGCCAGAAATGCGCCATTGATCTGCGCACGCATGCGGGCGAACCAAACACCGCATACGTGTAATGTGGCCGGCAAATCTTAACGTTTCAAGACAACAACGCCCGTTTAGCGCGCAGAAGTGTAGACGAACTGGACGATAACGGCCCACGAACAAACGACCATATAGGTGGTTTAGCGCCAGGCAGAAGGGCCGCATCGACGCTATCAAGCCGTTGTTTTTCAAACCTTTGTGCAACTTTTGACGAAAGCGCGGCATGACGAGAGCCCGGTCTGTCGATCACGGCTATTGGGACCCGGGCGACAATGGACTTCCACTCGTTCCAGTTGTGAAAGCCGGCAAGATTGTCCGCACCCATCAACCAAACGAATCGCACGTCCGGCCGCATGGTTTGCAGGATTGAAACCGTGTCGGCCGTGTAGCGCACGCCCAGATGTTGCTCGACATCGAGGATATGGGCACGCGGATTACCCGCCACCTTGTCAACCGCCGCCATCCGCGCTTCACGCCCATGGCTCGGATCGTGCGCCTTCAAGGGATTGCCCGGTGTCACAAGCCACCAGATCCAATCCAGCTTGACGGCCTTCAAGCCCTGTTCTGCGACTAGAATATGGCCGTCATGAACGGGATCAAACGAGCCTCCATAAAGCCCGACCGACTGGCCAACACCGACGGCTGGCAGTCGTACACGCTGCGCCGGATACCGAGGAGGGAAACCATTCAAGGGCGTGTTTGCCCCGTGCCACGCACCACATAGTGGAAGCTGGTCAGCTGCTCTAAGCCGACCGGTCCGCGTGCATGCATGCGGCCTGTGGCAATGCCAATCTCTGCGCCCATGCCAAACTCACCACCGTCGGCAAACTGCGTGGAGGCGTTGTGCATCACAATCGCCGAATCGCAGTGGTTGAGGAAGGTCGCTGCCGTTTCGTTGTCTTCGGTCACAATGCTTTCGGTGTGCGCCGACCCATAGGTCGCGATGTGATCGAGGGCGGCATCGACACCGTCGACGACACCAACCGTGATGATGGCGTCACCATACTCAGTCGACCAATCCCCTTCGTTCGCCGCCTCAACACCGCTTGCCAGCGAGCGCACGACATCATCGCCGCGCACCTCACACCCAGCCTCTTGAAGGGCCTCGACCAATGGCACGGTGAACCGATCAGCAGCGGCTTGATCAATCAGCAGCGTTTCGGCTGCACCACAGATTGAGGTCCGCCGCATCTTGGCATTGACGACAATGTCCTTGGCCATGGCGAGGTCGGCCGCCTGATCGACATAGATGTGGCAGATGCCCTCCAGATGCGAGAACACGGGCACACGGGCCGCATCTTCCACGCGCCCGACAAGCGACTTGCCACCACGCGGCACGATGACATCGACGGTGCCATTGAGCCCGGTCAGCAAGGCCCCCACCGCAGCACGGTCAGTGATGGGCACAAGCTGCACCACGTCGGCGGGTAGACCCCCCGACTCCAGCCCCTCAGCAATTGCTGCATAAAGTGCCTGATTGGTTTCAATCGTGTCGGACCCACCGCGCAGAATGGAAGCGTTGCCCGCCTTCATGGCGAGAGCCGCCGCGTCCACCGTCACATTGGGACGGCTTTCATAGATAATGCCGATGACACCGAGCGGCGTTCGTACCCGTGCGATATCGAGGCCGTTGGGCCGATCCCAGCGCGCGATTTCATCGCCAACCGGATCCGGGAGGGCCGCAATGTCTTCCACCGCCTTGGCGATTGCCTCGACGCGCTCCGGGTTCAGCGTCGCCCGCTCTTGATAGGCTGACGTAACATCGCGCTGGCGCATGCCAGCCAAATCGCGGGCGTTGGCAGCCAGCACATCGTCGGTGCGCGCGCGAATGCCAGCTGCGATCGCGGCCAGGGCCGCGTTCTTAGTGTCGGTCGAGGCCTGCGCAATATCGCGCGCTGCTTTACGGGCGCGGTTGCCCATATCCTGCATCAGCGCCACGACGTCGACGACTGCTTCACTGTCCAACAAAGCCATACTCAACCCCCGGTTTCGTCCTGCGCCTTAGCGGCTCCGGTTAACGCCATATCGTCGCGATGCACCATCGCATTACGCCCGGCATAGCCCAAAATCGCTTCGATTTCAGAGCTTTTTCGCCCGGCAATTTTTTGCGCATCCACACTGTCATAGGCAACCAGACCGCGTGCAACCTCGTTGCCATCGGGTGTAGTGATGCGCACAGCGTCACCGCGCTCGAAGGAGCCGGTAACGGCTCGAATGCCTGCCGGTAGCAACGACTTGCCCGCCTTGAGGGCCCGCACGGCACCGTCATCGATGACAAGGGCACCATGCGCATCCAGCGACCCTGCAATCCAACGCTTGCGTGCGGTGGCGGGATTTCCATCGGGTGCGAACCAGGTGCACCGGGCACCATCATCAATGGCCTTCAGTGGATGCAGATCCTGACCGGACGCGATCACCATCGCCGCCCCGGCGCCGGTGGCCATCTTGGCTGCATCAACCTTCGTCTTCATGCCGCCACGCGAGAGGTTGGACCCTTCACCGCCGGCCATCGCCTCAATCTCAGGTGTGATGTTCTCGATTACAGCCAAGTGCTCGGCGGTCGGGTCTTTGGCCGGTGGGGCCGTGTAGAGCCCATCAATGTCCGATAGGAGAACCAGTGCGTCGGCACCTATCATCGACGCCACACGCGCCGCCAGCCGATCATTGTCGCCGTATCGAATTTCGTTGGTGGCGACGGTGTCGTTCTCATTGACGACCGGGATCGCGCCACGTGCCAACAGCGTGCCGATGGTGGCACGCGCATTGAGATAACGCCGCCGCGCTTCGGTATCGCCCAGCGTTAGAAGCACCTGCCCAGCCACAAGATCGCGCGCGCCAAGCGCTTCGGCATAGGCTCGCCCGAGTGCAATCTGACCCACGGCGGCAGCCGCCTGCGCATCTTCCAGCTTGTCAGGCCGGGCCGC
Source organism: Cohaesibacteraceae bacterium (assembly GCA_050043025.1). GTDB lineage: Bacteria > Pseudomonadota > Alphaproteobacteria > Rhizobiales > MH13 > MH13. Next base: position 18,772 of record JBHJIX010000111.1, read on the forward strand.
CATGCCGAGCACGGTGCGCCCCATGGCAATGGCGCCGGACGAGACCAGAACAAGCTCGCACCCCGCATCGGCGAGATCTTTCAGATCGTCGGCAAGACTCTCCAGCCAGGCACCTTTCAAGGCGCCGGAAGCGCTGTCGACCAGGAGCGATGAGCCGATCTTGATGACGATCCGCTTATGCTTGGCAAGCGGTAGAAAGCGCTCGCCCAGTCCTGCCTCCTCGGAAGGGGTTTCCATCAGGGCCGCCATGGCGCGGCCTCCTCAGCGGGAAAGGCATTTTCGGCTTCCTGCTCATCATCAAGAAGTCGCATGATTGCGCGCAACACCTCGGTCACGCCATCCTGCGTTGCCGCCGACACCAGCATGGGCCGCTTGTCCGATGCCTTGCCCAAGGCTGCCAACTTGTCAGCGCGGTCCTCCTCGGACAGCGCATCGGATTTCGACAGCGCCAGGATTTCGGGCTTGTCGCCCAGCCCGTGGCCATAGGCCTCCAGCTCGCCGCGGATGACACGGTAAGCCTCAGCCACATCATCCTGCGTTCCATCCACCAGATGAAGGAGCACCTTGCAGCGCTCGACATGGGACAGGAACTTGTCGCCCAGTCCAACGCCCTCCGACGCACCTTCAATGAGACCGGGGATGTCGGCCATCACGAACTCACGAGCGTCGACGCGCACAACACCGAGACCCGGATGCAAGGTCGTGAAGGGATAGTCGGCGATCTTCGGCTTGGCGGCTGTCGTTGCGGCCAGAAAGGTCGACTTGCCGGCATTGGGCAGACCCACCAGCCCAGCATCGGCAATGAGCTTCAACGTCAGGCGAATCCAGGCGTCATCGCCTTCCTGACCAGGATTGGCATTGCGCGGCGCCTGGTTGGTCGACGATTTGAAGTGCGCGTTGCCGAACCCGCCATTACCGCCCTTGAAGATCAAGAGTTTCTGGCCGACGTCGGTCATGTCGGCGATGAGTTCGCCGGTTTCATCCAGCGTGATCTGGGTACCCGCCGGCACCTTCAGCACCACATCATCGCCTTGGCCGCCAGTGCGGGTGCGGCCCATGCCGTGCATGCCCTTCTTGGCCTTGAAGTGCTGCTGATAGCGATAGTCGATCAGCGTGTTAAGGCCGGCAACGCACTCGGCCCAGACATCCCCGCCGCGACCGCCATCGCCGCCATCAGGACCGCCA
>JBHJIX010000112.1:0-9845 GCA_050043025.1 Cohaesibacteraceae bacterium
GGCTTTGGTCTCGGTTTTCGTCAGCTCTTGGCTGTCGATCTTGGGCATCGGCGTCACCGCTTCGAGCGATCCTGGTGTGTCTGCCCCGGCTTTTGCCTCTGGCTTTGGTTCTTCTTTGGCTTCGGCTTTGGCGCTTGGCTCGTTTTTGACGCCTGGCTCAGCTTTGGTTTCCGGCTCAATCTTGGTGAGTGTGGGGGTGGCCAGTGCTGCGCCAAGGGTCGCGGATTTGGCGGCTGATGCTGCGCCGTTCGCGGCAGATGTGCTGCCGATGCTCGTCAGCGTGGCGGGCATGTCTGAGGGTTTCAGCCGCGCCGTTGCAGGTCGATCCTCGATGGCCGACAGCGTGGCCGTCGCGCGGCTTTCACGCCCGACTGAGCTGGCGATCGACAGCGTGGCGGCGCTTGCGCCTGATGAACTTGTCTCGAACTCCAAATCAGCCAGATCGATCAATCCGTCTGCCAGCGATTCCAGCGAGCTCGGTACGCTCGTATGATCGGCGACGGAGACCATCATCATGCGGCTGCGCGCAAGTCGGGCAAGCGCGGTGTAGTCGGTCGAGCCGCCCAGAAGAACAGCTTCCTCGTAGGTCGTGTCGCCATCTGACAGAGCTTCAAGATCGAGCGTCATCAGGAGCAGTGTTTCATCAGCGCCGGACGTCTCCACGATCTCAAAACCGGCGTCGCGGAAGGCTGTGCGGCGATAGGCGGATACGCGCGGCGAACAGTAGGCCCGCAGGACCGCGACCTGACGGGTGAGCCCATGCATGGTGTGAGAGAGCTCGCTTACCAGTGCCTTGGCATTGACCTGACCTTTGGCCAGCGCTTCGAAGCCTTGAACATCTACAAGAAGCAGGCTGGTCATCATGGTGACGGTCCTTTCCTGACAGTCAATGGCGGCCGTTGGGGGAGGGCGCTGGATGTCTTCTGGCCAGAGCCGGGCAAATACATGTTGGGCATTTGGATCGCAAGATACCGCCCCTTTGCGATCCGGCCCGTCTTCCATTCATCTGTCGCGCGGCCTGCTAAGAACAAGGATTACCTTGTTGGTAGGGCCTGCTTTGGCGTGGTGTTTCACGCGTCACATCGTTATGGGGGACCAGATCAGGGCGAAAATGAGATGGCCTTCCATGACTTTAGACAAAAGCCAGTCCGAATCGGCCCGACTGCGCGCGACCCTGATCGGATTCGGTGCGGTTGCAATGTGGTCAACGCTCGGTCTTTTCACCGTCATGACAGGGCTTGGCGGGGCTGCTGTACCGGCGTTTCAGCTCAATGCCCTGTGTTTTGGGCTTGCTGGCTCTCTGGCTTTGATCGTGCTGGCGAGTCAGGGACGGTTACGCGAAGTGATCGCGACGACCCCGCTGGCGCTCACCATCGCGGTTGCCGGGCGCTTTGGGTATCACGCGCTTTACTTCACCGCGCTTCGTCTGGCGCCGGCGGTGGAGGCCAACCTTCTCAACTATCTCTGGCCGCTTTTGATCGTTCTGTTCTCCGGCCTGTTGCCCGGTGAACGGCTGCGCTGGTTCCACGGGGCTGGTGCGGCGCTTGGGTTTGGTGGCGCTGCGCTTTTGATCTTCGGCCAGGGTGCGGCGTTCGATCCCGGCTTCGCGCTCGGTTATGCAGCCGCGCTGGCGGCAGCGCTTGCCTGGTCGTCTTACTCTGTGACTTCTCGCCTGTTCGGGAGCGTTCCAACAGGGGCGCTGGCTGGTGCCTGCCTTCTGCCGTCTGCCCTTTCGTTGGTCTGCCATCTGCTCTATGAAACGACCGTTTGGCCGACGGGTATCACGGGCTGGGTCGGGATCGTCGCGCTTGGACTTTTCCCGGTGGGTTTTGCCTTCTTCGTTTGGGACATTGGCATGAAGCGCGGGGACATTCAGGTGCTTGGTGCGGCGGCCTATGCGACGCCAATCCTTTCCACGCTGCTGTTGATCGGGTTTGGCTATGGCGCGCTCACCTGGCCGGTTGCGCTTGCCTGTCTGTTGGTGACAGCTGGCGCGATGCTGGCCGCCAAGGATCTTATCTTCAAGCCATCAGGAGGCTGAACCCGGTTTGCGCGGTACCGGCCGCCAATCTGGTGGTGCCATCTCAAAGCCCTCAAAGCTGAAGCCCGGCGAAACCGTGCAGCCGACGAGCGTCCACTCGCCCAAGCTCTCGGCGGTTTGCCACCAATCGGCGGGCACGATGACCTGCGGGCGTTCGCCCTGGGCAAGGTTGGGGCCGAGGCGATGGGCTTCGGCGTCGTGGCCGTTGGGTGAAAGCGTCAGCGCAAGCGGTGCTCCGGCGTACCAGTGCCATATCTCGGCGGCATCTACCTTGTGCCAGGCAGACAAATCGCCAACGCCGAGCGCATAGTAGATCGCTGTTCCGACCGACCGGCCAGACTCTTCGCGCGGATCGCGGTAGGTCTCGCGGTAGTAGCCACCCTCAGGATGCGGCTGCAGATCAAGCGCCGCGATGATGTCCTTCAGCGTCATTTGGAGCATGTTCTTATCCGAAAACCGTGCACACTTTTCGGGAACATGCTCTAGCGGTCGGCGAAGGCCAGCCGCAGGCCGAGCGCACCAAAGGTGGCGGCGAAAGAGCGGCGCAGCCAGACCATGACATTGGGTCGGGAGACCACATAGTCCCGCGCCAGGGCAGCGCAGGCCCCATAGCCGACAAAGACGATGAAAGTGAGCGCCATGAAAGCAATTGCGAGCATGACCATGGTCAGCGTCGGGTTGGCGGCTGTCGCTGGCACGAACTGCGGCAGGAAAGCCAGGAAGATCAGCGAAAGCTTCGTAGTCAGAACGGTGATCAGCGTGCCGTTGCGCATGGTCTGCCTGGCACTCATTGGCCGCCTGTCCTCGGATACATCAAGCGCCCCGCCTTCGCGCAGGATGGTCCAGGCCATGTAGAAGAGGTAGGCGACGCCGAGATATTTGATCACCTGGAACGCGACCGCCGAAGCGTGCAGCAGGGCGGCGAGGCCGACGATGCTCGCCAGCATGTGCGGCACGATGCCGACGGTGCAGCCGACGCAAGCATAAAGACTTGCGCGGAAGCCACGGCCGAGCCCGATGGCCAGCGTGTAGAGCACGCCTGTGCCCGGCAACAGGATGACCACCATAGAGGTGATGAAAAACTCGGTGCTCATGATGAAATCCTAGTGGGTGTCCTAAAAATTGTCTTTGGCTTGGCGCAGGCGGGCGAACTCATCAACGGAGGCTGCCCGCAGGAAAGGGTTGAAGCGTTTTTCCGCGCCCATTGTGGTGGGAATGGTGGGGTGCCCGGCGGCGCGTTTGGCGTCGATTTCGCCAGCATGGGCAGCAAGTTCTTCATTGTCCGGGTCCATCGCCACAGCAAAACGCGCATTGGCCTGGGTGTATTCGTGGCCGCAAAAAACTTGCGTTTCATCGGGTAGGGCAGCCAGTGCCTGGAGGCTGGCATGAAACTGGGGCGCGGTGCCTTCAAACATCCGTCCGCAACCAAGCGCAAACAGCGTGTCGCCGACGAACGCCAGTTTTTCGGCGGCGCTGACATAGGCGATATGGCCAACCGTGTGGCCGGGCGTGTCCAAGACTGTGAAGGGCGTTTCGCCGAGCATGACCTCGTCACCTGGATGAACTTCCCGGGTCAGTCTCGGTAGCCGACCAGCATCGGCAGCGTTGCCGATCACCTCAACATCGAACGTAGAGCGGCTGCCGCCGACACCATCAATGTGATCGCCATGATGATGGGTGATGAAGATATGGGTCGGTGTCCAGCCGGTTTCCTCAATAGCTGAACGGGTTGCCATCTCCTCTGGCACATCGATCAGCGCCGTTTGGCCGGTGGCCTCGTCGCGCACCAGCACGCCGTAATTGTCGGACCGGCAGGGATAGAGGTGGCAGGCAATGGGCATGAAGAAAGTCCGTTCGGGTTGCTGCGTTCTGGCAGCGGCTGAAGGTTCCCTGTAGAAGAGCGATCATGCAAGTCGATATTCTTGATCTGCGTGATTTTTATACCAGCGGCCTGGGCTTGCGCACACGCGCCTATCTGCGTGCCGCGCTGCGGCGGCATCTGGCCGATGCCAAAAGCATGGATGTCGCAGGTGTCGGGTTCGCCAACCCCTATCTGGGTCAGTTCCGCGAGGAGGCCGAGCGGCTGGTAAGCTTCATGCCGGGCGCACAGGGCTGTGTGAACTGGCCGTCGCGTGGGCCCAATGCCTCTGTCTTGGTGGATGAAGAAGCGCTTCCATTGGCCAACGCCACGCTTGACCGTGTGTTCCTCATTCATGCTTTGGAGTTCTCGCCCCATCCCGCCACCCTGATGGAAGAGGTGTGGCGCGTGCTGGCTCCGGGCGGACGGATGATCGCGGTTGTGCCCAACCGGCGTGGGCTGTTGGCGCGCATGGACTCAACGCCTTTTGGCCATGGCCGGCCCTATTCGCGTGGTCAGCTTATTCGCCTCTGCCGGGAGGCGCATTTCTCGCCAACCGGCTGGTCGGAGGCGCTGCACTTCTTCCCGTCCAACACCCGCATGGCGCTGCGCAGCGCTGGCTTTTTCGAGCGCATGGGCAAGAGCATTCTATCGCCGCTCGGCGGCGTAATCATCCTGGAGGCGACCAAGCATCTCTATCGCGGCCTTCCCGTGACGGAAGGCGCACGCGCTCGGGCGACACCAGTGCTAGTACCCGCTGGTGCCATGCCGAACTGAGGTTTGGTCGATACCAAAACTCCCAAGCGGATTACTACGACTTCAAAGCTTTATCAGACTTCTCTAATGCTAACGGTCATCTGGTCGATGACGGTTTGAAACCCCCCACGCTGAGTCGCCATGACCGCAGCCCTTGAAGGCTATCTTTTTTACGAGATTGCAGCGCTCCTGGTGCTGGCCGCCGGTGTCGGCTTCATCGGGCTGATGCTGCGTCAGCCCTTGATTGTCAGCTTCATTGCTGTCGGCATGCTGGCTGGCCCGTCGGTGCGCGATATTGCTCGGTCGGATGAGCAGATCGATCTGTTGGCCGAGCTTGGCATTGCCGTGCTGTTGTTTCTGGTTGGCCTGAAGCTCGACTTCAATCTTGTGCGCACGCTGGGCCCTGTCGCGCTTGTGACGGGCCTTGGGCAAGTGGTTTTCACCACCGTCTTTGGCTTTTTCATCGCGTTGGCTCTGGGGCTTGATCCCCTGACCGCGCTCTATGTCGCTATCGCGCTGACCTTCTCCTCAACGATCATCATCGTGAAGCTCTTGTCCGACAAGCGCGAGATCGACGCGCTGCATGGGCGCATCGCGCTTGGTTTCCTGATCGTTCAGGACCTTGTTGTGGTCATCGCGATGATTGTCCTGTCGGCCATTGGTGTTGGCGGGGCTGCCGCGGAGGGTGGTGCGATCGGCGACGTCTTGGCTGTGCTTGCCTACGGGCTGGCGATGCTGGGCGCGGTTGTCCTTTTCATCCGGTATGTCGCCAACCCGCTGGTTCAGGAGCTCTCTCGCGCGCCGGAGCTGCTGGTCTCCTTTGCTATTGGGTGGGCGGCGCTCCTGGCCGCGCTCGGACACTAGCTGGGGTGCGGCAAGGAGCTTGGCGGTTTACTTGCTGGCGTGTCGCTCGCCTCTACGCCGTTTCGCGAGGCCATCGCTGCCAGGCTTTCCTCGCTGCGGGATTTTCTCCTCCTCTTCTTTTTCATCGCACTTGGTGCCTCGCTCGATCTGTCGGTGCTCGGCGCGAGCATCTGGCCGGCGCTTTTGCTCTCCCTGTTCGTGCTCATCGGCAACCCGCTCATCGTGCTGATCATCATGAGTGCGATGGGGTACAGAAAACGCACCGGCCTGCTGGCGGGCCTAACGGTGGCGCAGATCAGCGAGTTCTCGCTCATCTTTATGGCGATGGGTGTTTCCTTGGGACATGTTGCCGATGACGCGCTGGGCTTGGTAACGCTGGTCGGCCTCATCACCATCGCTGCGTCGACTTACATGATCACCTACTCGCACGAACTCTATGATCGGTTAGAGCCGTTTCTGGGCGTCTTTGAGCGTAGGCGTCTCAATGCTGAGGCTGATGGGGGAGGGCGGCAGGCCCATCGCCACGATGTGATCCATTTCGGGCTTGGCCGATATGGCCTTGCTATCGCGCGGGCACTCGAAAAGGAGGGGAAGTCCCTTCTTGGCGTCGACTTCAGTCCGCAGGCCGTGCGCTATGCCCGCTCGCTTGGATTGAACGCGGTGTTCGGCGACGCGTCCGATCCGGAATTCCTTTCCCATCTGTCCGTTGAGCGTGCCGATTGGCTCGTTCTGGCAGTGCCTGAACATGCCACTGGCCTCACCCATTACGATCCGCGGCGTACTCTCCTGCGCACCGCGCGAGATTTGGGCTACGCAGGCCGGGTGGCGGTCGCCGCCCATCATGATCAGGACAATGAAACGCTGCAGCAGCTCCACGCCGATCTTGTGTTGATGCCCTACCGTGAGGCGGCCAGCGCCGCCGCTCGCATGATCCTGCAAGGGGACACGCCGCTGGCCGCGCCGGCTGATGATCCGATGCAGCAGAAGGAATTGATCCCTTGAGCGCCTACTCCGACTGAAGCTTGCGCTCGCGGTAAAGGGTGAACAGGCCTGCGCCGATGACGAGCGTCGCTCCGAGGATCATGGCCCGGTTGGGCACTTCGCCAAAGATGAGGAAGGCGAGGATGAGCGCGGCCACGAGCCTGACATAGCGATAGGGCGCGACAGCGGAAAGCTCGCCAATGCGCATCGAAACGGTGATGGCGTAGTAGCCGCCCATGCCAAAAAATCCGCCGACAATGATCACGACCCAGGCGGTCGGTGAAATGCCGACAAAAAGCGGTGTGCCATCCATTATCGTGTGAACACTGATGCCTAGCGGGATGAGCAGAAAAGCCACGAAGGTGACGATTGAAAACGTGGAAAACCGAGCCTTCACCTGGCGGGTGGCAAGATCGCGTACGGCCAAGCCGAGAACGGCGAGCAGGGCCCATATGATGGCGCTGTCGAAGGTTGCCCCACCCGGTTGAATGATGATCATCACGCCAATAAAGCCAACCAGAACCGCGCTCCAGCGCCGCCAGCCCACAGCCTCTTTGAGGAACAGTGCGGCACCCATGGTAACGACCAGCGGCTGCACCTGGAGCACCGCGGACATGGTGGACAGGGGCAAAAGCGTTAGCCCGGTGATGATGGCCAGGGCCGACAAGAGGTCACCAACCGTGCGGATGGCGAGCACTCGATCCAGGATAATGCCGCGCCACAGGCCGAAGGTAGGCCGGGTGCCCTCGCGCAGCATTAAGGTGCCATAGACCAGCGTGCCAAGGACGCCCTTGATGATGAGGATCTCGCCCGGCGTGACCGATCCTCCAGGCAAATTGCCGGCGAACTTGATCGCCGCATCGTCCACGGCGAACATCACCATGGAGAACGCCATTAAGGCGATGGCTTTTAGATTGTCGGTCGGGTGGTAGTCACCCGCCCGGTCAGTCACGCGGTGTCTTTCGGCGATTGGCTTGTCAGCACGAAAATGCCCTGCGCTGCGACGAGGTTCCAAACCGACCAAGGAACGTTCCAGGTCAGCTGGTCGCCATGCGCGTCCAGCGCTGCGGATGCCTCAATGGACGCGCCAAGTTCCCTTGCCAGAGACAAGAAGTCTCTGAGCGTACAAAAATGGACATTGGGCGTGTCGTACCAGGAATAGGGAAGAGACTTTGTGACGGGCATCTCTCCGCGCAGGAGCAGGTGCAGCCGGGCGCGCCAATTGCCAAAATTGGGAATGGTGACGATGACTTTGTCGCTGATGCGCAAGAGTTGCTCCATCACCGTTTTGGGGGCCTGCGTGGCCTGCAGGGTCTCGGAGAGGATGACAACGTCAAACGCCTTGTCGGGATAGGTGACAAGGTCAGTGTCGGCGTCGCCCTGAATGACCGAAAGCCCGCGAGCAACAGCGGTGTTCACACCCTGCTGGGAAAGCTCCAGCCCACGGCCGTCAACGCTGCGCGTTTGTTCCAGGAGCGCCAAAAGGCTGCCATCGCCGCAGCCAACATCGAGAACGCGCGCGCCTTCGGGCACGAAATCCTTGATGATGGTGTGATCGACCCGGGCTTCCTGCATGGTCATGGGGCAACCTCCCCTGGCCGGCTTTCCTCTTGCACGCCTTCCTTCTCCGCGACGCTGGTCAGGAAGGCACGCACCGTGGTGAAGAGCTCCGGCTCCTCCAACAGGAAGGCGTCATGGCCGCGGTCGGTCTCGATCTCCACGAAGGAGACCTTGGCCGTGGATGCGTTCAGCGCATGGACGATGGCGCGGCTTTCCGACGTCGGGAACAGCCAGTCGGAGGTAAAGGAGATCACGCAGAAGCGGGCGGTGGTGTTCTCGAACGCGCTGGCGAGCACGCCACCATGGTCGAGCGCCAGATCGAAATAGTCCATCGCCCGGGTGAGGTAGAGATAGGCGTTTGCATCGAACCGGTCGACGAACGTCATGCCCTGGTGGCGCAAATAGCTTTCGATCTGAAAATCGGCATCAAAGCCAAACGAGATGGCCTGCCGGTCCTGCAGATTGCGCCCGAACTTCCGGTGCAGGGCATTGTCAGACATGTAGGTGATGTGCGCGCCCATGCGGGCAACGGCCAGCCCCTTGGTGGGCCGGGTGCCGGCCTTGTCATATTGGCCGCCCTGCCAATTGGGATCGGCCATCACAGCCTGCCTGCCAACCTCATGGAAGGCGATGTTCTGTGAGGAATGGCGGGCGGCGGCGGCAATTGGGATGGCGCTTGCCACCCGATCCGGGTAACGCGCCGCCCATTGCAGCACCTGCATTCCGCCCATCGATCCGCCAATGACCGCCAATAGTCTGTCGATGCCCAAATGGTCGAGCAGGTGGGCCTGGGCGTCGACCATGTCGGCGATGGTGACCAAGGGGAAGGAAAGCCCGTAGGTCTCGTTGGTGGCCGGGTTTGTCGAGCTGGGCCCCGTTGAACCCATGCAGCCGCCCAGCACATTGGCGCAGACAAGGAAGTAGCGGTCGGTGTCGAGCGGCTTGCCGGGGCCGGCCAATGTCTCCCACCAGCCGGCTGTGCCGGTCACTGGATGGGTGCCGATGACATGCTGATCACCGGTCAGCGCGTGACAAATAAGGATTGCGTTGGAACGATCCGCATTTAGCGTTCCGTGCGTGGTGTAGGCAACATCACACTGATCCAGCCGGTCGCCGGAGGCAAGCACCATCGGCTCGGCGATCGACAGGATCGCGCCGTCGGGCTGGGCTTGAATGGCAGACTGGGTGGACATGGATCGTTGCTAGGGGTCGTTGAAAACAAAGGTGAATTGCTGGGCACTTAACGGCCCTGGGGCGATGGTCTCTAGCGCGTTTTTGTCCCCGGGGAAACGGGGTGACAAGCAACCCTGCCATTCCTTCGGCGGTCTGCTGCTTTGGCGATCTACCGTTCAATCGGCTTGGTGTTTTTGCGCTGGGCGACTAAAGCTTCCCGCTGGCATTGCATTCATATGAGAAAGCGAGCGCAGGGCGCACGTATGGCGACACCACCAAGCTCCAAACCGGCCGATAGCGGCACCATGACACTTGCCGATATCCGCGAGGAGATCGACCGGATCGATGCGGCCATGCACGCGCTTCTGATCGATCGCAGCGCGGTCGTTTCTGATCTTATCGCCATCAAGAAGGTGCAGCCGCCGACCGATGACGACCCGGCCCGGCGGTCATCAGCCTTCCGGCCGGCCCCTCAAGCCTCCCTGATGCCGGCGCTGCTTGAGCGGCACCCCCGCCTGCTGCCGCCGGACACGGTAGCAAGCATCCGGCGGGCGCTTATCCCCCCCTTCCCCTACCTCCCGCCGCCCCCTGAGGTCGCCTATGCCCGCGGCC
>JBHJIX010000113.1:0-3319 GCA_050043025.1 Cohaesibacteraceae bacterium
CCAGCGCGATGGCCTTCGCGTTTGGGAAGGCCATGGCCCTGCGCCCAGCGGCGATTGCCATCCATGATGATGCCGATATGGGCCGGCTGCCGGCCATTCCCTGGACGGGCCGCCGCAACAGTTGGGCTCATTATGTCCTGAGGAGATCGGGGGATATCCGACTCATGCAGCACGGCCGGCGAACCAGCGATGACCGTTTTTCTCAGGGTTTGCGGCATAGGGCAGCGCTCATTGAGAGGTAAGAGGAATGCACAGGATTCCAACGGATCCAGCAGCTACGCAGCCTCGCATAACCGCAAATCACTAAATTTGCATGATCTCCGATTCTTTCGTGGAGAGCATCTTATCGATCTCACCAACGAACCGGTCCGTCAGTTTTTGCACCTGATCGGAGGTCTGCCGCTGTTCATCTTCGGACATCCCATCGACCTTTTTGATCTGGTCAAGGCCATCGCGGCGAACATGACGAACAGCGACACGCGCCTGTTCGGCATATTTCTGCGCGACCTTGGTGAGTTCGGTGCGGCGTTCCTCGTTGAGTTCTGGGATGGGCAGGCGAAAGTTGGTGCCATCCACCACCGGATTGAGGCCAAGATTGGACTGGCGAATGGCTCTTTCCACCGACATCAGCGTGCCCTTGTCCCAAACCTGGATCGAGATCAGGCGCGGCTCGGGAACCGAAATGGTTGCAAGCTGTGGCATCGGCATCTGGCTGCCATAGGCGTCGACCATGATGGGCTCTACCAGGCTGGCGGAGGCCCGGCCGGTACGCAGGCCGCCAAATTCGGATTTCAGGCTGGAAAGAGCGCCCTGCATGCGGCGCTCAAGATCGCCCATATCGACGGTGTCACTCATTTCGTCCTCTCAAAACTCAAAGGAAGCTCACAGCCAACAGGCTTAAGCTTAAGGGGTCACGCGTGTGCCGACATCTTCGCCAGCCAGCACCGCGCCACGCGCGCCAGGCTGGTGACTCGAAAACACGACAATGGGTAGTGCGTTATCGCGTGCAAGGGCAAGGGCTGCGGTGTCCATGATCGCCAATCCTTTGGCGAGCGCCTCATCCAGCGTCAGAGTGCTGTAGCGGGTCGCGCTGGGGTCTTTCTTGGGATCCGCGGAGTAGACGCCGTCCACCTGGGTGGCTTTCAGGATGGCATCTGCACCGATTTCAGCCGCGCGCAGGGCCGAGCCCGTGTCGGTCGTGAAGAAGGGGCTGCCCGTGCCACCGGCGAGGATCACGGTCTTGCCCTCGTCCAGAGCGGCCAGAACGGCACGCTGGGAAAAGGTCTCGCACATGGTGGGTGCCGGAAAGCCTGAGAAAAGAGCGGCCTGACCGCCCGCCTCATGGACCGCCTCGCGTATGGCGATGCCGTTAATCAGCGTGCCGATCATGCCCATATGGTCGCCGGCGACGCGGTCACCACCCTCAGCGGCCATGCGGGCGCCGCGGATGATGTTGCCACCGCCCACAACGACAGCGAGCTGTGCACCTGATTTGGCGCCAGCGACAATCTCCGAGGCGATGCGCTGAATGATCTGCGCGTCGTGGCCAAAGCCGTTGGCACCAGCCAATGCTTCGCCAGAGAGTTTCAGCAGATAGCGTGGCGCCTTGTCTGTCACCGGCAGAATCCGTTGCTGGGCGGTAAAAAGTTCGCCTTCCGGATAAACGAAGGGTGCCGCGCTGTCACGCGGCACCCTCACTTCACGTCAACAAGACGTTGATAACGTCGTCGTAGCACCCGTGGCGGGTGTTAGCCCTGCGCGGCGGCAGCGACTTCTGCGGCGAAGTCGGCTTCTTCTTTTTCGATGCCATCGCCCAGCTTGAAGAGCGAGAAAGCCTTCAGGGTGATCGGCGCGCCGGCATCGCCTTCAGCGGCTTTGACAGCTTCAGCGACCGTCTGGTCCGGGTTCATGACGAACGACTGGTTGAGGAGCACGCTTTCTTCAAAGAACTTGCGGATGCGGCCTTCCACCATCTTCTCGATGATGTTGTCCGGCTTACCGGATTCGCGGGCCTGCTCGGCGAACACATGGCGCTCACGCTCAACCAGAGCCGGGTCCATGTCTTCAACAGACAGAGAAAGCGGCGCGGTGGCGGCAATATGCATGGCGACCTGGCGACCGATGGCGTTCAGCGCGTCTGCGCTGCCAGCTGATTCCAACGCGACCAGCACACCGATCTTGCCAAGGCCCGGTGCTACAGACGAATGCACGTAACTTGCAACAGCACCCTGATCGACCGAAAGACGGGCGACACGGCGCAGCGTCATGTTCTCACCAATGGTGGCAACAGCGTCCTTGATGGTGGCTTCAACGGTCTTGTCGCCGCCATCCAACTGGGCAGCCAGAACAGCTTCTAACTCATCGCCAGCGCTGAGCGCGGTTTTGGCAGTGCTTGCAACGAGGCCCTGGAACTGCTCGTTGCGAGCAACGAAGTCGGTCTCAGAGTTCAGCTCGATCATTGCGGCGGCGGAGCCTTCTGCGACAACGCCGACCAGACCTTCAGCAGCAACGCGGCTTGCCTTTTTGGCAGCGCGGGCTAGGCCCTTGGTGCGCAGATAGTCGACGGCAGCTTCCATGTCGCCATCGGTTTCCACCAGGGCTGCCTTGCAGTCCATCATGCCTGCGCCGGTCGTTTCGCGCAGTTCCTTCACGGCCGCTGCGGTGATTGCCGCCATTGTCTTATCTCCTATGGTCTCTTCGATCTGGCCAGCCTCAATCTCCTTGCGGAGTTTGGCGGCCATCAATTTTTGGATGTGCGTGGGCGTTGCATCGCGCCAACGCGAAAGTTTGGCAGTAGGCCTTAAAGCTTCTTGGGGGCCTAAGGCTTCTTGATCGGCCGTTTTGTTGCCCGGCTGGCGAGGCTCATGCCTCGCCAATCATGACAGGACCGTGTCAGCCGATGCCGAAGCCCCCTTAGGACTTGGCTTCAGCGTCTTCAGCTGGCTTTTCTTCGCTGGCCGCTGCTTCGGCTGGTGCTTCGGCAGCAGCCTCTTCAGCTGGTGCTTCCTCAGCTGCCGGCTCTTCGGCTGGCGCTTCAACAGCTTCAGCAACCTCAGCGGTCACTTCTTCGGCTGCAGCAGCTTCCAGAACGGGCTCAACCGGTGCGACTTCAGCAGCACCCAGATCAACGCCAAGGTCGGTTTTGTTGCGCGAGATGCCATCCAGCGCGGCGCGCGAGATGAGATCACAGAACAGCGACACCGAACGGCCGGCATCATCATTGCCGGGAATCGGGAACGCGATGCCATCAGGATCACAGTTGGTGTCGACCACGGCGACCACCGGAATGCCAAGGCGGTTCGCCTCTTTGATCGCGATC
>JBHJIX010000114.1:0-44135 GCA_050043025.1 Cohaesibacteraceae bacterium
CGGCCAAAAAGCGCTAAATCAGCGCCTTCTCATAGGCCACGCCCAGGACGCGCACGCTCGTACCCACTTCGACGATGCGAGAGCGCTCAGCTGCTTCCCAGACCGACAGCGCAAAGCCCTCTTTTTGGGGGAAGCGACCCATGACATCCGCCAGTGCATCATCAGGAGTCCGCCTTTCGACGATGATCTCACACCAATGAAGACCATGGCGTGTCAGCGCGATCGTGTAGCGTTTCACGACATCACCTTTTCGCAGGTGGGCAACGCAGCACCGGCTATCTCCACAGCTGGGAACATCCTTGCGGGTGCCCTCAACTGCCTCAAACACGCGGCGATTGGTAGTTCCGACCAAGGCGCCGAGGGCGTTTGTTCCAGCACACCAAACGTGGCCGCGACCGCATAGCTTGCCGCAGCAGCCGCAGCGTCGCCGGACACAAGGCGAGCGGTGAAAAGGCCGGTAAACAGATCGCCGGTTCCGGCTGCTCGGACATCAATCCTGGGAGAACGGATGTCCCATGCCTTGGAGGCTTCGACGACCAGTGTTGTCAGTTCCTCGCCGGTTGTCGTCCCGCCGGTTATGATTACGCAGCTCGGGGCCCGATGCATCAACTGCCGGGCCAACAAAAGATCATCCTCATGTTCCGATGATGCCGCCAGCCTCCTCAGCTCCCAACGATTGGGGGTGATGATGTCTGCCAAGGGCAACAGTTTGCGGCGAAAGATATCGATCAGCTCCGGGCCAGCAAACGCGCCGATGTCCTCATCGCCGGCGACCGGATCGAGAATGTAAATGAGATCGGGGCTGCATTGTTTGGCGCGCGCAACAAAGTCAGCCACCACCTCACCGTTGGCGGGCGAGCCAAGAAAACCGCTGATGATCGCCGTAGATGTGTTGGCGAGGCCGCGCTCCTCGACGCCGCGCAAAAGATCGGCGAGACAGTCGGCGTCCAATACCTGACCGCGCATGGTCGGGTAATGGGGATGGTTGGACAGGAGCGTGGTTGGCACTGCCGCGACCGTCAGCCCGTGCGCTTGCATCGGCAGCACGGCGGCATTGTTGCCGACACAGCCATGAACAACCTGACTTTGGATCGAGATCACATTCATGGTTGTGCACCTCCTTCGCCGGGCCAGTAGTGGCTGTCGGGCAGTGGACGAGCCCCGAAGATCGCTTGACCGACACGCACCACGGTCGCGCCTTCCTCGATGGCGATCTCATAGTCGCCAGACATGCCCATGGAGAGTTCATCGAAGGACAGTCCCTCCGGCGCGTCCTCACGCAGCCGTTCTTGCAGCCCGCGCATCATTCGGAAGCAGCGGCGCACGCGTTCGGCATCGGAGGAGAAAACCGCCAGCGTCATCAACCCACGGATCTTGAGCGCGGAGAAGGCCGGCAGTTCCTTCACGAAGGTCGAGACGTCTTCAGGCGCCAAACCGTACTTTGAGGCTTCGCCAGAGCTGTTGATCTGCACGAAAACGTCCAAAGACCGGCCTTCGATCTGAAGCCTGCGATCCAGCGCTTCAGCGACCCGCACGCTGTCCAACGCTTGGAACTGGGCGGCAAAGCGAGCCACATATTTCGCCTTGTTGGTCTGAAGGTGTCCGATCACCGACCATTGGATGTTCAGATCGGCCATGGCTTCGGCCTTGGCACGCGCCTCCTGAAGCTTGTTCTCGCCAAGGGCGCGGCAACCGGCCTCATAGGCGAGGCGAAGGCGCCGCTCCTCCACCGTCTTGGATACTGGCAAGAGACGCACCGAAGACGGATCGCGGCTGGCCCGTTGACATGCGGCGGCAATGTGGGCGTTCACCGCCGCCAGGTTGCGTGCGATGTCCTCAGCCGTTTGGGCGGTCGGGAAGTACCCATGCTGGGTTCCTGCCTGCTCCACGGCACTCACCACTTAAGCTGACGCAGCCAGGCGCTCGCCACCGCATGGGCTTTGCGCGCAAGAGCCGGTCCATAAGTCTGCGCTTGCGTACGCAGGCGCTGTATGTCGATGCCGGCTGCAGCCAGTTCGGTCGCATGGCCGATCAACCACGCCTCGAAGCCGTCTGCGGAAGCTTCGGGGTGGAACTGAAACCCGATGACGTTGGAGCCCATTGCAAAAGCCTGGTTTTCGCAAAGCTTGGTGGAGGCGAGCCGCTGCGCCCCATCGGGCAGATCAAACGTGTCCCCATGCCAATGCAGTGTCATGGGGTCGTCGGCGAACGATGCCAGGCAAGACTGTCGGCCGGCTCCAGTAAGGGCAATGGGTGCGAAGCCGATTTCCTTGGCGGGGCCAGGGTAGACCCTGGCTCCGGCTGCACGGGCAATGAGCTGCGCACCCAAACAGATGCCCATGGTTGGCCGGCCAGTGGCAAGACGCCGGGCGATGAGGTCAACTTCCTCGCGCAAGAACGGGTAGGCGGTGTCTTCATAGGCTCCGATGGGTCCGCCGAGCACCATCAGAAGATCGGCCTTTGCCGGATCCAAAGTCTGAAGATCATGCTTGCCGATATCCAGATAGCGAAGCGTGTAACCAGCCTCATCGATAGCTGGCGCGAAGGCGCCGACGTCCTCAAAGCCGACATGACGGATGGCAACAGCGGACTTCATGCCTGCGGGCCTTCGTCGCCCAATTCGACAGCGCATCCATCGTGATCGCATCCCTTGGCGTGCCCATCGCGTTCGCTGTCGATCGCAGGTAGTCCGTCGCCGGCTTCTGCGATCAGGGCCATGATTTCAGCGCCCAGCCTCAGGTCCGACACATGGCCGAAATACTGCGCACGCAGCTGGCCGCGCCGGTCGATCAGAATGAGTGTTGGCGTACCCCGCATTCGGTAGGCGGCCATCGTTCTCGGCATGCCGCTGGTCATCCCGGGCGCGTCCACCGCAACGGGAAAACCGATGCGATACTCGTGCAGAAAGGCTTCAAGTGATGTCGGCGTCTGGGCGTCATGATGCTCAAAGACGCTGTGCAGCCCCAGGACCGTCACATCACGTTGGTGGAAAGTCTCGCGAACCCGCACGGCCTGCGGCAAGCCTTGGCCGACGCAGCCGGGACACAACATCTGGAAGGCCTCGATAACGACGACCTGTCCGCGAAGCTGATCAAGGCTGATTGGCTCAGTGGTGTTGAACCACTGAGCCGCTTCACGCGCCGGTGCCAGTTGTGGCTCGGCGGTCGGGTATGGATTACTCATTCACGCGGCCTGTAAGGCTTAGGTCGCCGGACGCCACGTCGAACAGGTCGATCACGCACAACAGCGGCGAATGAATGCTCTCATTGACGCGCAGGCCAGCGGTTACACCGTCATAAGTTGCCTCCTCGACCACGGCGATGTCATCGAAGGGAACCCTTACCTCAACCGTGTCACCGACAAAGGTCGGATCCCATCCAGGGCTATCCAAGAGGATCGGAAAGCCAGGCCAGGTTCGCGGCAAGCGTGGGCTCGCGCCCTCGGCTATATCGATCACCTTCAGTGCGCCTTCGCCACAACTGTCGTCCGGGCCCAACACAATCCAATGGCTGTGCCAGATGTCGCCATCATTGCCCGTGTCGCCGTCGCCGTTTTCGTCAAACAGCGGCGTGTCGTCGAAATCCGGGTGGGATGTCACCGCCAGCGCCAGGATGCCGGCACCTTGTTCAAAACCGATCTCATAGGGATCAATGGTGGTCGGCCAAACATATGAAAACACATGGCTGCCGGCGAGCTGTCCACTAACCGCTGGTTTGCTCTCGCCGGCCCTTTCCGAGACACCAATATGGAATATCGCGACATTGCCGTCGGTCGATATCTTGGTGTGGATCAAGTCGAACGGTGCCGCAACGCCCTCAGATTGTGGTGCTGGGATACCGCCCTCATGTGATCCGTGGCCCCATGCTGGCGAGGTGGCGGCCATAGCGATTGCCGCCACCGAAACAAAGACTTTCATGACTCCGCCTCCGTCAGCGCAAGGCGGAGAGATCGGCACCGTGATTGCTATGCAACGGTGCACCGTCAATCACGAGAGCGGGGACAGACGTGACGCCAGCAGCGCTGGCTTCATCAATCCTGCCGGGCACATCGCCCAGATGCACGATTTCAAGTTCAACGCGATCGCGGTCGACGATCTCCAAAATCTTGTCTTCGGCGGCCACACAGCCCGCGCAGCCGGCGTGGTAGAAGGTCGCTTTGTGTGTCATAGTCTTTTTGTCTCCTGTCTTTTTGCAGAGGTGGGTTAGACATCAGGACGCCTCGCCCGTTGCAGCGGGCGGGGCGTCCATGGATTTGGCTCCGGCCAGCGCGAAGGCTTGCCATGCTGCGGCAGCCTGCGAGGCTGGAGCCGTTTCATGGTCACCGCAATCCAGACGCAAGGCAGCGTCTCCAAAGGCGGCATCCACGAAAGCACAGTGATGAGGGGCGACCGGATCGTTGTGAACGTTCGGTCGAAAGAAAGCGCAGGTTGCGCACATACGCTGAACCGGGACCGCACCTTGCACCTGAAGCGAACGGATCATCTTGGTCAGCGCTTTGAGAAAAACGCCCCGCTCAAGCGGATCAAGCGCATCGGCAGCAGCAAGCAACGCGTCGGGCCACTCGGCCATTTTGGCAGCAATGTCCTGCCCGCCCGGCGTTGTGTGCAGTAAGGACGCACGAGCATCAACGGGGTCCGGGCGGCGCTCCACATGGCCTTTTCGGATGAGAGCGGCAGCGGCATCGCTGGCGGTTGGTTGCGTGACGCCAAGCTCATCAGCCAGCGCGGTAACGCGGGCCGGTCCACGTTGCACCAAGTGGACAAGGATTTGCGACTGTGTCGGCGTCAGCGACTTGCCTTCCGCCTGGCGCCAGCTTTCCGAGCGCAGGTAGGTGCCGATCTTGGCAAGTCCGGTAGCGATGTGAATTTCCGCTGACATCTCCCCTCCTCTTCACTACCTCATAATTACATAGGAATCCTATGCAATGTCAATGCAAGCAAGTTGCACCCGGAAGCAGCAGGCCAAACGCGGAGCCTAGAGCCGGTGAGTCGGCCAACCGTCCGAGCAGGCGCTCTTGCGATGTCTTGTTTGTTTTGCCGCAACCGAGCTTCTTCGCATCTCGTCTGGAGCTTTGCTTCCCGCCAGCGCGCCGCACCTCTGGATGCTGCCTTCGCCCCTCAAAACTCAGAGGGAGAAGGTTGCGGTTATGATGTCGGTCGTTTGGCCAAGGGCGTTGAGAAACGCCCGACGGGACCAGATCGCGGGAGCCTTGTGATCAAAAATGTAGCGCGTTTGCATCACACAGCGCGTGACGCTACGCCTCTGAAAAGGCACGCATTTTTCCGGGAAAATCCTTGCTTTGTAGCAATGGTGCCCAGGAGAAGACTCGAACTTCCACGGCCTTGCGGCCACTGGCACCTGAAGCCAGCGCGTCTACCAATTCCGCCACCTGGGCAGGCAAGCGAGGATGGAGGCGATGGATTAGGGGCGGCGAGGCAGCTTGTCAACGCCGAATGGCGCCTTCGTCACCCACCTATCGGCGCCGCGTGTTCGCCCCCGTCCTTCCAATCCGGCAGGAGCAGGTTGGAGCGCCAGGGTTCAGCACTTTCTGGCGCTTCACACCTAGGCGAGCGCGCACTACATGCTAGGTAACACAGCACCGCAAGAGAGCCTCAAAGGAACGCCCGACTATGAATGACACCCCAGGCAATGCCAGCTTGAACGGCCAGCTTGTGACCGTGTTCGGGGGCTCGGGCTTTGTGGGGCGCTATGTCGTCCGTGAGCTTGCCAAGAAGGGTTATAGGGTTCGGGTCGCCGTCCGCCGGCCGGACCTTGCCGGCCACATCCAACCCATGGGCGCCGTCGGCCAGGTGCACGCGATCCAGGCCAATCTGCGCTATGGGTGGTCGGTCGAACGGGCGGTACAAGGCGCCGATGCGGTGGTGAACCTGGTCGGCATTCTTTTTGAAAGCGGCAAGCAGCGCTTCGATGCAGTGCAGAGCGAAGGAAC
This sequence comes from Cohaesibacteraceae bacterium, assembly GCA_050043025.1. Taxonomy (GTDB): domain Bacteria; phylum Pseudomonadota; class Alphaproteobacteria; order Rhizobiales; family MH13; genus MH13. The sequence goes on from JBHJIX010000114.1 coordinate 5,950, forward strand.
GGCGCTGGTCGCCAAGGCTGCGAAAGCAGAGGGGATCGATCGCCTCGTCCAAGTCTCCGCCATCGGGGCAGATGCCGACTCGCCATCGGACTATGCACGTACCAAGGCTGAAGCAGAAGCCGCCGCCATGGTAGCCATCCCTGAAACAGTTATCATGCGCCCTTCCATCGTGTTTGGGCCGGAAGATGAGTTCTTCAATCGGTTTGCCGGCATGGCCCGCATCCAGCCCTTCCTTCCGGTTGTGGGTGGCGACACCCGGTTCCAGCCTGTCTATGTCGGCGATGTTGCTGACGCGGTTGCCCTGGCGGTGGATGGCGCGGTCCAACCGGGCACGATCTATGCGCTGGGCGGGCCGGAAGTCGATGCATATGAAGGCCTGATGGGGCGCATGCTGCGCATCATTGTTCGTCGCCGACCCATTGTCAGCATGCCGCAGCGGGTGGCTGAGTTGCAGGCGCGGGCTTTTGAGCTCCTGCCCAAGCCACCGCTGACGCTCGATCAGATCAAACTACTGGGCGTGGACAATGTGGTGTCGGAGGCTGCCACAAAGGACGGGCGTACGCTCACAGGCCTTGGCCTCAACCCGGCGGCGCTTGATGCGATCCTGCCAAGCTATCTGTGGCGTTATCGCAAGCACGGCCAGTATGCCGCGCTGGGCGCCAAGCCCTAAGCCTGGCGGACACTAGAGTTCTTTGTTTTCTCGCGTTCTCTGACGCAAAACCCGTTTCCACTTTTGCTGAAAACGCTCTAGCCGAGCAACGCCAAGCCTACAAAACCCAGACTGCCGACAATGATGCGCCACCAGGCAAACAGCGCAACGCCGTGCTTGGACACATAGTCGAGCAACCAACGCACGACGATCACCGCCATGATGAAAGCGGCGACAAAACCGACAGCAACCACCATTAGACCATCGGTGGTGACGATGTCGCGGTTTTGCCAAAGGTCGTAAACGAAGGCGCCGGCCATGGTCGGCATGGCCAGGAAGAATGTGAACTCGGCCGCCGAGCGCTTGTCGGTGCCCATGAGCAAGGACCCCACAATGGTGGAGCCGGAGCGTGACATGCCGGGGATCAGGGCCAGACATTGAAACAGGCCTATCTTCAGGCACAGCGAGAGCGGGTAATCCATCACATCTGTGTAGCGCGGCGACAGCTCCATCCGATCGACCCAAAGAAGGATCAGCCCGCCGAGAATCAGGGTCGTGCAAATCAAAGCCGGAGTTTCAAACAGAACTGTTATGATGATCTCGTGGAACGCCACACCGGCCAGAGCGGCCGGCAGGAACGCCAGAAGGATGCCGGCCACGAACCGCCGAGCCTGCTTGCTGGTGGGCAAATCCATGGCGATCTTCAACAGTTTGGCGGTGTACACCGATAGGACTGCGAGGATCGCGCCAAGCTGAATGAGAACCTCAAAGATCTTGCCCTCATTCTCAAAGCCGAGAAAGTGACCAGCAAGCAGAATATGGCCCGTTGAGTAAACCGGGATGAACTCGGTCAGCCCCTCCAAAACGCCCAGAAACAGGGCCTGCAAAAACGTTTCAAGGGACATGGAGGGCAGTACCGTTTGGGAGTGTTGATGCGCTGAAGGCACGAGGCGGGGGCGCTGTGCGTTGGCATAGCGCAGCGAAGTAAACAAAGCGCTCGCACCTGCGCTCATAGAAAGCTTGAGCCGTTGTCACGCGCCGCCTATAGGCTCAACAGACGGGACCGAACACCAGTGCGATCAAACTCCAGTGCCATGCTTTGGCCATTGGTCGCGTGGAGATAGATCACCCGATGGCGATCTGGCATCGGTCCTTTGACCACCAACAATGACGGCTTCATGACCACGCTTTATCACCTGCCCCTCGACACCACCTCGCGCTTCGTTCGCCTGACATTGGCTGAGTATGGAGAGGCCGCGCATGAAGAGGTCGAGCGGGTGTGGGAGCGCCGCCGCGGGTTCCTCTCGCTCAACCCGGCAGCAACCGTGCCTGTTATCAAAACCGATGGAGATGTGGTGCTGGGCGGTGCCCATCCTTTGGTAGGGCATCTGGTGGACACGCTCCCCGATAAGGGTGCGCCCTTGATGCCGATTGAACTTGCCGGGCGGGCAGAGGTCCGCCGCCTGATCGATTGGGCGCTCACTCTGTTGGAGGCTGATGTTTCAGCGACGCTGGTGCATGAAAAAGCGCACAAGCGCCAGATACCGGATGGAAAAGGCGGTGGGTCGCCTGATACAGCCGCCATGCGCATGGCCCGCGATCATCTTGGCTGGCACCTTGATTATCTTGACCACTTGCTGGCCACACGAGACTGGCTTGCAGGCGACCGCATGACGCTGGCCGACCTTGCCTTTGGCGCTGCGCTTTCCTCGCTCGACTATCTTGGCGAAGTCCCATGGGCTGAGCACACAGCGACCAAACTGTGGTATGCGCGGGTGAAGTCGCGACCCTCTTTCGCGCCGCTGCTTGCTGAACGTGCGCGCGGCGTTGATCCGCCCGCTCATTATGACGACCCAGACTTCTAACCCCAAGCGGATTGCCTTCGTCCACAACGCGGCACGCGATGTGGGCTTTGACGTCTCGGCGATTACGCATTCGGACCGGTTGGGCGATTTGCGGCCGCGGCTGGAGCGGTTCGTCGCCCTGGGGCGGCACGGCTCCATGGGCTGGATGGAGGAAACGCTGGACCGGCGCGGCCACCCCAAGGCGCTGTGGCCTGAGGCGCGGGCGATCATCATGGTCGGCCTTTCCTATGCGCCCGAGAGCGATCCGATGGCGACACTTCATCGGTCCGATACCGGAACCGTTTCGGTCTATGCCCGCAACCGGGACTACCACGATGTCATCAAAGGGCGGCTAAAAACACTGGCCTCAAACATCGTCTCGCGGCTCGGTGGCGGGGTAAAGGTTTTTGTCGACACTGCACCGGTGATGGAGAAGCCTCTGGCCGAAGCGGCTGGGCTTGGCTGGCAAGGCAAGCACACCAATCTTGTGTCGCGCGAGCATGGCTCATGGCTCTTTCTCGGCTCGATCTTCACCACGCTCGATCTGCCAGACGATACGCCGGAGCGCGATCATTGCGGGTCGTGCACCCGGTGTCTGGATGTGTGTCCGACCAACGCCTTTCCGGCGCCCTATCAGCTCGATGCGCGGCGCTGCATTTCCTATCTCACCATTGAGAACAAGGGGCCGATCCCTCTGGAGTTCCGCAAGGCCATCGGCAATCGCATCTATGGCTGTGATGATTGCCTTGCGGTGTGCCCTTGGAACAAGTTCGCCGAGATCAGTCGCGAGGCCAAACTGAAGGCGCGCGATGACCTAAACGCCCCACCGCTCGCCGAACTACTGGCACTCGATGATGCCAGGTTTCGCAGCCACTTTTCCGGCTCACCGATCAAACGCCTCGGGCGGAACCGGTTTATCCGCAATTGCCTGATCGCCGCCGGCAACAGCGATGACCCGTCGCTTATCGGTCAGGTGGAACCGCTGTTGGAGGACCCCTCACCGCTCGTCAGTGAGGCCGCCGAATGGGCAATGGGTGAACTGACGGCTTAGAATACCGAGCGTCCTCAGTCGGGTTCGAACCCGTCGGCATCCAGCGAGTAGCCTGCCAGATAGAGCGACCCGCAGATCAGAATGCGTGCTGGCTCACCGGCTGATTTTTCAATCTCCGACAAGGCCTCTTCCAGGCTTGCCGATACTGACCCAAATGTGCCGACCTCGGCCGCCGATGAGGCTATGCTGACTGTGTCCAGGCTTTTATCGTGGCCGGGAACCGGAACAGCTACCACCTGCCGCGCGAGACCTTCAAAGGGACGGAAGAAACTCGTCGCATCCTTGGTACGCAACATGCCGGTGACAAGATAAAGCGGTCGTGGCAGTCGATCTTCTAGATCGGCCATTGCCTCGGCCAGGGCCTGTCCCCCACCGGCATTGTGGCCACCATCAAGCCAGACATCGCAGCTTGGCGCGAGCTCGGCGAGGTCCCCGGTCAGTTTTTGCAGACGAGCCGGCCAACTGACTGTGCTCATAGCGGCGGCATAGGCGCTGTCGGGCAAGTCGAACTGGCTGTGACGCAGACAAGCGATGGCCGTGCCGGCATTGGTGATCTGATGGCGCCCGGTAAGCCGGGGAAGCGGGAGATCCATGAGCCCAAAGGCGTCCTGATAGACAAGACGGCCATGTTCCTCGTAGGCCATATAGTCCTGGCCGTGGACAACGAGCGGCGCGCCGACCCGTTTGGCCACCGAGCGGATCACCTCCAGCGCTTCTGGTTCTTGCGGGCCGATGACCTCCGAGACGTCGCGCTTCAAGATGACGGCCATCTCAGCAGCAATCTTCTCAAGGCTGTCACCCAGAAAGGCCATGTGGTCCATCGAAACCGGCGTAATGGCGGTCATTTGTGGTCTGTCGACGACGTTAGTGGCGTCAAGCCGGCCACCCAGGCCCACTTCCAGCAAAGTCGCATCGCCAGGCTCTTGGGCAAAGAGCTGCAGCGCGACAGCGGTGGTCGCCTCAAAAAAGGTGATTGGCTGATCGGCGTTCACGCGCTCGCAATGCAGCAGCGCATCGGTCAGCATCGCATCACTGGCAAGCTTTCCGGCTACACGAATGCGCGCATTAAACCGCACCAGATGGGGTGAGGTGTAGGCGTGCACAGCTTTGCCATCGGCTTCCAGAATGGCGCGCATAAAGGCAACGGTTGAGCCCTTGCCGTTGGTACCGGCAACGTGAAGGACCGGCGGCAAACGATGATGGGGGTTGCCTAGATCGCCAAGCAGACGCTCCAGCCGCTCAAGGCCAAGATCCCAGGAGCGCGGATGCACCGTTGTGAAACGATGCAAAAGCGCAAGGATGCCGGACTCAGCATCAACGCTCTCCGGCACGGAGGAAGTCGGGGGAAACAGTGGATCGGTCGTCATGCGGGCTGGGTCTCATCCGCATTCTGCGCGGCACCATTGGGCAGGGCACCAGCGTCAACCGCTTCATTGTCCATCGCCCCGCCCTCGGACACAGAGCCATCTTCGCTCAAGGCGCCGATGTCCACTGCCCCATCGGGCGCGGAAAGCGCAGGCCGGGCGACAGGATTGGTCATCAGATCGACCAGGCGGGCGAGCGTGTCCTTCATGTCCTTGCGGTGCACGACCATGTCGAGCATGCCATGTTCCAGAAGATACTCAGCGCGCTGGAAGCCTTCAGGCAGTTTCTCACGGATCGTTTGTTCAATCACGCGCGGACCGGCAAAGCCGATCAAGGCACCTGGTTCAGCAATGTGGATGTCGCCAAGCATAGCGTAGGAAGCTGTCACGCCGCCAGTCGTCGGGTTGGTGAACACCACAATGTAAGGCAGCCCAGCCTCTTTCACGCGGCTGACGGCAACGGTCGTGCGAGGAAGCTGCATCAGCGACAGGATACCCTCCTGCATGCGTGCGCCGCCGGACGCGGCAAACAGGATCAGCGGGCGTCCACGCTCAACAGCGATTTCGGCGGCCTTGATGAAGGCCTCGCCGGCAGCCATGCCGAGCGATCCGCCCATGAAAGCAAAGTTCTGAGCAGCGACAACGACCGGCTGGGCGTGAAGCGTGCCAGCGGCAACCAGGAAAGCATCCTGCTCGCCTGTCTTGGCGCGCGCATCCTTCATGCGGTCGGTGTAGCGCCGTTCGTCACGGAATTTGAGCGGATCAACAGCGACATCGGGCGTTTCGATCAGCTCGTACTGACCGCCATCAAACAGACGCTCCAGGCGGCGGCGCAACGGCATGCGCATATGGTGGTCGGAGTTCGGGACCACCCAGTCATTGTTCTCAAGGTCCCGGTGGAAGACCATCTCGCCCGTCTCCGGGCACTTGATCCAGAGGTTTTCCGGCGTCTCGCGCGAGGCGAACAGGGTGCGGATTTTCGGCCGCACAACATTGTCGATCCAGTTCAAAAGAAACTCCTCCGACGCTCATCCTACGCGATGGTCATGAGACAGGCCGAACCCCACGGATTCGGCGAACGGTCATCGCGGGCGAAGGGCCGTCGGTACGTACCGGTCGGCCAAAAATCAAGAAACCTTGCGTTACACGGCCTTTCGCGCACGTCAAACGCGCAAGCGAAGTGTGGTTAGGCGGCTTTTCGCGCGCCCCGCACCCCTTGAGCCAATTGCGCCGTCAGATTGCCGATGGCGCTGACGGTCATATCGGTCGCCTTGCCCTCGGCATCAAGGCTTTGGGCAATTGTATCGACAAGCGCCGAACCAACCACCACGCCATCTGCCACCGCGCCAATGGCGGCGGCATCGCCGGGTGTCTTGATACCAAAACCCACGGCCACTGGGAGATCGGTTTGGGATTTGATCCGAGCGCCGGCCGTGCTGCCAACGGCCGGGTCGGCGCTGGCAGTGCCTGTGATGCCTTTGATCGCCACGTAATAAACAAAGCCAGATGTGTTGCCGAGAACTGTCGGCAGGCGCTTTTCGTCAGTGGTCGGCGTGGCAAGGCGAACGAAGTTGAGACCCGCCTTCAATGCCGGCAGGCAGAGTTCATCATCTGTCTCAGGCGGCAGATCGACCACGATCAGCCCGTCAACACCAGCGCGCAACGCTTCGGTCAGAAACGCGTCCACGCCATAGTTGTAGATGGGATTGTAATCGCCCATCAGGATGATCGGCGTGGTGCTGTCTTCGACGCGGAAACGCTGCACAAGTGCAAGCGTCTTGCTCAAGGTCTGCCCGCCCTGCAACGCTCTGCGGCCGGCCGCCTGAATTGCCGGGCCATCCGCCATCGGGTCGGAGAAAGGCATGCCGAGCTCAATGAGGTCGGCACCATTGGCGGCAAGCGCCTTCAGGATGGCGAACGATGTTTCAAGATCCGGATCACCGCCCATCACATAGGTCATCAAGGCCGGTCGCTCCTCGGTCTTCAGGGCCGCAAAACGCTCTTCAATACGCGTGGTCATTCACACACTCATTTCCCGCTCTGTTCCTGCGGAACAACCGCATGGGTTACTTTCTCACCATCTTCCTTGGTGAACGTCTTCACCTTGTCAGCGTTCGGCAGCACCTCAAGGACCTTCTCCGATGGCCGGGACAGGACCGTGCCGAGTGGCGTAACGACGATGGGGCGGTTCATGAGGATGGGATGCTCGACCATGTGGTCGATCAGTTGATCATCGGTGAGGTCAGGATTGTCGAGGCCCAACTCCTCATAGGGCGTGCCTTTCTTGCGCAGCACCTCGCGCACCGACAGGCCTGTCGCCTTGATGAGTTCCACTAGCTTGTCGCGGCCAGGAGGGGTTTTGAGATACTCGATCACCTCCGGCTCTTCGCCGGACGCGCGGATCATCGCTAGCGTGTTGCGTGACGTGCCGCATTTGGGATTGTGGTAGATGGTGATGGTCATTGCTGGGTGGCTTCCTGTGCTTTCAACGCCTCGGCGACGGTGTGCACATCCTTATCGCCGCGACCGCACAGGTTCATGACCAGGATTTCGTTCTTGCCCATGGTCGGCGCCAGCTTGGCGACATGGGCGAGCGCATGGGCCGGCTCCAGCGCCGGCAGAATACCCTCGGTGCGCGAGAGAAGCTTGAAGGCCTCGAGCGCCTCAGTATCGGTGATGGGCACATACTGAACCCGGCCAATGTCCTTCAGCCAGGAATGCTCGGGCCCGATACCGGGATAGTCGAGGCCGGCGGATATGGAGTGGCCTTCCAGAATCTGACCGTCGTCATCCTGAAGCAGGAAGGTTCGGTTACCGTGCAGCACGCCCGGCTTGCCACCAGAAAGCGATGCGGCGTGACCGTTCTCTATGTCCACGCCATGGCCGCCGGCTTCCACGCCAATCAGCTTCACATCAGCATCGTCAAGGAAGGGGTGGAAGCGGCCGATGGCGTTCGAGCCACCACCGACACAGGCGACGGCTGCATCCGGCAGACGGCCTTCGGCCTCCAGCATCTGCTCGCGAGTTTCCTTGCCGATGACGGACTGAAAGTCGCGGACCAGCATCGGATAAGGATGCGGACCAGCGGCGGTTCCGATGAGGTAGTAGGTCTCATCCACCGTCGCGACCCAGTCGCGCAGCGCCTCGTTCATGGCGTCTTTCAGCGTGCCAGCACCGGCGGTGACGGGAATGACCTCAGCGCCCAGAAGCTTCATGCGGAAGACATTGGGGGCCTGCCGCTCGACATCGGTTGCGCCCATATAGACGACGCATTTCAGCCCAAAGCGCGCACAGACTGTGGCCGTCGCAACGCCATGCTGGCCGGCGCCAGTTTCGGCGATGATGCGCGTCTTGCCCATCCGTCGGGCAAGCAGGATCTGGCCCAGGCAATTGTTGATCTTGTGGGAGCCGGTGTGGTTGAGCTCATCGCGCTTGAAGTAGATCTTCGCGCCGCCGAGCTCATCGGTCAGACGCTCAGCGAAATAGAGCGGCGAGGGGCGCCCGGCATAGGTGGAATTGAGCCCCTCAAGCTCGGCCTGAAAAGCAGGATCGGCTTTGGCATCCTCATAGGCCTGTTCCAGGGCGAGGATCAGAGGCATCAGGGTTTCGGCGACGAACCGGCCACCGAACAGGCCGAAATGGCCCTGCTCGTCGGGGCCGGTGCGGAAGGAGTTTACACCAGAGGGCGAGGGAGCGCTCACGCGGTTGTCCTTATCGGTTGGGCATCTGTGGCTGGCTGGCGCTCTAGGCGCAGGTCTTGAACGGCTTCGATGAAGGCGCGGATGAGCGCTTCATCCTTCTTCCCCGGCGCTGATTCAACACCGGAGGAAACATCGACACCGGGCGCGTGTGTCGCCTTGATGGCATCAGCGACATTGGCCGGGTTCAGCCCGCCGGACAGCAGAAAGCCGTGATGCGGGTTGCGCAGATCGTCAACGAGACCATCAAGCAGTGACCAATCGAAGCTCTTACCGAGCCCACCAGGGCGGCTGGCGGCTTTGGGCGGCTTGGCGTCCAAAAGCACACGGTCAGCGACTTCAGCCATGGCGTTGGCTGCGGCCACATCCGCCGCACCGGCGACGCCGAGCGCTTTCATGACCGGGCGCCCATAGCGTGCACGAACGGCATGAATGCGGGCGGCATCCTCCTTGCCATGGAGCTGCCAAGTGTCCGGGCGGACAGCCTTGTTGATATCGTCAAGCAAGGCGTTGTTTGCATCAACGGTGACCACAACAATCTGAGCGCGACCACGTGCCTGGTCGGCCAAGGACGTCATGTGGTCTAGATCAACATGTCGTGGGCTCTTAGGAAAGCTCATCAGCCCGATCATGTCGGCGCCAGCATCCAGTGCGGCGTTCATGGTCGGGGCGGTGGTAAGCCCACAGATTTTGATCTGGGTCGTCTGCATCGCGTTGATCTAACCGTGTCACAGGACCCGCGCAACCCGAGGATGACGACGGCGCGCCCAGCGCCTAAGACAAAACCATGAGCGATCCTTTATCGAGCGAAGAAATTGAGCGCTATGCGCGCCACTTGGTCATCAAGGAATTTGGTGGGCCAGGGCAGGCCAAGCTGAAAGCTGCCCATGTGGCAGTGGTCGGCGCAGGCGGACTTGGTGCGCCGTGCCTGACCTATCTGGCGGCGGCAGGCATCGGAAAGCTGACCATCATTGATGACGATCTGGTGTCGCTGTCTAATCTGCAACGGCAGGTCATCCACCAGACAGCGAGGGTTGGCCAAACCAAGACAGAGAGCGCCATCGCATCTCTTAAAGCCATCAACCCCAATGTTGAGGTGGTTGGCAAAAACGTTCGCATGACGCCAGACAATGCCGCTGACCTCTTGGCAGATTGCACGCTCGTGATTGACGGTTCAGACAGTTTCGAGACCCGTGCGACGTCGGCCGCCGCCTGCGAACAGTTGAAGGTTCCTTTGGTCACGGCGGCGGTCTCGGTTTGGGATGGATCGCTCACGGTTCTCGCGCCGCATCGGTCAAAGGCCGATGGAACGTCCTTTCCGCGCTTCACTGCCCTCTTTCCCTCAGCGCCCGAACCGGGATCACTGCCAACCTGCGCACAGGTTGGTGTGGTTGGTGCGCTGACGGGCATGCTGGGCACCATGCAGGCGATGGAAGCGGTGAAGCTCCTCACGGATGCAGGTGAGCCGTTGCTCGGCCGGTTGTTGCTGGTCGACGCTCTGACCATGCGCTTTGAGACGATGGTCTATGGTTAATGGGTCAGCGTTGGCCTTGCATCAGTAGCGCGTTCCATCGCGCTTGATGAAAACGCGCTGTGGCTTGCCCTCACCGGCATCTGGGTTCTGGACATAGCGCAGATCAGCATCGGGATACTCGGCTTCGTCGAGATCTGGGCGCCGTGTTCCCACTTCCAGGATCTCCGCAGGCTCGTCCGATAGGTTGATGATGCGGTGGCCGTTGGTCTCGCCGCCCTTGAACCCAATCACATCGCCAGGCCTCAGCTCGGTCTGGCCTTCATCGGTCTCCAGAGTCGGGGTGCCCGCCAGCACGTAGACCAGCTCATCTTCATAGGTGTGGTAGTGCCGCAGCGCCGAGGAGGCTTTGGGCACCAGCGTGGTGTGGTTGACGCCAAACTGGGTGAGATCGAACAGATTGCCCAGTGCCCGCTTGGCTCGGCCATTCGTCGTTGCCGCAAAAGGCTTGGGATAGATCGTCTTTGTGCGCGGCGTCAGATCAGCAATGTTGATTGGCTTTGGCATCGCACAAACTCAAAGCATCGACGGCAGCACGCGATCCGGCGGGCAGGCGCGATTGGGCCACTGGCCCAGAGCCAATGAAAAGGCGCACCGCCCTGTCGGGTCGCAGGAAGAAGCAAGCATCACAGCATACTCGGCAGCACCCGATCCGGTGGGCGGTGCCCATCGGCGAAGGTGCGGATGTTGATGATAACCTTCTCACCCATATCGATGCGGCTTTCGAGCGTGGCCGAGCCCATATGCGGCAGCAGCATCACCTTGTTCTCGCGGGCCAGCTTGATGAGTTTGGGATTGGCCTGCGGTTCATGCTCGAACACGTCCAGGCCCGCGCCGGCCAGCTGATCGGTCTCCAGCATGCGGATCATCGCGGCTTCGTCGATGATCTCACCGCGCGCGGTATTCACGATGAAAGCGGTCGGTTTCATCAGCTTCAGCCGGCGGGCGGAAAGCAAATGGAACGTTGCCGGCGTATGCGGGCAGTGGACCGAGACAACGTCCATGCGAGCGAGCATCTGGTCGAGCGAATCCCAATAGGTCGCTTCCAACTCTTCCTCGATGGCTTCAGGCACACGGCGACGGTTGTGGTAGTGGATTGAAAGCCCGAACGCCTTGGCGCGGCGAGCGACGGCCTGGCCGCTACGGCCCATACCGACAATACCCAGTCGCTTGCCCCAGATACGGTGTCCCAACATCCAGGGCGGTGACCAACCCGGCCACTCCTCGGCATTGTCTACCAGATAGCGCGCACCTTCCTTCAGGCGGCGCGGCACGGCGAGCATCAAGGCGACGGTCATATCAGCGGTGTCTTCTGTCAGGACACCGGGCGTGTTGGTGACGATGATGGAGCGGCTGTTGGCCGCGTCGACGTCGATGTTATCGACCCCAGCCCCGAACTGCGCGATCATTTTCAGCTTTGGGCCAGCCTGGGCGAGGAGCGCCGAATCGATCCGGTCCGTCACCGTTGGCACCAGCACATCCGCTGTTTTGACGGCCTCCACCAATTCGGCCTGGGTCATCGGCCGATCTTCGGTGTTAAGGCGAGCATCGAAGAGCTCACGCATGCGCGTTTCGACAATATCAGGCAGCTTGCGCGTTACCACCACCAGCGGTTTTGTCTTCACCATGCCTGATCTATCCCTCTTCGCCCGCAGCACATCGCAGCGCACCATGTCTTTGGCTTTGACGTATTTTTAACGCCGGAACGCCAGATTCGACACTTAACAAACGCACGCACCAAAGCTTGTCCACCCAAACGAAGGGTCAAGCCTTAGGCATGCAGTGCATGGTTGCAATGCCCACCAAAGTACTTGCTTGTTGAAGGTCTATCGCAGCGCACAATGCCCTGTCCACTCCGCCCTTTCCTTGCTGCCAGCTGGTCCGTACTCGCGGTGCTCGCCTTGGCTTTGACGATGCTCGGCTCCTCCGCCTCCGTCGCTTTGGCGCAGGCGCCAGCGGTTCAAAATGGCATCACCGTTGGACCGGTAACTGGCTTCCCGCTTCCGCGTTTTGTGTCCGTTCGGCCCAATGAAGCAAATGTGCGGGTTGGTCCCGGCGGCGCCTATGATGTCGACTGGACCTTTGTGCGGTCTGGTCTGCCGGTGGAAATCACTGCAGAGTTTGGCAACTGGCGTAAGATTCGCGACATGGAAGGCGATGAGGGCTGGATCCGCCACGACCTTCTGACGGGACGTCGCACCGGTGTCATTGCACCGTGGAGCAGCGGCGATCCGGTTCCAGCACGCCGAGCCCCCGACGCCGATGCCAATACACGGTTCCTGTTAGCGCCCGGCGTTATCGGAACGCTTATCGGATGCGATGGTCAATGGTGTGAGCTGATCTCAGATGATCCGCAGAGCGCCTGGCGCGGCTTTGTGCGCCAGACAGCGGTCTGGGGTGCTTACCCTGGGGAACAGTTCGAAGCGAGCCGTTAGGTGAAAACCGACTAGAGCCGTCTTTAAGCGTCTTTGCGACGTACCCGCATCAGCACGTCGACACTGACCAATTCCAGATCGTCGGGCAGGTCCGGCAGCCGGTTCACCGAAACGGCGTTGGATGGCACGTCGATCACCCGATCCTCATGCTCAAGATACATGTGGTGGTGATCGGTCGTGTTTGTGTCGAAGTAGGTGCGCGCTGAATCCACCGTCACTTCACGCAAGAGACCCGCGCCGGTGAACTGGTGCAGCGGGTTGTAGACCGTGGCAAGGGAGACATCGACGCCATTCTGCTTGGCGATGTCGTACAGCCATTCAGCAGAGACGTGGCGGCCCTTGCCATCAAAAAGGATGCTGGCCAGCGCCACACGCTGACGTGTCGGGCGCAGACCGGCTGCACGCAACTGGGCTACGCTTCCCGACTGACGTACCGAAAACGTATCGGAACAAAGATCCATCTGATCGCCATCAACGAGCACATCGCCATCGGCTGATGTGGCTTCGGTCTGACCTGGAATGGCGCCCTCGCTCATGGACGTCTTGCCTCGCGCTGCTTTCACGGTATGCCGGCAGAGCCGCCTCGGGCTGCTCCCCTGCAAATGGGTCGCAACAGCGACCGTGAAGCTTCGTTTTGCCGTTTTATAGCCCTTAGGTCAAGCAAGGCGGGGGTTTGTCCGTATATGAGGCCGGTCGTTTGGCCTTTTTTCGGTCAATTGCTTCAACGAACGAATGCGTCGATAGCCGCAATCGCGCCAAAAAAGCTTGTGTTAAGACCGCAAGCTGTTACCACGCCGGCCTGATCGTCTGCCAATGCCGGGAGGGCAAAAGCTTGGCTGGCAGACCGCCATTGAACCTGTTGATCAGGAGCCATCCTTTATGACTGATCGCCCGTCGTCTCTCTCTTATGACCAGCTGATCGAATGCGCCGAAGGCCGCATGTTCGGCCCAGGCAATGCACAGTTGCCAGCGCCGCCCATGCTGATGTTCGACCGCATCACATCAATCGGTGAAGACGGCGGAGCCAACGGCAAGGGCCATGTGCTGGCGGAGTTGGATGTGAAGCCGGACCTGTGGTTCTTCAAATGCCACTTCATCGGCGATCCGGTGATGCCGGGGTGCCTGGGTCTTGATGCCCTGTGGCAGCTCACAGGCTTCTTCCTGGGATGGCTTGGCGAAAAAGGGCGTGGCCGTGCGCTTGGCGTTGGCGAGGTGAAGTTTACCGGCCAGGTCCAACCGGATGTGAAGCTTGTTGAGTACGGCGTTGATATGAAGCGGGTTATGCGCTCGCGGCTCAAGCTCGCAATTGCCGATGGCTGGGTGAAGGCTGATGGTGAGACCATTTTCACCGTTGAAGGCATGCGCGTTGGCTTATTTGAACAGGACGCTGCTACCGCTTAGGTAGGGCCGCAAGGGGCGCCTGGTTCGGGCGTCACTGACCGACGATCCAAAGGAGACCGCCATGCGACGCGTCGTCGTGACCGGGATGGGCATCGTGTCCTCCATCGGCAACAACGTTGACCAGGTTCTGGAAAGCCTGAAGACGGCCAAGTCCGGCATCGACACGGCGCAGGACTATGTTGATCTGGGCTTTCGCTGTCAGGTGCATGGCGCGCCGGATATCGACGTGGATAGCTTGGTCGACCGTCGGTCGATGCGCTTTCACGGCGGCGGAACGGCCTGGAACCATGTGGCCATGGACCAGGCGATTGCGGACGCCGGGCTGGAATCCGGCGAGGTTTCCAACCCGCGCACGGGCATCATCATGGGTTCCGGCGGACCATCGACACGGACCATCGTTGATTCCGCCGCCATTACCCGAGAAAAGGGCCCCAAGCGCGTCGGCCCGTTTGCTGTGCCCAAAGCGATGTCATCGACCGCCTCGGCCACCATGGCCACCTTCTTCAAGATATTGGGCGTTAACTACTCCATATCATCGGCCTGCTCGACCTCAGCGCACTGCATCGGCAACGCTTATGAGCTCATTCAATGGGGTAAGCAGGACCGTGTTTTTGCCGGCGGCTGCGAGGATCTGGATTGGACGCTCTCTGTCCTTTTCGACGCAATGGGCGCCATGTCGTCGAAATTCAACGACACACCGTCGCGGGCTTCGCGCGCCTATGACAAGAACCGCGATGGTTTCGTCATCGCCGGTGGAGCCGGCGTGCTGGTGCTGGAAGAGTACGAGGTCGCCAAGGCGCGCGGTGCCAAGATCTACGGCGAGATCATCGGCTATGGTGCCACGTCTGATGGTTACGACATGGTCGCGCCGTCCGGCGAAGGTGCCGTGCGCTGCATGCAGCAGGCGCTCGACACGGTCTCCATGCCGATCGACTATATCAACCCGCATGGCACCTCCACGCCGGTGGGAGATGTCACCGAAATCAAGGCCATTCGCGAGGTGTTTGGCGACAACTCACCGGCCATTTCAGCGACCAAGTCGCTGACCGGGCATTCGCTGGGCGCAACCGGTGTGCAGGAGGCGATCTACTCGCTTCTGATGATGAACAATGGCTTCATCTGCGAGAGCGCGCACATCGATGAGATCGATCCGGACGTTGCCGACATGCCCATTGTGCGCGAGCGGCAGGAAAGCGATGTGGCCGTGGCGCTTTCCAATTCCTTCGGGTTTGGCGGCACCAATGCGACGCTCGTTTTCAAGCACCCCGACGCGTAACGGTCCAGAGAGTAGTTCATCATGACACAGTTGATGGCGGGAAAGCGCGGCCTGGTCATGGGCGTTGCGAACAACCATTCGATTGCTTGGGGCATTGCCAAGATGCTCGCCGATCACGGAGCGGAGCTTGCCTTTACCCACCAGGGTCCGGCCATGGAGCGCCGGGTCAAGCCCCTGGCGCAGAGCGTCGGCTCGTCCATCGTGATGGACTGCGATGTGGAAGACATCGCCTCCGTCGATGCCGTGTTTGACCGGCTTAAGACCGAATGGGGCTCCATCGATTTTTTCGTCCACGCCGTTGCGTTCTCCGACAAGAACGAACTTATCGGCCGGTATGCGGACACCACGCGGGAGAATTTCTCACGCACCATGGTGATCTCCTGCTTCTCCTTCGTGGAAACCGCCAACCGCGCGGCTGCTTTGATGAAAGATGGTGGGTCCATCGTCACGCTGACCTATGATGGGTCGCAACGCGTGATGCCCAACTACAATGTGAAGGGCGTTGCGAAGGCGGCCTTGGAAAGTTCAGTGCGGTATCTTGCAACCGACTTCGGCCTGGATGGTGTGCGGGTGAATGCGATCTCCGCAGGCCCGATGCGCACGCTCGCCGGCGCCGGCGTGGCCGATGCGCGGCTGATGTTTAACTTCCAAAAGGAACATGCGCCCCTTGGTCGGACCGTGACACTGGACGAGGTCGGCGGCGCTGGCCTTTACCTTCTGAGCGACCTGTCGGGCGGCGTGACTGGCGAAGTGCACTATGTGGACTCCGGCTACAACACCATCTCCATGCCGCGGCTTGAGTCCCTGAAAGCGCAGCAGCAGGACGGCAGCTAGAGCAGCCTCGCGATGCGCTTGGTGATCATCGGTTATGGCTTTTCGTCAAAGGCGATCCATAGGGCGCTTGACGGTCAGCTTGAGAGCCTGACAGTCACCACGACCAAAAGTGACAAGGCCGACCAGCTCAAAGCTCAGGGAGTGAACGCCGTCACCTTTGACGGCACGTCTGTTTCTGCCGAGCTTGATGAGGCCCTGCGCTCGGCGACCCACCTCATCGTTTCGGCCGCGCCCACCGATGGCGGCGACCCACTTCTCAAGTGCTTTGATGTCGCAAACGCCCATGACCTGACTTGGGTCGGCTATCTCTCCACGGTTGGCGTCTATGGTGATCATGGCGGCGTGTGGATCGATGAGACGACACCAGCCACGCCCGCAAGCGCCCGCTCAAAAGCGCGCCGTGCGGTGGAAGCCACGTGGGAGCAGCGGCAAACGGTCTTTGGGTTTGAGCTGGGGACCTTTCGGCTTGCTGGCATCTACGGCGCTGGTCGCTCCGCGCTCGATAAGGTTCGATCAGGCACCGCCCGGCGTATCGTGAAGCCGGGCCAGGTCTTTAATCGGATCCATGTGGACGACATCGGCCGGGCGGTTGCCGAGGCAGCCATCAAGAAAGTCGGTGGCATTTTCAATGTCTGTGATGATGAGCCAGGGCCGCCGCAGGACGTCATCACCCATGCCGCCAACCTTTTGGATGTCGAGCCACCGCCAGAGGTGGCGTTCGAGGAGTCCAATCTGTCGCCAATGGGCCGGTTCTTTTACGGCGAGAACAAGCGCGTCTCGAATGCCAGGTTGAAAGAGGCGTTTGGACCGATGCTCTACCCTACCTACCGTCAGGGCCTGGCAGGGCTTCTCGCGGGCGAAGGCAAGCCCTCTTAGTCCAGGATCTTTTGCATCAGGACGAGATCGAGCCACCGGTCAAACTTCCAACCGACCTGAGGAAGCCGCCCAGTTTCGACGAAGCCAAGCTTGGTATGGAGCGCAATGGATGCCGCGTTCCCAGCTTCAATCCCGCCGATCAACACGTGCACACCTTTGGTACGAGCGTGAGCCTCCAGGGCTTCGAGCAAAGCCTTGGCGAGGCCCTGCCGGCGATAGTTGGTATCGATGTAGATGGAGACGGCTTGTGTGAAGCGGTAGCCTTCCTTGGGTCGGTATGGACCATAGGTGGCAAAGCCAGCACAGACACCATCGACGTCAGCGACGTACACCGGAAGCCCATTCGCAACCTGCCCTTTCCACCAAGCAAGACGGTCCTCGAGATCGACCTGAGTTTCGGTCCAGATCGCCGCGGTCTCCGCGACAGCGGAATTGTGAATAGCCAAGACGGCCGGTATGTCAGCTTCGTTGGCGGACCTGATGAACGTTGTTGTCATGTGGTGCACTCCTGCCCTCCTGTGAGCGCCATCGTTCACCCGATCAAGACCAGGCACTGCGCAAAAATTAAGCCGTCTTATAAGGGTTTGCTTATACTTTTCGCCGCTACGGAAGCTTGCCAAAGTGAGGGTATCGCTGACCAGCTTGAGGATGCCTTCCATGCCCCAGACCATGCGTGCCGCCGTTGTTCACGATTTTACCAAGCCGCTTACCATCGATGAAATTGTGGTGCCCGAGGTTGGTCCTGGGCAGGTGCTGGTCAAGGTGGCGGCCTCCGGTGTTTGTCATACCGATCTGCACGCTGCGCGAGGCGATTGGCCAGTCAAACCATCCCTCCCCTTCGTGCCCGGCCATGAGGGGGTTGGAACCATTGCAGCGGTCGGCGCTGGCGTTACCGGCGTGAAGGAAGGCGACCGGGTGGGTGTGCCCTGGCTGCATACAGCCTGTGGCCACTGCCACCATTGCACCACCGGCTTGGATACACTGTGTCCCGATCAGCATAACACCGGCTATTCGGTAAATGGCGGCTTTGCCGATTACGTCATCGCTGACCCAGGCTATGTCGGGCAGCTGCCCAGCGCGTTGGAGTTCGAGCCAGCCGCACCGGTGCTTTGCGCTGGTGGCACCGTTTACAAGGGCTTGAAAGAAACCGACACGCGGCCCGGCCAGACGGTGGTGATTTCAGGCATTGGTGGGCTCGGCCATATGGCCGTGCAATATGCCAAGGCGATGGGCCTTCACGTGATCGCCGTCGATATCGCAGACGACAAGCTGCAACTGGCCACTGACCTTGGGGCCGACATGGTAATCAACGCAGCTGAAACCGATCCCATCGCTGAGGTTCAAAAAGGCGGAGGAGCGGAGGGCGTGCTGGTGACCGCTGTCTCAACCTCAGCCTTCAACCAGGGCGTTGGTATGCTGGCGCGCGGTGGCACAATGAGCCTTGTCGGCCTGCCACCAGGCGAGTTCCCGCTGGATATCTTCAGCACCGTTCTATTCCGCAAAACGATCCGCGGCTCCATCGTCGGAACGCGGGCTGACCTTGAAGAAGCGCTCGATTTTGCCGCCGAAGGCAAGGTCGCGGCGCGCTACACGGCAGAAAAGCTGGACGACATCAACTCGATATTCGATCGCCTTGAGGACGGAAAGATAGATGGCCGTATCGTCATGAGCTGGTAGAAAGCTGCGCTGAAATTTCTGACCTTTTTGAATTAGCAAGTTCTTTACCTTGCCGAGCCACCCTCTGGCCCATCTCGGGTTGTAAGGACTTTTCCGGAGTCCGCCCATCGAGGTCTTTGGGGGAATGATGGTGCTCAGTGCACCCATAACGCGACATCGCGCCGGCACATCCGGCGCGAGCGGTGAACGGTCTTACTGGATGGCGATGGCATTTGCTTGCCTGGTCTTCGCCATCACGGTTGCCGGTTTCGTCTCGCGTCCCGGCCCGGATGGTAGCGTTGCTGTCGTCGTTTCACCGCAAGGTGGCGAGCGCCAGTTGATGCAAACACTGGCGGCGTCGGATGCGATCCTGGTCCGTCAAAGCCGCCTCTCCTGGCTTGCCATTGCCACACCACGCCGCGCGATCTCGCATGGCGCTTTTCGTTCGGCGCTGCGTTCAGCTGGCGCCTTGGTACTTCTTCACCCAGCCGTGCTTGCCGGGTGCTTTGATGATTTCCCGCCAACACTGGCCGATTTTCGCGCCCAACAGAGGACCAGCTAATGGCCAGCACCGCACCTGTTGAATCCACCATGCCGCACGATGATTCCCTTGGTCTTCTAAGGGCACGCTTCGGTCCCATTATCGTTGGCCTGACTTGGCTGAACACCGTGGTCATCGCCATGGTTAGCCTGTTCGTTGTCGCAGGCGCGCCGCTTTTCCTTATCGCGGCTTCAGCCGTTTTGGCGGTTGCAACGACGGCAAGCTGGTTCCAGCATCGCACTGGTCAGCTAACCCGCGACCTCTCGGCGTTCACCGTGATGGCGCAAGTGGCGATGCTGGTCATGGCCTTTTCGGGCCACCCCTATCAGATCGACATGCACATGTACTTCTTTGCCACGCTTGCCATTCTGGCGGCGTGGTGCGACTGGCGCCCGATCGTTATCGGCGCTGCTGTCACAGCGGTGCACCATCTGTCGTTGAATTTCCTTCTGCCGCTGGCCGTCTTTCCCGACGGTATGAGCCTGATCCGCGTGATCATTCACGCGGTGGTTTTGATTGCTCAAACCGCAGCTCTGGTTTTCCTCACCCATGCGCTTGTCAAAGCACTATCGACAAGTGCCACGGCTCTCACGGATGCGCATGCCGCCACCAGCAAGGCCAGCCAACTCACTGAGGAGGTGCAGGCCCGCGCGGACGCGGAGGCGGAGGGCCGCGACCGGTCGGCAAGCTTGGTGCGCGATCTCAACACACGGACGGCCGAGATCGTCGATCAACTGGCCGGAACGGCTCGCGACCTCGACAGTGCGGCAAGCAAGGTCGGTGACAACACGGCGGCGAGCAAGATGACGGCCGATGGTATTGCTGCCAACGCGGCACAGGCCGCCGAACGGATTGCGACCGTTGCAACGGCAAGCTCTCAGCTGGACCAGTCCATTGCAGATATTTCCAGCCGGCTTGATGGATCACGCGAACGCTCCGAAAAAGGGGCCGCGGAGGCCGAAGCGGCTATGACAACCGTTCAGAGCTTGGTGGAGCGCGCCGAGGCCATTCATCGTGTCATCGAGTTAATCAGCGCCATCGCTGAACAGACCAATCTTCTCGCGCTCAATGCAACCATTGAGGCGGCGCGTGCTGGCGAAGCTGGGAAGGGCTTTGCGGTCGTTGCCAGCGAGGTGAAGAACCTTGCTGAACAAACCAGCAAGGCGACGGAGGAAATCTCCGGTCAGATCGCGGGCATCCAAGAGGCTTCCAACGGCGCTGCTGATGGATTGCGCGGCATTCACGGAGTTATTGGCGATATCAATGAGACGCTCAACGATCTTGCCGCGGTCGTCACGCAGCAGGCGCAGGCGACCAGCGATATCGCGCAAAGCATGGATGGAGCCTCTGCCAATGCCCAGGATGTTTCACGCGAAATGTCGGACGTTCTGGGCGCGGTTGAAGCCATCGAGAGTGAGATGAAAACGGTCGATGCCGGCTCGACCACACTTCTCGACCAGGCCCAGAGCCTCCAAGAAGAAATCAAAGAGGCCTGCAAGCGCTTGGCTGCCTAACAGGGTGGCACATTTGCCGCATTTTGCTCTTTGACGAGGTGAGGTTCGGCATGCATCCTGATCGCACGCATCGATCAGGAGTAGAGCATGTCCGTTACCACCGTTGAAACCGGCAATGGCCCCCGCGCGTTCTTTGAGAGCGGGCTTGAAGCCAAGCCAACGCCGTTCGACGCCATCCCTCTGATCGATTTTGGGCCGATGCTCTCCGACGATCCGGCAGAGCGGGCCAAAGTTGGCGAAGCGGTCCGCAAGGCCTGCACGGAGGTGGGGTTTTTCTACGCCCTCAATCACGGCGTGCCCAAGGCAGCGATCGATGCGACGTTCGGGGCCGCGCACAAGTTCTTTGCGCTGCCGGCGCCCACCAAGACCGCCATCAATGTGGAGCAGTCGGATAACAATCGCGGCTACACGCCATTGCTGGGCGAGAACACCGACCCCAATGGGAAGGGCGACGTGCATGAATCCTTCGATTTTGCGCTTGAAATGGACCCTGACGATCCGGACATGGCGCGCGGGCTGTTCGGCTATGCGCCCAACCAATGGCTGCAAACAGCAGACTGGCCAGAAGCGGCCGCCTTTCGCGATACGCTTCTGACCTACCACCGCGAGGCTCTGTCTTTTGGGGCGCGCATCTTCCAGGCATTCGCCTTGGCACTTGAGCTGCCTGAGGACTTCTTCGCACCAAAGATCACCAAGCCGCTCGCCGTTATGCGTGTGCTGCATTATCCACCGCAGCACGGCGCGATCGATGAAAAGCAGATCGGTAGCGGCGCGCACTCCGACTATGAGTGCTTCACCATTTTGTGCACCGACGAAAACGCCGCGCTTCAGGTGCTGAATGCTGCTGGCGAATGGGTGGAAGCGCCGCCGGTTGAAGGCGCGTTTATCGTCAATGTCGGCGATATGATGGAGCGGTGGACGAACGGCTATTTCCTGTCGACCATTCATAGGGCGATCAACCGGTCAGGCCGGCAACGCTATTCCATCCCGCTTTTCTTTGGACCGAACCCAGATGTGGAGATCGCCGTTCTCGACAGCTGTCAGGCGCCGGATAATCCTCCGAAGTATGATCCGATTCAGGCCGGCGCTTATGTCGAGCAGCGCATCACCGACACGTTCTCGCATAGGCAGGACGACTAGCGCTGATAGCGTCTGAGATGCTCAATCGCGTGCCGTGTCCAACGCCTCTCGCAAGGCAACCATGGCCGGCAGAGCATCCTTGAGGGTCTGAACAACCACGGGGTCAAGGCCGTCGATCACGCGCTCCATCTCAGGCAGAAGACCCGCCAGCGCTTCGGCGTGGGCCGTTCTGCCGGCGTCTGTGATATCAACAAGCTTGGACCGACCGTCGCCGCCGTGCGGCGTGATCGCGATCAGTCCCAATCGCTCCATTTTCTGGAGCGTATGGGTCATGGTGCCTTTGGTGACCTGGAAGGATCGCGCCAGATCAACCGGCGAGCGCGGCCCGCCAAGGCGGATGAAGTGATTGAGCACCCTGAAGTCAGCAAACTTCAGGTGGGGCGCCAGAATGCGCTCCAACTGCGCAACCGAGAGCTGGTTGATGATGCCGATCTCGTTAAAGACGCGGAACCACAAGCGCGGGGCATCCAGCAAATCGTCGAGAGTGTCAGATGGAGCGGCGCCTGGCATCCCAGCCGGATAAACCGGACGGGGTAGGATGCCAAGCACCGTCTCGTTCGTCATCCCGGCAGCACCCGGTTTTCCAGCGGCCATCGTGGCGTTGCTTTGGGCATCGGCCCAAATCCAACCCGGGCAAACATTTGCAGCCGCTCACCCGGCCGGATGCCAATGGCGACGTCCATTTCCGCACACAGGTCATCCATCTCGGGATACTCCTGCAACGCCTGGCTGAGCGGCTGCATGCCAAGGCCAACAGACGTTGCTTTGAGGTTGGCGCGGACATAGTCCATGCCGGCCATGACCTGGTCCTGACGGCTGTTGCCGGGCGTTACGATCCACACAAAGCCGGCGCTGTTCATGATCATGTCGCGGTAGATATCAAGGCCGGTCTGAAAGGCTATGCTGCTTGTGTCCTGCAGCGCCTGCGGCGTCATTTGGCCGATGCGATAAAGCGATTCCAGGAACAGGCCGCCAAGCTCGATACCGTCCGGGTTGGCTTCGATCTGGCCGCGCGTGAAGCGCATGAGGTCAATGCTCTCCTGCATGGTGTAGTCGGTGTAGACCTCCATCTCGTGGGCACGAAACGCCAGGTCGCGAAGGCTTGCGATCGCCTCATTGTTGGCCGCAAAGCCCGTCACTTCCGGTTGTAGCGCCATGAGGGTTTCGAGTGACACCGCCTGAGCCAGATCATGTGGTTCCTTCATTGAGCGGCGCGCGAGGATGTGCTGGGCCAGCGGATCGGCGTCAGCGTCAACTGGGCGGAGCGCGACGGTCGCGCCCGCGCGGTCAGGATCAATCCTGTCTTCAGGATAGCCGTCTGGGAAAAGCGTGATGATCGCCTCATGGCCATCGGCGGACGCCGCCAAGCGCAAGACCTCAAGGAAACACCCGAAGCCAATCATGACCTGTCGGGAAAAAGGATCAGTCGCTGGCAGTAGCCTCGTCGGGTCGCAGGTGATGGTGGCGGAGCGATCATCATGGATGGCGACCAGCCAGGGCTGCCGGTTGTGCGGGCTGGGCGCCGTAACAGCATAGGAGAGCGCGTTGCGGATCGGATCGCCATAGGCCCGACCCGCGTCGGTCCACGGTTGGCGCGCGCCGACCGGATCGCGGGTCGTGGCGTAAACGCCTGTCGCTGCGCCTGCGGCCAAAATGGTGCCGCCTCCAACAAGGGCCAGCACCTGCCGACGCGACTTGGAGGATTTGGGAGGATGGGTCATGGCATGTCCTTTGGTTTGATATCGAACCACTATAGTTTGATATCAAACTAGTCAAGCGGAATTGGCCGCCGCTGATTGGCCATAGCAGACGCGACATCACGCAGCGCCTATCGCGCCAACAAGCCCTTTGCCGCCCCTAGGGGCGGTGCTATATGCAGCTTCATGAACCAACCCGCCCTTGCCCCCAATGCTGAGGCCGACACTGCCGATGAGGCCGTCGAACTCAGCCATATCCGCAATTTCTCCATCGTCGCGCACATCGACCATGGGAAGTCGACGCTTGCCGACCGCCTGATCCAGATGACCGGGTCGCTGACCGACCGCGAGATGAAGGAGCAGGTGCTCGATTCCATGGATATCGAGCGTGAGCGCGGCATCACCATCAAGGCGCAGACCGTTCGGCTGATCTATGAAGCCTAGGACGGCCAGACCTACACGCTGAACCTCATCGATACGCCCGGCCATGTGGACTTTGCCTACGAGGTGAACCGGTCGTTGGCGGCAGTCGAGGGTTCGCTGCTGGTCGTCGATGCGTCACAGGGTGTGGAAGCGCAGACGCTCGCCAACGTCTATCAGGCAATCGACAATGATCATGAGATCGTGCCGGTGCTGAACAAGGTCGACTTGCCGGCTGCCGAACCGGAGCGCGTGCAGGAACAGATTGAAGACGTGATCGGTCTCGACGCGTCTGACGCGGTGATGATTTCAGCAAAGACGGGCCTTGGCGTCGATGACGTCCTTGAGGCCATTGTCGAGCGCTTGCCAGCACCGCGCGGCAACCCGAACGCCACGCTGAAAGCCATGCTGGTGGACAGCTGGTATGACGCTTATCTCGGCGTCATTGTGCTGGTGCGCGTGCTCGACGGCCACCTGAAGAAGGGCCAGAAAATCCGCATGATGGGCACCGGTGCAACGTATGACGTTGACCGGGTGGGCGTGATCACCCCGAAGCTGGCAACACTCGATGAGCTTGGGCCGGGCGAGATCGGGTTTTTGACCGCCTCCATCAAAGAAGTCGCCGATACCCGTGTCGGCGACACCATCACCGATGAGCGCAAGCCGACGGCGAACATGTTGCCCGGCTTTAAACCGGCCCAACCAGTTGTGTTCTGCGGCCTGTTTCCGGTCGATGCTGCAGACTTTGAAGATCTTCGCGCGGCAATGGGCAAGCTGCGTCTCAACGATGCGAGCTTCTCCTTCGAGATGGAGACATCCGCAGCGCTCGGTTTTGGTTTTCGCTGCGGGTTCCTTGGCCTCCTGCATTTGGAGATCATTCAGGAGCGGCTGGAGCGTGAGTTCAACCTCGACCTCATCGCGACTGCGCCATCGGGGGTCTATCTGTTGGTCATGCGCGGCTCGGGCGACGTTGTGGAACTGCACAACCCGGCCGACATGCCGGACGTAATGAAGATTGAAGAAATCCGCGAGCCCTGGATCACGGCGACCATCCTGACGCCGGACGAATATCTCGGCGCAATCCTGAAGCTCTGCCAGGAGCGGCGAGGCGTCCAGAAAGAGCTGTCCTATGTCGGCTCACGCGCGATGCTGGTCTACCAACTGCCGCTCAACGAGGTGGTGTTTGATTTCTATGATCGGCTGAAGAGTATCTCCAAGGGCTATGCCAGCTTTGACTATCAGATCACCGGCTATGAGACGGGCGATCTGGTGAAGATGCAAATCCTTGTGAATGCCGAGCCGGTGGATGCGCTGTCGGTGGTGGTGCACCGCAGCCAGGCAGAGTATCGCGGCCGAGCCATGTGCGAGAAGCTGAAGGATCTGATCCCGCAGCACATGTTCCAGATCCCGATTCAGGCGGCCATTGGTGGCAAGATCATTGCCCGTGAAACCATCCGCGCCCTGCGCAAGGATGTGACGGCCAAATGCTATGGCGGCGACGTAACCCGCAAGCGCAAGCTTCTGGAAAAGCAGAAGGCTGGTAAGAAGCGCATGCGCCAGTTCGGCAAGGTCGACATCCCCCAGGAAGCCTTTATCAAAGCTCTGAAGATGGACGGGTAGCTGGATGGCGGAGCTGTTTTACTTCGCCATGCTCGGCTTCTTCCTCACCCACGAACTGGACGCCATGCAGCGCCATGAATGGCGCATCCTACCCCTGACGTCTTTCCTGCCAGACGAAACGGGTCGTCAGGTTTTCGTTTGGCTGCATGTGCCGCTGTTCGCGGCGCTCTTCTTCTATGGCGCCGGCGACCCTAACAGTTCGATCGCCTTTGGACTGTCAGTGTTCAGCATCATTCACGTGGGGCTTCACTGGCTTTTCAAACGCCATCCGAAAAACGCGTTCGATAACCCAACGTCTTGGGCGATTATCCTCGGAACGGGGCTTTTTGGAGCAAGCCATCTGGCGGCTTTGCAGCTCTAGATGCCTGGTCTCAGAGCGAGATGCTCGATCAAAAAATCAGCCACAGCGCGGGTTTTTTGCACCAATGTCGCGCCTGACGGATAAGCGAGCCAGACCGCTGTTTCGAAGTCGGTTGCTGTCACGTGATGGTCGGGGAAGAGATCGATCAGTTCACCGTTCTCAAACGCATCACCGATGAGCCAATCAGCAAGAAGCGCGGGACCAAGACCGGCCAGAGTCGCGCGGCGGACTGCCAGGGCCGATGACGTGATGAGGGCAGGTGTGACAGGAACCGCCTGTTCCTCGCCACCAGTTGTTCGAAAGCGCCATCTGTCGCGGTAACCGGGCAGGTCATAGGTCACGACCGGATGGTCACCGAGGTCATCGGGCTTGGCCAGATTGCCTTCGGCCGACAGGTATGTCGGAGCCGCACAGACCCGGTAGCGCGTGGCGAAGAGTCTGCGCCCGGTAAGATCGCCGGCGAGTTTGGGACCGAGCCTGATCGCGAGATCAACGCGTTCGGCCATCATGTCGACGGTGTCGTCGCGAAGCACCAGATCGATCACGATCTCTGGGTATTGCCGCCTCAGCGGAACCAGAAGCGGCACGAGCATGCACTCGCCGAAAGCGACCGATGCCGTTAGGCGGACCCGGCCTTTGGGCGCGCTGACACTTTCTCGCGCCGCGTCTGTGGCTGCTTCCATAGAACGCAACGCTTGTGCGGCGTGGACCTGAAAAGCTTCGCCTGCTTCGGTGAACGCCATGCGCCGGGTGGTGCGGGCAAAAAGAGCCGCGCCGGTTTCCACCTCCAACGCTTGGATGGAGCGCGAAACCAAAGACGGATCGACGCCGCGCTCCCTTGCGACCGCGGCGAAGCTGAGGCTTCGCGCAACATCCATGAACATTTCTAAGGAGAGCTTATCCATTCCTGTGTGATTAGCATGAATGCAATGCCAACCAAGCGCTTTATGCGGATCGGTCGGCAGGCTAGGACGCTTGCAACCAAGGAGCCTTCCATGACCGATCTTTCCAACCACGTCGCACTCATCACGGGAGCCAGCCGCGGCATCGGCGCTGCCACTGCCCACGAGCTTGCGCGCCAGGGCGCCAAAGTCGTTCTGGCCGCGCGGTCGACTGGTGACATCGAACAGCATGCGGACGCCATCACGTCGGATGGTGGCCAAGCCCTCGCCGTTGCTTGCGACGTCTCGGACTACGCACAGGTTGAAGCTGCGGTCCAGGAGGCCGAAAACGCCTTCGGAACGGTGACTATTCTCGTCAACAATGCCGGCATCATCGACCCGATTGCTAGGCTGGACGAAACTGAGCCGGGGGCCTGGGGCAAGCTCATCGATATCAATGTGAAGGGTGTCTATCATGGCGCCCGCGCGGTTTTGCCCGGCATGCAAAAGGCCGGCGGCGGCACGATCATCAATATCTCATCGGGTGCGGCCACGAACACACTTGAGGGTTGGAGCGCCTACTGCACGTCCAAGGCAGCTGTGCTGATGCTCACCCGCATGCTGCACAAAGAGTATGGCGATCAGAGCATCCGCGCGCTGGGATTGTCTCCTGGGACCGTGGCGACAGAGATGCAAGTGCAGATCAAAACCTCTGGCATTAACCCCGTCAGCCAGCTTGATCCTTCGGTGCACATTCCTGCCGACTGGCCGGCCAGAACACTTGCCTGGATGTGCACGCCGGCAGCCGATGACTACCTAGGCGGCGACATCTCGCTGCGGGATGAAATGATCCGCAAATCGGTTGGTCTGATCTAGGGCACAGGCCGAGTCCGCCTGGTGATCAGACGGTCAGCTCAAAACGTGGATCATTTGATGCGCTGATTTGGTATTGGCCGTGCAAAATTGTTCGCATCGCAGGGACATATCTAGGCGAATTTTCCTATCGATTCGGAAAAAATCCTCATTTGTTTCCCATAGATGAAAATACCTAATTCTCACATGAATTCGCGCTTTTATCGTTAATATTCCGTTTTTGTTCAAGTTCCAAAAAGCTTAACTGGCTCACTATAGATATTGAACCTATTGACTCTATTTACGTTTACATCCTTGTTGCTCGCGGGCGGCCAATTTGTTTTTTAGTAACAGGGGAATACCATGAAGCGTTCAGCCGTACATCTGACACTGGCCGGCAGCCTGGTATTGGGGACTCTCGCAGCGACAACGAGCGTTACCCAAGCACGCACCGTCACCGTTAACGAGCACATCAACAATGACCGGTGCTACGAAGCTCGCCGGATTCCTGCACTCGTTGAGTACAACACCCGTGGCCGCCTAGTTGCGACATCTTCCCGTGAATTGGTCGGTGATATGAAGGAAGAAAATGCGCGGATCGTCGACCGCCATAATGACGCTGTCTATGTGATGACCCGCGAAGTTGTCGAAGATCAGCATGTGACGCTGATCCCGGTTGAGTGCTGATCAGGCACACCCCTTTTTATGTGACATAGGAGTGCCCGGGATGATTTATCATCGTTCGGTACGATCCGCTGCCGCAGCGGTTGCAGCGTTGGTGATGGTCGGCCTGTCGGCGGTCAGTCCCGCCACAGCGGATATTGACCAGCAAGGTTTACCAGCCTCTTTCACTTTGGCGTTTTCGGCCATCGGTGGAGAGCCGGGCACTCTTCCGTCTTCAGACGACGTAGCCTCTGACACCAACTCGGTAGAACAGGCAAGGCGCGAGCTATTCCGTGATGGAAACCAGATCAGCACACGAGACTTGCTCGCAGCGCTGACCCCAGAACCAACCGAGGTCAATCAACGTCCGGCCAGCCTATTTCGTCACGCGACGCTTGGTCTGGTCTTTGAGGATCACATGGTCGGTACACAGGATGTATTGGCTCTGGCAGACTGCCCGACCCTCGATCTTGAGACGCTTGATTCTATGCTTCAGGATCAAATGGCACTTTGCGGTGATCAGACCTTCACGTATGGCGTCGGGGAAGCAGGTCTTGAGGTTCTTCGCGATGGTGAGGTTATCTTGCACTTGCCTCTGGAACCCGGCGTCTACAGCCTGAATGGCGTGCCATTTGCGGTCCAAACTAAGTAAGCGCGTGCTGGCCCGATTATGTTGGCGACCAGCCTCATTGGTCGGCACGCACATCCTTTGGATGTGTGACGTGAAGCCTTCTCTATCGTCGTTGCGACACTTGTGATTTACAGCACCCAAGAAGCACTCGTCACGGACCTGTCTTTGCAAGCAGCGCTGTAGTACCGGGCCTATCGGAGGACAGGATTGGCAGTTCTTTCAAAGGCACTTATGTGTTTTTTGCGCAACGCACCTACTCAATCTAACTTAAATTTTGTCACCCCGAGTCTGACAGATACTTTGCGTTAACCTTTTGTTAACGCTTTTAAATTGCTCCCTCGGCTAGTCTATTTGGAACTCCAGCACCCCTAACGCAGACATACGCGTCCCTTGACTCATGCGTTTCTTCTATCTTTGGTTGTAATTGTGCGGCCTTACACGTTGAGTAAAACAGGGGAATACCATGAAGATATCGCTTGCAAAAACCGCACTGGCGGGCGGTCTGGTGTTGGGGACTCTCGCGGCAACGATGAGCGTTACCCAGGCACGGACCTTTACCGAGGACGAGTACATCAACCGGGATCGTTGCTATGAAGCACGGCGCATCCCTGCTCTGGTTGAGTACAACACACGCGGTCACTTGGTCTCGACATCGTCGCGCCACTGGGTCGGAAACCCTCAGGTTGATGGCAGCTTGGTTGTGAACCACTACAACGATCCGGTTTACATCCAGACACGCCGTATTCTTGAGGACCAGCATGTCACGCTGGTTCCGGTTGCTTGTTAAGGCCAGCACGTTTCCAACATCAGTATTAGGAGTGCCCGATATGATCTATCATCGATCGGTGCGTTGCGTGACGGGCGCGTTAGCGGCGGTCCTAGCGGTCAGCTTGTCGGCAGTTGGTTCTGTCAGCGCAGGCGATGACCAACAGGCATTGCTTCCATCCTTCACCCTTGCGTTCTCGGCCATTGGTGGACAGCCGGGCACTTCTTCCTCGCGGGATGAGACAGCTGCCGACATGGCCGCAGCCCGTCAGGAAAGACGCGATGTCTTCCGACATGGTGAGCAGATCAGCACCCGTGACCTGCTCGCGGTGCTGGCCTCACAACCGGACCAGATGCTGCATGGTGGAACCAGCCTGTTTCATGATGCGACCTTGGGTCTTGTCTTTCAGGACCATGGGCTTGGCTCGCAAGACGTCTTGGCTCTCGCAGAGTGTCCAACGCTGGACCTGGAGATGAGTGATCCCATTCTACAGGGTCAATCGGCGTATTGTGGCGACCACACCTTCACCTACGGGGTGGGAACGGAGGGATTGGAAGTGCTGCGCGATGGTGAAATCGTGCTTCACCTGCCCTTGGAGCCAGGCTTCTACAGCCTGAACGGCGTGCCCTTTGCAGTGGAAGCCCAGTGACGTTTTATGGATCGGTTGGCTACCTAGCCTGATCGGTAGCGTCAGCGCTGTCGAACAAGCCCAGCACGAGCGATGGTATCGGCTGGATGTTGCCTGAAAGCGGCGCATCGGGCGAGTAGCGCACAAAGTCGCCGAACGTGCAGATTTGACCGTCGGTGAGCCCATCCCGCACACGGATGTAACAGGTGCCATCGTTGACTGGGACAGCAACGATGTAGAGAGCTGGCGCAGCAAAGGCAGATAGCGTGCTGGCCTCCACATCGCCTGCTGGCAGAACATACGTGGCTTGGGACGGATCGACCCGCCACGTTGACACATCACTGTTGGGAAGCGTCGAGCACCCTGCCAGAAACACCAGAAAAAAAGGAAGAAGAGGCCGCATATCCAACCATGTTTCGCTCCCTTCCTGGGTAAACGAACATGGTTAATAGCCTGATAACGGCCCTGTGGGAGCCGACTCTTGGCAGTGCCAGACCATCTGGCTAAACGGCCTGAATTCGCGGCAACTGCACACAGTTTGTTCATGCCTGCGGATTGGTCGATCTTGCTGCCCCCGGCGATTCATGTCATGGATGGGTCGTATTGACGCGTCACGGGAGACGCCACCGACTGCGGTCGGTGGGGCCGAAGAAGCAACCTCCCCGGAATCTTTCAGGCGAAAGGACCGTGGCGTCGTAAGGCAATCTGGAGAGCGGTTGGCAGTTTGATTTGCCAACCCACCGAAGGAGCAAAACCGTTCCAAGCGCTTCCGGCATTGGAGGCGAGGCCACCACAGCGAGGGTGGAACGAGCGGCCAAACTCTCAGGTTCGAGGACAGATGGGGACCGTTTGGAGCCACGGATGAGGGTCCAGGCGGTTCAACCTGTCCGGACGCGAACCTGGAGGCTCTATCGATGAACGCGCCCACGCACCCTGATCTTCTCAAAGCAGCAACGCCCGCCCTGCCCGGCGTGATCACCAAGATGGGATCGCGCAAAGTCGCCGTTGTCGGCGCCGGCATCACCGGTGTCACGGCAGCCTATGCACTGGCCAAACGCGGTTTTTCGGTTACCGTTTTTGACCGTCATCGCTATGCGGCCATGGAAACGAGCTTTGCCAATGGTGGCCAGCTTTCAGCGTCCAATGCCGAGGTTTGGAACCATCCCGGCAACATCATCAAGGGCGTGAAATGGCTGTTCTCGCCGGATGCGCCGCTGCTGTTCAACCTCACACCCTCCTGGCACAAATACTCCTGGATGGCTGAGTTCATGCTGGCCATGCGCAACTATGAAGCCAACACGGTTCGTTCCGCGGAGATTGCGATCGCTGCGCGCAAGAACTTGTTCGCCTGGGCGGCCGATGAAGGCATTGATTTTGACCATGTCGACCGCGGGATCTTGCATGTCTACCGGACGGAAAAAGCCACCGCCCATGCACGCAAGGTGAACACGCTTTTGGACAAAGCCGGTCTTGACCGTACCGAGGTCTCCGTCGCCGAAGCCAAGCGGCTTGAGCCAACTTTAGAAGGGGATTTCAAGGGCGCCATCTTCACGCCGTCCGACACCACCGGCGACATTCACAAATTCTCCGTTGGGCTCGCCGAGGCGGCCGAGCGCCATGGCGTTCGCTTCGTCCAGGGCGCTGAGATTGACCGTGTGTCCACCTCTGGCGGCATCACCGTGCGCTACACGGTGGATGGCGAGCAGGCGAGCGAGAACTTTGATCAGATTGTCGTTGCCGCAGGCGTTGGATCGCGCGCCCTTGCCAGCCAGTTGGGTGACCGAGTGAATGTCTATCCAGTCAAGGGATACTCCATCACCGTCAATCTACCGGAAAAGGCCGGCCAAGATGCTGCGCCCTGGGTCAGCTTCGTAGATGATGATGCGAAGATCGTCGCCAGTCGTTTGGGAGATGACCGGTACCGGGTTGCCGGCACCGCAGAGTTCAACGGCTTCAACCGCGACATTCGTGCCGACCGCATCCAGCCTCTTGTCGATTGGTGCAGGTCACTGTTTCCGCACATGCCGACCGAGCATGTTGTGCCTTGGGCCGGTCTGCGCCCGATGATGCCCGACATGATGCCACGTCTCACAAAAGGCAAAGCACCTGGCGTCCATTACCATTGCGGTCACGGCCATTTGGGTTGGACGATGTCAGCAGGCACCGCTGAGATCATCGCAGAAAATGTGGCCCAGGAAGTTCTGAGCGCTTGAGCTCAAGGCCCAGACATAAAAACGCCCAGGCACGCACGGGAACTTGCATGCCTGGGCCAGGGCTGATCCGTTGGACAGGGAAGGACCAAGGAGCAGCTCAACTTGGCCGCCTTTAGCCGGAAGGGTTGGCGTCGCGCCGTCTACCGACGCGTGGCCATCTTCCTCAACGCTTCACCGGGCGACTGCGACAGTGTGGTGTTCCCGGCACGCAGTACGTCGTAGCGGGTGATGCCCATATCGCACAGAAGATGATCATCAAGATCCATCATCGCGCGGATTTCGCGGCGATTGTTCCAACGCCGGTAAAGCGTTTTGGCCTCTGTCCATGCGCCTAGAAAAATGGCGGACAGGGAAGGCCGGCCTTGCGAAACACCAGGCAAGCCATGGGTCACGGTGTGCACCGTTTTCGTGGTCATCGCATTTCTCCTAGAAGGCTGAATGGGGCGGCACGCGGGTTTGCGGCGACCGGCATTCAGTTTCCAACGATTGCTTCCTTGGGGGGTGAGCAACTGTCTTGATATGGACAATGCCGAAACCCTATGGTTCAATCAAACGAATAGTCTTGATCGTTCCATGAAGTTTTTCTGAAAGATGATGGTCGCGTCGTTCGCGGCAGGGAGATCGGTATGAACGTCACCGTCCAAACACCCGCGCGCGCTGCCGCAACGCCTCTGTTGGAGCTCGACCTTATGCGCACGCTGGTCGCGATCGCTGAAACCGGCAACTTCTCCGCCGCTGCCGAACGGGTTGGCCGCACGCCATCTGCGGTCTCCATGCAGGTCAAAAAGATGGAAGAGACGGTGGGCGCAACGGTGTTTGTGCGCGACAGCCGCTCGGTCAGCCTAACACGCGATGGCGAAGCGTTGCTTCAGCATGCGCGACGTGTTTTGGCGCTCAACCAAGAAATGATGAGCCGCTTCATCGCGCCAGACTTGGTGGGCGAGGTGCGTCTGGGTGCCCCCGATGATGTTGCTGAACGCTTCTTGCCGCGCATGCTGCGCGGCTTTGCCGAAGCCTATCCAGGCATCGTTCTTGATGTCACGGTTGATGGTACATCACGCCTGTTGGAAGCAGTGGCCAAGGATGAGCTCGATCTTTCCATCGTCACCTGTGAATCTGGTTTTGCGACGGATGGCCTGGCGGATATCATATTCCGCGAGCCGCTGGTCTGGGCCTGCCTTGCTGGCGGCGTGGCGGCAGAGCGCACGCCGATCCCCGTTTCCATGTGGGAGGAAGGATGTAAGTGGCGCCGTGCTGCCACCGAGGCGTTGGATCACAATGCGGTGGACTACCGCATCACCTTCCAAAGCTCGAATATCTCCGGTCAGCGGGCAGCTGTTCTGGCTGACCTGGCTGTAGCACCCTTGTCGAAGTCCCATATCAGCGGCCGCATTGTGGAGGTGAAGCCCTCCGTCGGTATGCCGGCATTGCCCGAGTGTGCCCTGGGTCTCGTTGTGCGCGATGACCCGCCACGGCCAGTGCTTGCCGCCGCTGATCTGGTGCGCGACTGCTTCAAGAAGCATGACCACTAACCACGATGATCTGCATCGTCGGTCCTTTCTTGCCGCGTTGGTTGGGGCGGCCACCCTTGGGCCATTGTCTCAAAAGGCCGTGGCGATGGGCCCGGCCTTGACTCGTCAGGCTCGTTTCTTTGTGCCCGATGAGGCCGAACCACATACCCGCACGTTCATGCAGTGGCCGGTGAGCCGGGTTGTTCATCCCGACGCAGAGTTTCTGCGGTATTGTCAGGAAACCATCGCCGACATCGCCAACGCCATCTCCGACTTTGAACCGGTCGTCATGCTCATGGCGGCCGAGCATGAGGCAGGTGCCCGCCAACTTCTTTCACAGGACATCGATATCTGGCCGATCCCAACGGAGGATCTTTGGGCGCGCGACTCCGGACCATTGTTTGCCGTCGATGGGCGAGGTGGACTCGCCGTTCGCCAGCTCAACTTCAATGGCTGGGGCGGCAGGCAAGTCCACACCAATGATGGCAGGGTCGCCGAACGCGTTGCCGAGAGGATGGGGCTGCCTTTGCTCGACAACGGTCTCGTCGGCGAACCGGGCGGTGTTGAGTCCGATGGGCATGGAACGCTGATGGCGCACGAAAGCAGTTGGGTGAACGCCAACCGCAACAGCCAATCACGCGAAGAGATCGAGGCCCTGCTTCTGGAGGCTTATGGCGCCAGCGGAATGATCTGGGCGCCAGGCATCGCCGGTGAAGACGTGACCGACTATCACATAGACAGTCTGGCGCGGTTCGCCGGTCCCGGACGGGTGATCATCCAGATGCCCGGCTTTTATGATCGCAACGATCCATGGAACATCGCGGCGCATGAGACCCACGACATTCTTGCTGACGCTCAGGACGCTGAGGGGCGCCCTCTGGAGATGCTGGTGATCGAAGAGCCGGAACGCGTGCGCGTCCGCTCAGATGATTTCGTCGCGTCCTATGTAAATTACTATGTTTGTAATGGTGCTGTGATCTGCGCGCAGTTTGGTGATGGCAGGGCAGATGGAGCGGCTCGCGAGCAGCTTGCCACCGCCTACCCGGGGCGCGAGATCGTGATGCTGGACGCGGACATCTTGGGCGAAGTTGGCGGCGGCATTCACTGTGCCACGCGCGAACAACCGCTTGTTTAAGGACACAGAGCAATATGCGGACCATTGCCTCCGTTGCGGACTTGGAAGCGCTTTATGGAGAGCCAGCGGCAGCCTCAACGGTCAATGTCTCTGACCATCTGACCGATGAGTATAGGGCACTCCTCGCCGCATCACCCTTCTGCGCGCTCGCAACAGTCGGCTCTGAAGGGCTGGCCTGCTCGCCGCGCGGCGATGCTCCAGGGAATGGTCTTTCTGGCCTGTTGCGCGTCGTCGATGACAAGACTCTCATGATCCCGGACAGGCGCGGCAACAACCGGATCGATAGCCTTCGCAACATCGTGCGCGACCCCCGGGTGGCGCTTTTGTTCCTCATTCCCGGGTCCGGCACGACTCTGCGGATCAATGGGACGGCGTTTGTAACCGATGATGCTGAGCTGCTGGAAAGCTTTGCAGTCAACGGGCAATCACCGCGTAGCGTGGTCGTTGTGACGATCAAGGAGATCTACTTTCAGTGCGCACGGGCCGTCGTCCGCGCGGACCTGTGGAACTCCGAGAAACACGTCGCGCACGGGTCCTTGCCGACGCCGGGTGATGTTCTGGCCGCGCAGTCAGCCGGCACAGTTGGCGGCAAACCCTATGATGAGGAATGGCCGGAACGTGCTGCCAAGACCCTGTGGTAGGCGCTATTCGAGCGGAAACTTAGCTTTGCAGAGCCTGCAATTGCAGGCTTGTGCGGGCTTCAACCTCTTGCAGGCGGTCGCTGGCGCTCTCAACAGAGTACCTCGCGCCTCGCAGATCGTCGCGCAGGCGTCTTGAATCACGGCGCAGTTCATTGAGCCGCGAGCGCAGAACAGCCATGTCGGTCCCCTCGCCGGCATTGGCGATCTGATTGATCACGGTGTCCATGTCGTCCTGATTGGATTCCAACTCGCTGGCCAAACGATCAACCCGTGAAACGGCGCTATCAAAATCCCTGCGCGCGCGTCGAACCTGTTCGCCAAGGACATAGCCAGCAAGGAAATCAGGCTCGCTCGTGACTGGGCAAACATTGTTGTAGCCGCGTCCATTGGCGGCGACCCGATAGCCCGACACTGGCGTGCAATAGGAGCGAAGGCCGACCTCCCTGCCCGCCTGATAGGCTGCTTCATTAACAATGGCAGGCGTATCGCGACAGGCGCGACGGTGATCATCCAACCGATCGAGCGTGCGTCCCTGCTGGCCATCGGCAAGGCCAATGCCATGCCAGTCGCCTTGCAGACACTGCTCGCGGCTCAGCGTTGCACATCCGGCAAGAAGGGTGAGCCCAGCCAAACAGCCAGCAGCAAGAAGTATCGTCTTCATCATGTCCGTTTTGCACCATAGTGCACCTGTATGGAAGATGAACGGGCTTGGCGTTGAAGTGCTCGCACCGGACCACCGCAGTGGTTGATCGGTGGCGAATGACGCGGCAGGCTTGCTGTGTCCAACTTGGAAAATGGGTGATTCTGATATGGCACCGGGCGATTGGACGGCTGGCATGATGTCACGGACCCTTGCCGGTTTGACCTTCCTTTTGGCGTTGGCCTTCTGGGTGGGGCTACCCGCCCAAGCCCAGGACAATGCTGTCGTTCCCAGCCCGTCGCCAAGACCTGCAATCGAACCCCTACCGGGATTTGAACCGCGCTATGATGGCGGGGCGGTTGCCCGGCAACTCTTTGGGCGAACGCCAACACCTGCCCCGCTCGCGGCACGCTCCATCGGCGGGTATGCGCGCGGTTGTCTTGCTGGCGCCATGCCGCTGGCCGTTGATGGCCCCGCCTGGCAGGCCATGCACCTTTCACGCAATCGCAATTGGGGTCACCCGGAATTGGTGGCCTATCAGCAGACGCTCGCCGTCGCAGGACGGGCTGATGATGGCTGGATTGGTCTTCTTGTCGGCGATATGAGCCAACCGCGTGGCGGGCCAATGCTGACTGGGCACCGGTCACACCAAATCGGGCTGGATGCCGATATCTGGCTGACGCCTATGCCGGATCGCACCCTCTCGGTGCAGGAGCGCGAAGAGATCTCCGCCATTTCCATGCTGCGCGATGGCACACGGATTATCGATCCAGCGCGCTGGACGGAAGCGCATGCGCGCATCATCCGCCGTGCGGCACGCGACGACCGGGTGGCCCGCAGCTTCGTTCATCCAGCCATCAAGGATCAATTGTGCAGTTGGGAAAATGTTTCGGCCGACCGGGCATGGCTGCGGCGCATCCGCCCCTGGTACGGGCACCACTACCATTTCCATGTCCGGCTTTCCTGCCCGGAAGGGATGGCGAGTTGTGTTAATCAAAACCCGCCGCCAGCTGGCGACGGGTGTGGTGAGGAGCTGGCCTGGTGGCTTGGGCCTGAACCCTGGCAGCCGAGCGATACGCCCGCGCGTCCTCGTCCCGAGACGACGCTGGCCGACCTACCTGCCATGTGCAGTCAGGTGCTGGTCGCGAACTGATTTTGGTATCGGCTCGCTCGGTTCCGTCGAAACGACCAGCATCCTTCTAGCGCTCCGTTCCTTCGGAACGACCGCGTCTAGGCCTGGACACCGGCTCCAATCGGGCAAGCGACGCCCGTTCCGCCAATGCCGCATTAGCCGGTCGGGTTCTTGGCGATATATTGCTGTTGGTAGTCCTCAGCAAAGTATAACGGGCCAGCTTTGACGATCTCGGTCGTGATCGCGCCGCGTCCAGCCGATGACAAAGCCTTCTGATACGCCTTAAGCGATGCGCGCGCCGTTTCCAGATCAGCGTCGTCCGTCAGGTAGATGCCTGAACGGTACTGCGTGCCCACATCATTGCCCTGGCGCATGCCCTGGGTCGGGTCGTGGTTCTCCCAGAAGGCCTTGAGAAGCACTTCAAGGCTTGTGACCTTGGGATCAAAGACAATGCGCACAACCTCATTGTGGCCCGTGCGGCCTGAACAAACCTCTTCATAGGTCGGGTTCGGGGTGTGGCCGGCAGCATAGCCAACGGCTGTGACAGTGACGCCTGGCAGTGACCAGAAGGCGCGCTCGGCGCCC
>JBHJIX010000115.1:0-10286 GCA_050043025.1 Cohaesibacteraceae bacterium
TTCATCCGATCAATCCCAGCGCCGATGTTGTCGGAATGCAGTGGGGCAATCTGAAGCTTGACGACATACTGGCCCTACCCGCCTACGACCAATCCCGCGTGGCGACACTTGGCGCCGAACTTACGCAATGGGACAGGGACCACGGCACCAGCTCCATGGCGAGCGCGGCGGACTATCGGATTGAGAGCATCGTCATCTCCGATCCGCGCCCCTTTCATCCGCAGCGGCTATGGGATGTCTACCACCACTTTCTGGGAGAAGGCATCTATCGCAGCAAAGGCTTTTTCTGGCTGCCGACCCGCGACAAGTACCAGCTCCTGTGGAACCAAACTGCCGGCAGTGTCGGCCTTGGCATTATCAATTTTTGGAAGGTGGCCGCGCTTGAGGATGAAAGCCTCAACCTGTTGCCCGAGGAGCGCGAGGAAATCGAGCGCGCCCTGGAAGGTCTCTCGCCGGAGTTCGGCGATCGCCATTGTCATGTCACCGTCATTGGCGACCTCGATGGGCTGAAGACCTTTGCCGATGCGTTGCACGCGTGCCTATGTTCAGACGAAGAAGTCGAGCAATGGAAGGCTGGGCATGTCTTTGACGACCCCTGGCCTGACTCAACGGCCTAAACGAGTCTTCTGGTGGCCAGTTTTGATCAGGCTGTTGTTTTGTCGGCAGTTTCTCCCAGGTCTGAAAGGCCGGCGCCCAGTTTTCTGAGCGTTGCAATCATCGCTTCCAGTTCTTGATGGTCGAGCCCGGTGTCCTTGATCATGCAGGCCGTGATGGCCCCCGCCTTCGACTGAAGGGCCTGGCCGGCGGGCGTCAGTGAGACAACAACCTGCCGCTCATCCTGCTTGCTGCGTTCCCGGCGCACCAATCCGTTGGTCTCAAGACGCTTCAGAAGCGGCGTCAGCGTGCTGGTTTCCATGGCCAGGCTGGACGCAATCTCGCTGACGATGCGGTGATCGCGCTCCCAAAGCAGCACCAGAGTTATGTACTGCGGATAGGTCAGCCCAAGCGCCGATAAGTGTCTTTTGTAAGCCCGGTTCACCACATGCCAGGTCGCGTAAATGGCGTGACAAAACAAATCGTCGGCATGTGAGGGCGTTGGCGTACCGGCCATAGGGGAACCTCCAAGAGACATATCGTACACGATATAATCGCTTGACAGCTATTTAAACCCTCTATTTATATCGTGCTCGATATAAACGGGAGCGATAGGAATCGGGAAATGAGCTGGCTACCCACATTGATGACGACAACCGCCGAAGAAGGTTACGATCTGGCGATCAAGCTTTCACGCATGGCTGTGAAAAAGACCCAACCGGACGATGACGCGCGGGGCCGTATGCGGCCCGATTACGCCAACAATGCCGACAGTTTGACGATGGTGTCGCACGTCGTTGCAACCAACTTCCGCACAGTTGCCGCCGCCAACAATTACTGGCGGGATTGACCCTGGATTGTCGCCAGCGTGGTCTCGGCGAGGATGTCGACCATTGTTGACGCTGCTGGTGTCAGATGGCTGGAGGCAAGAAGCCTCAGCTCCACCTGCGGAAGCTCGGGCAATGCCTGCCAGTGACCGACATCGACAATGTCGTCGGGCAAGGCGTGACCGATGCGCACGCCGACACCGAAATGGGCGCGTAAGGCCGCCCAGACCGCCTGAAGGCTGGGCGTTGTGAGGGCTGCGCGCCAGCGTGTGCCCGCCCGGTCCATGGCGTTGATGGCGATTTGGCGGAACAGGCAGGGGTGGTTGAAGAGCACGAGCGGAACCGGCGCTTGCGTCAAGGCTTCTGGAAAATGCTCATGGGCCAGCCAGTTGAGCTGCCGTTCGCAGAGGAGCGAGCCGCGCTCGGCGGAGGCAGCAGGGAAAAACGCAATAGCGGCATCAAGGCGGCCGGCATCGATCTCATCGCCGATGATGTGGTTGTTGCCGGCGCGCACAGTTACATGAACGTCAGGATGGCGATCCTTGAAGGCTTGTGTGGCCGCAGGCATGACATCATCGAAAAAGTCCTGCGGAATGCCAAGCCGCACGGTTTCTGGCTCAACGGAAGCGCCTACGGCCCGTGCCGCCTCATCGTTGAGTGCAATGATCTGCCGGGCATAGTCAGCCAGCGCCGTCCCCGCTTCGGTGGGAACAAGGCCGCGGCCCTGGCGCACGAACAGCGGCGCGCCGGCTTGAAGTTCTAACTTCTTCAGCTGCCGGCTGATCGCCGGTTGTGACAGGCCCAGTTCGTCAGCTGCACGGGAGAAACTCTTCTGCTCGATCCCCGCCAGAATGGCGCGCAACGCATCAATATCAAAACTCGTTCGCATATGCGTTTTCCGAATGTCTTAGTTTCGATATATTCGTTATTCGCAAGTTTAGTTCAGTGCTAGCGTTCTGATCAAGAACGGCTTTGGGCGACCTATGGTCCTGGCTGGAATTGATGAGAGATGCGCAGCGCGATGACGGACCTTTCCCCCAGCAAACCTTTGTCACGCACCATTCGACGGTCCGTTCTGGTGCTGATCGCCGGGTCGCTGATCGCGCTGGGCGCCGTGGGTATGCGCCACTCCTTCGGGCTGTTGCTGGACCCCATCACGCGGGAGTTGCCGTCCATCGATCGGGAGGCTTTTGGCTTTGCCGCTGCCTTGCAGAATCTGGTTTGGGGGCTCGCTCAACCCTTTGCCGGTATGATTGCTGATCGGTTCGGTACGCTTCGCGTGGTCTTTGTCGGCGGGGCGCTTTACGCGCTGGGCCTTTGCTGCGCGGCCCTCAGCTCAACATCCCTGGGGCTGACCGTCGGCTTGGGCGTGCTGGTCGGCAGGGGGCTGAGCGCCACAACCTATGCCGTGGTGCTGGGCGCTGTTGGCCGCCATTATCCGCCAGAAAAACGCTCAACCGCGCTGGGGATTGCCTCGCTTGGCGGGTCTATCGGCATCTTCCTGTCCGTCCCGCTGACCCTTGGTCTGATTGAGCAGCTGGGCTGGTCGAGCGCGCTTATTGGCCTTGGGATGATTGCGCTTGTCATCTGCCTTTTGTCACCGACGCTGGCCGGACGGGCCGAAACATCCGGGCCGGAGCAATCGATGGGCGCGGCGATCTCCGAGGCGCGTCGCCACCGGGGCTTTGTGCTTCTGCTTCTGGGGTTCTTTGTTTGCGGGTTCCAGCTTGCCTTTATCGGCATCCATCTGCCCGCTTACCTGCTTGATCGCGATCTTGATATCTGGCTCGGCGGCGCGGCACTTGCCACCATTGGAGCGACCAACATTATCGGCACGCTGGCCGGTGGCGCGCTGGGCGACCGGATGAGCAAAAAGAACCTTTTGGCCGTGCTTTATCTGGTGCGCGGGGCGGTTGTCGCCGTGTTCATTCTGCTTCCCCCGTCAGCCGTCACGACCTTGGTGTTCGCCGCGCTGATGGGCTTCACCTGGCTTGGTACCGTGCCATTGACCAGTGGAATTGTGGCTCAGGTTTTCGGGCCGCGCTACCTGGCAACGCTGGTCGGCATCGTGTTTCTGATGCACCAGCTTGGCAGTTTCCTGGGTGCCTGGCTGGGTGGGTATGCCTTTGATCGCTGGGGGTCTTATGACCTTGTGTGGTGGATGGTCGTCCTTTTGGGTGTTCTGGCGGCGCTGCTTCACTGGCCCATCAATGAGCGCCCGTTGCGATCATCTGATGCGATGCAGGCCAAGGGTTCATAATGCTGAAACGGGGAGAATTGCGCGCCCTGGCATGGGTCGCCCTAGCGCTGGCGGTGCTGGGCGCATGGGCCAAGACGCTCACTGCCCATGCGGCCTTTTTCTCACAGTCTGCGCTCTTCTCGTTTCTGTGTTGAATTTTACACCGCAAATATTTGCGCAGTGTTGGGTAGGGCTTTGATTTGCGCCCAAGGTAAAGCTTTGGCGATAGAATCTCAGGCAATGCTTCCCTGTGGTTGTAGCCTTTCTAAAATTGAAACCTCTACTAAGCCCTTACTTTTCATGATCTTCCCGTTCAGTGAACATTAACCATGCAAGTCGATTGTTGGCATTCCTTTTTCACGCGTTCTTGGGGGAGTTGATGAACAAGCTATCGATAGGCGCCAGGCTCATTGGCGGCTTTGGCATGGTTGTCCTTATTGTGGTTGGCATGGCCGGATTCGCTTTCTTCAATGCTATATCCAACGCTACATCTTTTACGGACTATCGTTCCACCGCGCGGCTTTCCAACGCCACGTCGGAGCTGAACAGCTCTATTATGATGATGCGCTTGCAGGTCATGAAGTTTCGGGCCGGCGGATTGCAGGATATGCGACCAGCCGTCACGCAAGAAGCAGAACGCGCCCGTGAGGCGATTGCAAACCTCCAGTCCATTGATGCGAGCGCTGACATCTCCGCCCTTCGCGATGATGTTGATCGGTACGTGAGTGGTGTCGTTGCTGCCAATGATCTGCAGGATCAGCGTCATGAGCTGGTACATGGAACGTTTGACCCAGCGGGTATCGCTGCGCGCCGCAATCTGACGGACATTATGGAATCAGCCTATGCGGATTCTGATCCTGAGGCTGCCTACTATGCGGGACGGGTCCAGCAGCATTTGATGCTGGCAAGGTTCTATGGCGCCGACTTCCTGCTCACCAACGCTGATGACTCACGAAACCGCACATTCCAGGAGATCGAGGCCGCTTTGGTGGAGGAAGACCAACTCCTTCGATCCTAGCAGAACCCAGGTCGTCGAGCGTTGGCGATGCAGGCCAAGGAGAACATTGAAACGTATCGGGAAACGTTCGCCGAGATCGTTGATATCATCCAGACACGTAATGCCATCTATACCGAACAGCTTGACGTGATCGGACCGGCAGCCATGGCAATGGCTGGGGACATCGCCACAACACAGCGCGCCGAGCAAGATCGAATCGGGCCAATTTTATCGGCTGA
Source organism: Cohaesibacteraceae bacterium (assembly GCA_050043025.1). Taxonomy (GTDB): domain Bacteria; phylum Pseudomonadota; class Alphaproteobacteria; order Rhizobiales; family MH13; genus MH13. The sequence continues at coordinate 4,897 of JBHJIX010000115.1, forward strand.
ATTCCAGTCACAGCGCGGCGTCGTTCTTGGCATTGGCGCTATGGGAACCCTGCTCGCCTTGGCCCTTGGCCTGTTTCTAGCGCGCAGCATCTCTGCACCTGTCGTCGGTCTGACTCGCATTATGCGCACCATGGCTGACGGCGATTTCAGCGTCCGGGTGTCCGGTACAGACCGCGGCGATGAGATCGGCACGATGGCCCAGACGGTGGAAGTGTTTAAGGCAAACGGCCTGGAACGTCAGGCGTTGGAACAGCGTTCCCAAACTGAACAGGCAGAGCGCCAGCGGATCCACCAGGTGCAGGAAGCGGCGATTGCCAAATTTCAAAGCCATGTGGATGAAATCTTGTCTACGCTTGGTGAGCGCACGCGCGAAATGAGCGATACCGCTGGAGAGTTGAACGGCCTTGCTGGGCATGCGCGCAGCCAGGCCTCATCTGCTGACTCGTCGGCGCAGGAAACGTCCAACAGCGTGCAAACGGTGGCGACGGCTAGTGAGGAACTGGCCAGCTCCATCCAGGAGATCAGCCGGCAGGTTTCGCGGGCCACCGATGTGGTACGTTCGGCGTCGGAGAAGTCCAACACCTCGGTTGAGGAGGTGGGGAAACTGGCTGAGACCGGGCAGAAGATAGGCGATGTGGTGGGCCTCATCCAGGACATTGCCGAGCAAACCAATCTTTTGGCGCTCAACGCGACCATTGAGGCTGCGCGGGCCGGTGAAGCTGGTAAGGGTTTTGCCGTCGTTGCAACCGAGGTGAAAGCACTGGCTGAACAGCCCGCCAAGGCGCCCGATGAGATCAGCAGTCAGATTAACGAGGTGCAGACATCAACGGTTCGCGCTGTGGAGATGATCAAGGAGATCGCCGCAATTGGCGAGGAACTTGATGAGGTGACGACCACCATCGCCTCGGCTATTGAGGAGCAGGGGGCAGCTACCCAGGAGATCAGCAGCACAACGGCGCTGGCTTCCAACTCCACGACCTCGCTGGCTGCTGGAATCTCAGAAGTGAACGGCGCAATCAGCAAGCCCGGCGATGCTGCCTCGATGGCCTGCAAGGTGTCCGTCTCTTTGGCCGACCAGACCGATTCCATGACCCGAGCGGTTGAAGAGTTCTTCACCGAGCTGCGCCGGGGTGACGGCGGGCAAACGGCACGAGCTGCTTAAGCAACTGCTGGAAATCGATCCATGATACCTGGCGTTGGCTTCACCGCTTACGCCAGGATTCTTGCAATGCGCAGTCAGTCTTGATCGCGCTTTCCAGCGGCGTCCTTGATGCCAAGCCGGCGGGCAGCCAGGTAGGGAAGGAAAGTGGCGGCAGCGATCAGCCCGGCAAATAGGAAGGGCGCCCCGGGGAAGAAGGGCAAGTCGCTGTCTTCCCTCGCGAACAGCGCGAACAGCCCCGTCAGGATCGGTGGGGCGATGAAGAACACCATGGATTTGGCCGACGTGATGGCACCGGTCACCTCGCCTTGGCGGGTTTCGTCCACCGCATTGGAGGCAAGGGCCTGAATGGCCGTTGTCCCGATGCCGGAAATGCCCGCTAGCAGCATCACCGCCAGTGCGCCCCATGTGCTCGTGACGAAGGCGAACAGCACCATGGTGAGGACCGTGAGGAGCGTGGAGACGACCACCACGCCGTGCTCTCCGATCTGCTTAAGGGCGATGCGGATCAAACACCCTTCGGCCAGCGTGATGAGCACGCCGAACAGGGCGAGTGACAAGCCCACTTCAGCGACCGACCAGCCATAAACGAGCGGCGTGAAATAGGCCCAAATCGCCGGGAACACCTGGAGGGCGAGCTCCAGACAAGCATAGACGCCGCTCAGCATCAGCACCGGATTCAAGGGCAGAAAAGCGATCAGGGTGCCGACGGGGTTGGCGCGTTTGCGCTCAACCGGGCGGCGTTTGGTCTTTGGCAGGCTTTCGGGTAGCACAAAGAGGCCGAACAGGAAGTTGAGCGCGCACAGGAAGGCTGCCGCGAAGAAGGGCAGGCGCGGGTCGATGCTGCCCAAAACACCGCCGATAGCCGGCCCTATGACAAAGGCGATGCCGAACGCCGCGCCGACCAAGCCGAAACTTGCCGCCCGCTTATCCTTTGGTGCGATGTCGGCGATATAGGCAAAAGCGGTGGTGAAGGTCGCCGCCGCCATGCCAGAGGCGATTCGACCGATGAAAAGCCACAACAGCGTCGGCGCCAGCGCCATGATGAGATAGTCGACCGCCAGCATGGCGAGGCCACATAGAAGAACCGGCCGCCGACCATAGGCGTCGGAGAGATTGCCGAGCACTGGCGCCGCCAGAAACTGCATGAAGGCGTAAGAGAACATCAGCCAGCCGCCAATGGTGGCGACCTGGGCGAAGTCGATGGCGGCGGCCGGTGTGTCCGTTACATCAGCGATGAGCTGCGGCAGGACTGGAATGATGATGCCGAGGCCTGTCGCATCCAAGAGCACCGTGACCATGATGAAAGCCATGGCCTTTCGGCTGCCGCCGGCAGCGGGGGAGGCCGTGTCATCGGAGGGTGTTGCGGGATCGGACATGGAGCCCGACCCCTGCGCGTTCCGCTCTCAGGGGTCAAGGCAAAAGCGGGCGAGAGGCTTTGGCTTCTACTTCAGTTCGTCGACCGATGTGATGACCGTACCAAGCAAGCCATAATCCTTGGCTTCATCAGTGTTGAGCCAGAAGTCCCGATCCATATCGGATTGCAGACGCTCAACCGTCTGGCCTGTTGCTTCAGAGAAGATTTCGTAGAAGCGCTCGCGCATTTTGCGGATTTCGTTGGCCTGGATCTCGATATCGGAGGCCTGGCCACCGACGCCGCCGCGCGGTTCGTGCAGCAGAAAGCGGGTTTTCGGTAGGCAGAAGCGGCGTTCCTTAGGAGCCGCGACAAAGATCAGCGCGCCAGCCGACGCCACCCAGCCGGAACCAATGGCGTTCACCTTGGGGCGGATGAAGCGGATGACATCATGGATCATGTCGCCTGATTCCACATGGCCGCCAGGCGAGGAGATCAGAAGGTAGATCGGGTCAGCGCTGATCTGCGCCAGCGCCAGAAGGCGGCTTGTTGCCTCACGGGCGACCTTGTCGTTGATCTCGCCGGTGATTAGCACGAAGCGGGCATCGCTGAAGGCTTCGTCCAGCTTGTTGCCAAGACCTTTGGCCTTGTCACTGTCGTCCTTGTTGGCGTCCATGCGGGGGTTCATGAGGAACATCCTTTGTCGAATCGGGGCCGGCGCCATAGCCGACGTTGATCAAGGCCTAGCGACCGGCTGGCCAGAGCGTCAACCATCAAGGTTGGTGTTGCTTAAACCGGCTTCAAGGTGTCGGGGTCGATGCCGCCCATCGCGCAGACGATCTTCCATTCCTCATCCTATACCGGCTGGACGGAAAGCCGCATGGAGGTGCCGAGGCTCATGTCGGCCAGGCTTTCGGAAGCTGTGACGGACTTCAAGGAAACAGGGTTTGGCACATCGGCCAGCGCGCGGATGTCCACGCACTCCCAGCGTTCGGCATCGGTGGTCGAATCGGGGTGAATCTCGGCGGAGACTTCAATGATGCCGACTACCTCCAGCCCCTCATTGGAGTGGTAGAAGAAGCCGCGATCGCCAAGCTTCATCTCCCGCATGAAATTGCGCGCCTGGTAGTTGCGGATACCATCCCATTCCTCGCCGGCCTCGCCCTTGGCCTTTTGCTGTTCCCAAGACCATTTGAAGGGTTCGGATTTGAACAGCCAGTATCGCATCATGCACTCTCCGGATTGTTGAGAAGCCAGGCCCAGGGACGGATATCCACGCTCTGGAAAAGACCGGCCTTGGCGTAAGGGTCATTGGCAGCGAAGGCTTCAGCGGCGGCCTTGTCCTCAACATCAATGATGACCAGCGACCCATTTGGTTTTTCATCCTCGCCCATAAATGGGCCGGCACCTTTCAGCCCATCCCCCAGGCTCTGCAAATGTTCCAGATGGGCCGGACGGTTGTCGAGCCGAACCTGGAGATGGTCCGGCTTGTCGGTGCAGATCAGGGCAAAGAGCATGAAGGGTCCTGTCGTTCGGTTGGCTGATTGATTCCAGGGTTTCAGATTCGCGTTTCAGACTCACGTTTCAAGGGCCGTGTCATCAGCTGAGCGATGACATCGTCCACGCTGCTTTCGTCTTCGACGATGGCCGCGACAGCGGCCGTGATGGGCAAATCGACGCCATGCTCGTGCCCGAGGGCTAGCGCGGCAGCAGCCGTTTTGGCGCCCTCAGCGAGTGGCTGCCCAGTTTTCATAAGCCGGCTAATTGCTTCGCCTTGACCGAGACGCTCCCCGAAGCCGAAGTTGCGTGACCCTGCTGTTGAACAAGTGAGCACAAGGTCGCCCAATCCGGAGAGGCCAGAGAGTGTTTCGGGGTGTGCACCAAGAGCTATAGAAAGCCGGCTAATTTCTGCGAAGCCACGGCTGATCAAAGCGGCCTTGGCGCTTTCGCCCAGACCCTTCCCAGCGATGACACCTGCTGCAATGGCGAGCACATTCTTGAGCGCGCCACCCAATTGCACACCGACGAGGTCGTCGCTAACATAGGGACGGAACATCGGACGTTGAATCCTGGCGGCGATTTGTTCCGCCTCCGTAATGGACTGACTCGCAAGCGTAACCGCTGTGGGCAGACCACGGGCAACATCATGGGCGAAGGACGGGCCGGAGAGGACGGCTACTGTGTGGCCCGGAACACCTTCGTCGGCAACTTCGGTAAGGCGCTTTCCGGTGTCGCGCTCGAGGCCCTTGGCGGTTAGAATCAGGGTCTGGTCGGCCTGCAAGTAGGGCTGGATCTGCCCCAGGGTTGCGCGTGTCGCCTGAGCAGGGGCAGCCAGGACTATGACGGCATTAGGTGACCGCGCGAAGACTCGCCGTATCGCATCATCCCGTTCCAAGGAATACGCGATCAGACTCTCTGGTAAGCGGATTTCCGGGAGATTGTCTGCGTTCTCATGCAAACTATTGATTGCTTGTGCTTTTTCGTCGGTTCGCGCGATCAAAGCAACAGGTGTCTGGTCCCCGTGCCACATCAAGGCAAGGGCGGTGCCCCAGGCGCCAGCACCGACAACAATGGTGTCGAGATGGGCATTATCAGCTTCTGTCACGCCCTTGCACCCTTGCGACCGCCGCCCAATTTGGGCGTTGCATCGCTATCAAGTGGCCACCGGGGGCGGGCAATGGGGTCAACCGACGGCAGTCCGGCCGCCTGTCTTTCCAGGGCAGCCCAAGCGATCATCGCTGCATTGTCTGTGCAATGCTTAGCCGGCGGCACAACAAGCCGGCCGGCCCGCTCGTCTAGGAGGTCGTTCAGAACCTTCCGAAGGTGAGTGTTGGCCGCCACCCCACCGGCGGCGTCAAGGGTTGGGGCACGGCCGAA
>JBHJIX010000116.1:0-23166 GCA_050043025.1 Cohaesibacteraceae bacterium
TCTGCGTCGAACTCACGCGTGCGTCTGATCTCCATTTGAACTAGCATCGCTGCCATCGTCGCAACGATCATCGCCAAAAGCAGACCAACGAGCCCAAGCGGGTTGTTGCGGTTGTTGCCGAAGAACAATGCGAAGTTGCCAAGCAGGGAGATTGCACCGGCGAGCGTCGCGGTGATGGTCATGGGCAGCGTGTCGCGGTTTTTCACATGCGCTAACTCGTGCGCCATTACGCCAACGACCTCTTCCTGCGTCAGGTTTTCCAAGAGGCCGGTGGTTGCGGCGACGGCAGCGTTTTCCGGGTTGCGCCCGGTTGCAAAGGCGTTCGGCTGCGGCGTGTTAATGATGTAAACCTTGGGCATTGGCAGGCCAGCATGCTCAGATAGCTGCCGGACCATAGCCACCAGTTGCGGTGCGCTTCGCTCATCGACCTCCTGAGCATTGTGCATGCGCAGCACCATTTTGTCGGCGTTCCAGAAGCTGAAAAGGTTCATCGCCGCCGCGATGACAAGGGCAATCAGCATCCCGGTTGTGCCACCAATCATAAAGCCAACGCCCATGAAGAGCGCCGTCATGGCAGCTAGAAGCATTGCGGTGCGCATCGTGCTCATCGTTTCAAACGTGCTCGCGGGTTCAACGTTTCGGTGTTTGTCTGGCTAAGGTTATGGGGTTGGCACATCGGCTTCACAAGGTTTGACCGCTCGGCCTGCGCGCCCTAGACCCTTGGACAAGGTCCAGACTGCGAGGTTGAGGATGAGCGATCAATCACCTGAAGAGCGCCGCAAAGAGGCGGGCAAGCGTGCCAAAGCGGAGGCCGCGGCGCGGCGCAAGGCCAAAGATACCGACGCCCAGGCTGCGCCCAAAGAACTGGATGGCCGTGGAGGCCTTGATCCAGTGCGCTACGAGGATTGGGAGATCAAAGGCCTAACGGCTGATTTTTAAGGCCTATTGCGGTCCGGCACCTGCACAGTAGCGACAGAGTGGCGCATGAGGAACCGCTTCCAACCGTTCAGCAGAAACGGCGTCGCCACACCGCGCGCATACGCCATAGGTTCCCGCTTTGATGCGCGAGAGCGCCGCCTCAATCATGCGGACCTCGGCCAGCCCGACCTGGCCAAGCTCTTCGAGCATTTCATCGCTTATGCGGTCGCTGGCGGCTTCTTCAAAATCGGCAGGGCGGGCTTCATCCAGATCATGCTCAATCTCAACAAGCCGGTGGTCGAGTTCGGCCAATCGGGCGCGAAGACGTTTGCGGGCACGATCAAGGTCAAGTTGGAGGTCAATCATGATGGTCCGTCCTGTTGAAGACCACCATCATGATGCATCTTTGGCCTCGGCGACTTGCGCTGGATCATGCCCCGAATGTGGATTGGCGATGGCGAAAGAGCCCTAGCCGCCAGGCGTATCGACGGCGTCATCTTCGTCAAGAACCCGCCTTAGCCGGCCGAAGGCCAGCCGGATGCGGGACTTCACGGTGCCGAGCGGCAGACCGGTTTCTTCAGCGATCTGGCTATGGGAAAGCTCGGTGAAGAAGGCCAGTTCAACAAGCTGCAACTGTTGTGGTGGCAGCTTGGCCAGGGCCTCACGAATGCGGCCCCGGCGCCCATCCTCATCCAGGGTTTCATCTGGATCAGGCAGGCTTTCATCTTCTATCACCAGCGTTTCTGCATCCACGTCCACCGTGCGCTTGCGGCGCAGAACATCGATCCGCCGGTTGCGAGCGATCCGAAACAGCCAGGTGGCGACAGAACTTTTTGATCGATCGAACAGATGGGCCTTGCGCCACAAGGTCACCATCACATCCTGTGCGATCTCTTCGGCCAACGCATCATCGGCGCCAAGACGCATCAAATAGGCTTTCACCCGCGGCCCGAAATGATCGAAAAGGTGAGTGAAGGCGGTCCGATCCTGGGACTGGGCGACCGCCTCAAGCCAATCGGCATGGCGGCTGGCGTCTGCCTTGGCGGCGCGCTTTGCGCGGTCAGCTCCTTGCGGTTGCACCATAACGCCGGCATCGTCCGTTCATTGGATCGTTTGAAACAATTGGGTTTTTGTCCAATTGCGATGTGGCTAGCATATAGCCGCGCATCGTACGAGAATTTTCCCTGACTGACATAGTGACGCATCAGCCAAGGGTCGATGCGTGGCGGACATAAGCTGCAATGCTGGCTGGTGCGGCTGAGCGCCTGCGCCCGGCGTCGAACATCGCTTCGATTTAACGTTTGATGTCACACTGTTGCCGCAGTGCGCCCTAGACATGCGGTTCGGGCGGATGACGGGCAGGGAAGCGGTCGTTGGCCCTCCATTCCTTAACCGGCATTTCACATCCTTCGGCCAGTGTCAGGGTAACCCAACTGTAATGGTTTGTGCTTGCTTTGCCGGCTTTTGCGAAGGAAGACGTTAACCATCTGGCGCCGCACTGTCGGCGTCTTGTGTGATGAGCGACCGAGCGAGTTCCTCGATGACCCACTATCGGCTTTCCTTTTTTCAACCCTCACGTCGCCTGAAAATGGCGGTCTACGCCGCTTTCAGCGCTCTTGTCGGTCTTGGCTTGGCAGCGCCGGGCCTGGCTGTTGCCCAGGAACCGACTTTTGTTGAGCAATCGCGCGACTGGGATGTTTTCACCACCACGATTGAAGGCTCGCCTGCCTGTTTCATCGTGTCCAAGCCGCGCAGCTACGACCCGATGCCGGAAAGCCGGCATGGCGATGTGTTCTTTTATATGTCCCGCCGTCCGGCAGCGAGCATTGCCGCTGAGCCAATGGTTCTTGTGGGTTACTCCTTCCAGGAAGGCTCGCAGGTGACCGTCAACGTTGGCGGTACGGCTTTCACTTTTCTGACCCAAGGCCCTCGTGCCTTCCTCAACAATCCGACCGATGGCGATGGCCTTCTGTCGGCTATGCGGGCTGGCAGCGATATGCGGGTTACCGGAACCTCCTCGCGTGGCACCAACGTCTCCTATGTGTTCTCGCTTTCCGGCGTTACGGCGGGCACCAACCGCACCGCGCAGGACTGCCCGGTTTAAAGGGCACCCCAATTGACGCCACGTCTTGGCGTGGCCACAAGTTCAAGCCGCCTTCCAGCGCGTTGCTGGTTGGCGGCTTTTGCGTTATGGACGCCGCTCCGCTCCCCTTTTTTCTTCGGTTAAATGGCTTAGATCACGCCTATGTCCGTGACGCTTGACCTTGCTGCCCACAATTCCAACGCTCCGACGGTTGATCCGGCAGCGCTTTTCGCTGCGCCCAAACAGCAACTGGTGGGCCTGGACCGCGCGGATCTTCTGGAGGCTCTGGGCGCGCGGGGCGTGCCGGAGAAGCAGCGGCGCATGCGCGCGCGTCAGCTTTGGAACTGGCTGTATGTGCGCGGTGTTTCTGACTTTGATTCGATGAGCAACATCGCCAAGGATCTGCGTTCGCGACTTGCGGACGCCTACTCCATTGAGCGGCCTGAGATTGTGGCTGAGCAGATCAGCCAGGATGGCACGGCCAAATGGCTGATGCGGTTTCCTGCTTCCTCACCGACCGAGCAGCCAGTGGATGTGGAAACGGTTTACATCCCCGAGGCAGACCGCGGCACATTGTGTGTCTCAAGTCAGGTGGGGTGCACGCTGACCTGCACCTTCTGCCACACCGGCACACAGAAGCTGGTGCGTAACCTGACAGCCGATGAAATCCTGGCGCAAATCCTTGTTGCTCGTGATCGACTAGGTGATTGGCCTGATCAAGAAACCCCTGCCGGCATGACAGCGCCCGCGGGTGATGTGCGCGCTATTTCCAATGTTGTCCTGATGGGTATGGGCGAGCCGCTTTACAATTTCGACCATGTGAAAAAGGCGCTTTTGATCGCGTCCGACGGTGAGGGCATTTCGCTGTCCAAGCGTCGCATCACGCTGTCGACGTCTGGCGTTGTTCCGCAGATCGAGAAGTGCGGCGCCGAAACCGGCGTCATGCTGGCCATCAGTCTTCATGCCGTGCGCGATGAGTTGCGCAACGAGCTCGTGCCGCTGAACAAAAAGTACCCGATCGCTGAGCTCTTGGACGCTTGCCGAAACTATCCTGGGGTGTCGAACGCCAAGCGCATCACCTTTGAATATGTGATGCTGAAGGGCGTGAACGACAGCCTGGCGGATGCCAAGGAACTGGTTCGCCTGCTGAAGGGCATTCCGGCAAAGATCAACCTCATCCCATTCAACCCTTGGCCGGGAACACGCTATGATTGCTCCGACTGGGACCAGATCGAGCGCTTCGCTGATGTGGTGAACCGGGCCGGCTATGCTTCGCCAGTGCGCACACCGCGCGGTCGGGATATTCTGGCCGCCTGCGGCCAGCTCAAGTCTGAGTCAGAGCGAATTCCAGCTTGGAAAAAACGCGCGATCAGCGCCGCTTTGGCCGGCGAAGATATGGACACGCATGACGCCGCGCATCTGGCTGCTCGCTCGGACGCCGAGGCGGAGTGAGGGGCTGGCATGGCCGGCACCGACGCACCAATGCAGCGACCCGTTGGCCAACAAGATGCTGGTCGTGTGTCGGTAACGCGCATTATCCTGCGCGTTCTTCTTTGCTCTTTTGCCGCGTTCGTTGCGGTCGTCGCCGCCTCGCTGATCGGCACGTTTGGTCTTTATCGCGGGCTGGAAGACGATCCGCTTTACAGCGTGATGGTGCTTGCCACTGCTTGGGCGGGAACAGCCCTGGTAATCTTGGGTGGGCTTCCGGTGCTGGTCGTTTACATGCTTGGCACCGAGCTTGTCAGCTTGCGCAGCGTCATATGGCATATGCTGGGTGGCATGGCGCTGATGCTGGCACTCGCCTTTGGACTAATCGATCCAAGTGAGACCGGTGGGCAGCAGCGGTTTGCCGTTGCCGCGGCCGCTGGCATCGTTGGCGGCTTCGTCTATTGGGCGATTGCGGGAAGGAGTGCTGGCCGCGTGCGCGAACGGCTTTACTTCACCGAAGGTGACGAAGCGCCTAGCGCGCCTGGGTCGCCAGAAGCTTAAGCGCGAATGCTCCCATCACGCTGGCAAACAGCCAGTCGAAAATGCGCGTTGCGCGTTTCGAACGCTTCAGGAAGCCTGAAATCTGTTCTGCTCCGAGGATCATCGGGATCACAATCGGAATTGCGATCACCAAAAAGAACAGCCCCAAAAACATCAGTTTGCCGGAGGCGTTGGGGTCACTGGGAGATACGAATTGCGGCAAGAAGGTCACGAAGAACAGGATGATCTTGTGGTTGAGAAGGTTGATCATCAGACCCTTCAAATAGGCCTTTTTCAGAGAGCGCGAAGCGGCCTGTCCATCGCCCGTTAGCCCAGAGCCGTTGCGCAGCACATCGTAGGCAAGAAACGCAAGGTAGGCCGCGCCCACCCATTTGAGCACCTCAAAGGCCTCTGGAGAGGCGGCAATGAGCGCTGACAATCCAATCGCGGCGGCGAGTGAGTGGACCACAATGCCCGATGACGCGCCGGCCATGGACATGAATCCAGCCGCGCGCCCATTGGCGACCGTTTGGCCCAGAAATAGTGTCATGTCCGGCCCGGGCGTAAGGGTCAGAGCGATTGCCGCAAGCGCGAAGGCTGCAAGGGTCGGAAGGGCGGGGATGAATTCCATGAGCGCATCCTAGACTTCGTGATCGCTCGATGCCAACCGGATTTTTCCTAGGGCAGGCTGCGATCGACCAAAAACAGATAGGTGTTGGATCGGAAGGGCGCGGCGCCATCATCGGCGTTGATCACGCCAATCAGCCGGGCGTCGGGCACAGGCCGAACATTGCCAGGAGAAATGATGACGGTGCGGCCGGTATCTTCGGTTCCGCTCCAAGGCGCAATGAACTCAAAATGGTTGCGCGGGCCTGATCCGGCTCGTTTGAAGGCCCGCATCGGTTCGTCGCGGTCGCGCATATAGTAGGCGAACCCTGCGGCGTAGCGGCGTCCCACAGTGACCAGCGCGTCCGGCTCAATTCGGTCGAGATGATGCCCGATCTCCTCTGCATGCTCGGCCCAGCCGAACATATCCTCCAGATTGGTGCGCGAAACGATGGGGTGGTCGGGCCGTAGCGCCAGAACCGCCAAGGCGGCGCCCGCGAAGAGCCCAGCGAAGACGACGCAGGTGATGAGATTCCATCGCACCCAGCCAATTCTAGCTGTCCCAAGGAGGATAGCCGTTGTGACCAGGATGAGCGCCGGATAGGCAGTGGCCGCCCAATTGTAGTTCGCGCTTGATTGGAAAGCCTGGAGAGCGAGCAGTCCCAGGATGGGAAGCGAGAAGAACAGCAAGAGGCGATCAGCCTTCGGCCTGTCGCTGCGCCATCGGCGGATTAGCGCCAGTAGGAAGGCTGCAAACAGGATTGGACCGGCAACGCCAAACTGGCTGCCGAAGAACTCAAGGAAGCTGATCGGGTTGAGGGTGAAACCTTCGCCGGAGATGTTTTCTCCGGTGTGGCTGAAGGTGATGAAATCGTTGTTCGCGTTCCAGACAAGGTTGGGGATGAAGCCCAGCATGCCGACCGCAACGCCGAGCCAAAGGTCCAACCGTTTCAGGAGAACGCGCCGGTCAGCCGTCAGCACCAGATAGGCCAGAAGGCAAAGCGGGAAGTAGATCATCGCGTACTTGGCGTTGAGCCCGACCGCGATAGCCAGGCCGAAGCCAATGGCGAACTTGGCGCTTGGTTTTTGCAAATAGAGTGCCAAAGACCAAAGGCCGAGCACCCAACAGACCAGAAGCGGAACATCGGTTGAGATCAGTAGCGATGAGGCCGCAACGGCAATAGCGAACAGATAGCCAAGGCTCGCGAGAAAGGCGGTGCGCTCATCGTAAAGCGTGCGGCCAAGACCAAAGAGGCAAAGCGTCGTCAGCCCGTGCAGAATTGGGGCAGCGGCACGAACGCATCCTTCGGATGTTCCACATACGCTCGTGGTGAGGCCTATCAGCCAGGCAACGAGCGGTGGCTTGGAAAAGTAGCCGAGCGCTGGATCGAGCGACCAGAACCAGTACTGCGCTTCATCATAAAACAGGTCGAGCGGTGTTAACGAGAGCACCAAGAGCCGTGCGCAAACCACCACTCCGGTGATGGCCAGAAGCCATGTCCAGTAAGGGTGGCTGTCAGGAGAGGGTGCCTTGGAGGCGTCAGGTGATGCGGCGTTCATTGGCGATGGGTTCCCGCATCCTGTCGTTCGCGTCAAGCATCTTGGCTGGACAGGATTGGCTGGGTCTCCTATCCGGCATGCTGTCCATCCGTTTAAGGCGTTGACACATGTCTTCTTCCGACACTTTGACCGTTCGCCCTCTTCAAAGCTTGGACCAACAGGCTTGGTTACCGCTTTGGCAGGGGTATCTAGACTTCTATCAGGCCAGCCTGGACCCAGAGGTGACGAAGGTCACCTGGCAGCGCCTTACTGCCGATGATGACACTGTGTTTGGTTTTGGGGCCTTTGAAGGGCAGTCCCTGATTGGGATTGCGCACTGTGTGAAACACCGCGCGACCTGGACCAAAGGATGGTATTTGTATCTGGAAGATCTGTTCACTTCCCCGGCATCGCGTGGAAAGGGTGCCGGTGAGGCGCTCATACAGGCCGTTTATGACAAAGCAGATGCGCTTGAGGCATCGCGGGTCTATTGGCATACCCACTACACCAATGAGGTTGCGTGCCGGCTTTACGATCGGGTTGGTTCGAATGCTGGTTTCATACAATATCGCCGGCCCTGAGCACCAACCAGGCCTGCGTTTCCCCCGTCGAGAACAATCTTGAAAGGTTGCCATGCCTCCCTTTGCTGACGCGCTAGCCCTTTACGGCGCGCTGTTTTTCATTGGCCTGACTGTCGGTGCGATGGGCGTTTTCGGCGCCGGTGTCGCCCCTGTGGTCTTCCGTGTCCTTTGCGAAGAGAAGGCTGGCCCCGTCATTCGTTCGATCTTCCCTATCTACTACCTGGTCCTTGCCGTCACGCCGGGCTTGGCGGCCGTGGCAGGGTTTCTCATCAATGTCGCTGCTGGGCTGGTGCTTGTGGTGATCGCAGGCGGTTTTCTGTTCGCACGGCAGGTGATGATGCCGCGCATCAATGCGCTGCGCGATGAAATCAAACGCGGGTCGACGGCTGCCAAAGGACCGTTCGACATGATGCATGCTTGGTCAGTACGCATGAACATGCTGCAACTGATCGTGCTGGTGCTTGTGTTCTGGTTTTTGGCTTTGTCGGTCAGTTAGGCAGTTCGCGGCTGATGCTGCCACCTATGTTGGCTTGCCAGCGCCCCGGTTGCGGCAGTAAGACCGGCGCAGCTTCCCATCCAATTTGGAGTTTTGCGCAATGGCCGCCAAGGGCGATGTCAACAAAGTGGTGCTGGCCTATTCCGGCGGACTTGATACCTCAATCATCCTGAAATGGTTGCAGACCGAGTACGATGCCGAGGTGGTGACCTTCACGGCTGATCTGGGTCAGGGCGAGGAGTTGGAGCCGGCCCGCCGCAAGGCGGAGATGCTGGGCATTCAGGACATTCGGATCGTAGATGTGCGCGAAGAGTTTGTCCGCGATTACGTGTTCCCGATGTTCCGCGCCAACGCCGTTTACGAAGGCGTCTATCTGCTAGGAACATCGATCGCCCGGCCACTGATCACCAAGCACCTCATTGATATCGCCGCAGAGGTTGGTGCTGACGCGGTATCCCACGGGTCAACCGGCAAGGGGAATGATCAGGTGCGCTATGAGCTTTCGGCCTACGCGCTCAATCCGGACATCAAGGTGATTGCGCCATGGCGAGAGTGGGATTTTCCCTCTCGCGAGGCACTGCTCGATTTTGCCGAGAAGCATCAGATTCCGGTGCCCAAGGACAAACGCGGGGAATCGCCTTTCTCGGGGGATGCCAACCTTCTGCACTCGTCCTCGGAAGGAAAGGTTCTAGAAGACCCTGCGGTCGGTGCCCCCGAATATGTCCATATGCGCACTGTGTCGCCCATGGATGCGCCCGATACGCCGATCGAGATCACTATTGGCTTTGAGAAGGGCGACGCCGTTTCGGTCAATGGCGAGCGTTTGTCGCCTGCCACGCTGCTTGCCAAGCTCAACGACCTTGGCCGGGATAATGGCATTGGCCGGCTTGATTTGGTCGAGAACCGCTTTGTCGGCATGAAGTCTCGCGGTGTCTATGAGACGCCGGGTGGGACGATCTTGTTGGCAGCGCACCGTGCGATGGAATCGATCACGCTGGATCGTGGCGCTGCTCACCTCAAAGACGAGCTGATGCCGCGTTACGCGGAACTGATCTATTACGGCTTCTGGTTCTCGCCAGAGCGCGAGATGCTCCAGGCTGCCATCGATCTCAGCCAGGAGCACGTGGAAGGCGACGTGTCGCTGACGCTCTATAAGGGCAATGTGATGGTCACCGGCCGTCAGTCGGACAAGTCGCTCTACTCTGAAGAGTTGGTGACGTTCGAAGACGATCAGGGCGCCTATGACCAGCAGGACGCGCAAGGGTTCATCAAGCTAAACGCCTTGCGTCTTCGGACCCTGGCTGCACGGCGCAAAAAGATAGGCGGCTAGGCACGCGTCTTGCTAAGGACAAGACATGCCAAGCCCCGTTCCCGTCCAACAGTCGAGCGTCAAACATTCTGCGATTGAGGATGTGCAAGGCCTCGCGACCGGCGTCGTGATGTGCACGATGGGACTTGTGATCTTGACCCATTTGGGTCTGATCACGGGTCAAACGGCCGGGCTGGCGGTGGTGATATCTTACCTCACCGGCCAGTCGTTCGGGCTCATCTTCTTCCTGGTGAACATCCCGTTCTATCTCTTTGCGATCAAAGCAATGGGGTGGGAGTTCACCCTGAAGAGCATGGCGTGTGTCGCTGCCCTTTCCTTGGGCACGGAACTGGTGCCGCTCGGCTTTGCCATTGAGCGATTGGACCCAACGCTTGGCGCGATCATGTTTGGTGTTGTAACGGGGATCGGTCTTTTGGCGATCTTTCGCCACAAGGGCTCACTTGGCGGGCTGGGCGTGGTGGCGCTCTGGATACAGGACCGGTTCGGCATCCGCGCCGGGTACATCCAGCTCGGGTTCGACGCGGTGCTGTTTGGCGTTGCCGCGTTTCTGTTCCCGTTTTCGGTGGTTGCTTATTCGCTTCTAGGCGCTGTCGTGCTCAACGGCCTTATCGCTTTCAATCACCGTCGCGATTGGTACGTGGTGCACTAGGGAAGGGCTTTGCCTTTCCGATCTTGAACGTTCTTGGGACTGCAAAAGCCTGCAGCGTTGCTGAAAGTGCTTGCTCTTAGCTTCCGCTAGCGGCAACCCGGATGGTTGCGCCGCGGTCGCGTTCCATCAGCTCATTGATGCGGTCACGCTCGCGCAAGAAGTCCTCAAGGCGGTCGCCTTCTAGCGTTTCTTCGCGTGCCACGCGAATGCCCATCGGGTCCACATGCCGACCGTTGACGGTCACCTCATAATGCAGGTGGGGCCCGGTCGAGAGGCCGGTCGAGCCCACATAGCCGATGACCTGGCCTTGGCGAACTTCAACGCCTGGAGCGATACCGTCGGCGAAGCGTGTCAAGTGAGCGTAGCTTGTCTGGTAGCCATTGGCGTGGTCAAGGCGAACCCAGCGGCCATAACCAGAGTTCCAGCGGGCATCGAGAACGGTACCATTGCCGGAGGCAATAATTGGCGTGCCGCGCGGTGCCGACCAGTCCACACCATTGTGCATCCTTGTGATTCCCAGGATCGGGTGACGGCGCATGCCGAAGGCCGAACGAAACCGGCCGTTGGGCAATGGGTTGCGGATGAGGAACTTGTTGGCTGAAATTCCATCCTCGTCGAAGTAAAGCAGGGAGCCGTCTTCGGCGGTGTAGCGGTAGAAGCGATGGGTGGTCGCGCCGGTTGATACCGATGCAAAGACCACATCTCCTGATGGATCGCTGTCTTCATCCAACTCGTACAACACTTCCATCGTATCGGCCGGCTGAGCGAGGCGTTGATAGTTGAGGTCGTTGGCGAAAATCTGGATCAGCTCGCCAGCGATCTCCATCGGGATCTCGTTGGCAAGGGCGGTCTCGTAAATTGACGAGTAAAGTCGTGCTGATCCTTCCGTGTCGGGGCTCGCAGCCGCGAAGACATTGAAATCGACGATCTGCGGTTCTTCATCGACCCGGTATCCGCCATCTTCGGTCATCGCCACGGTCAACAGATGGGAACGCTCGTCATAAAGGCTGACGCGAATGGGGTCGAACGCTTCGCCTTCCAGCCCAGCGGGTGCCATAGCCACACGAAGACGGTGGCCTTCGCGCATTTCTGTGGTTTGGAGGAAGGTCTCAAAAGCCGTTTCGACTGGCCCAATCGCCCCCTCGCGCACGCCATTGTTCAAGAGGATCGATTCCAGCGTGTCGCCTTCTCCAAGCGCAACAATGATCTCATCAAGATCGTTGACAGGTGTGACATCCTCATCCTCGACCTTGCCGATGACTGAGAAGTTTTCTGGAATGACGCGGACTGAAGCAAAGCTTTCCAATGCGTCGATGGCGTTGTCGGCACCCGATGAGGGTAGGCCAATACCAGCCAGTGCCACGTCGCCGACTGGATCGGCAAATCCTAGCGCGCCATTGGTGCCAATGCCGCTGCCCGCAAAGGATGGCGAGAAGCTGGCCGAAGCAAGGCTGCTTTGATCCGCGCCAATGGTGAAGCGGGCAACGTCCGCAGCGGCGAAGGTTACCTGATCGGGCTGCGGAACGGCGTTTTGATCAAGCACGGCCGTTTCAAACGGGAAGGGCGAGGTCCGTACCGCGATCTCGCCTTCCACATCGGCATCGTAGATGAGGGCGGCTGCGTCGGCAGAAATCGTGTTGTCAGCGCCAGCATAAAGATTGAGCGGATTGAACGGCGGACGCTCGGCACTGATGTCGGTGCTTTCGAGCGCCAACGAGGCAATCACACGAACGAACGGTTGCAGCCGCACCACATCCATGTCGCCTTCGCGATGGATGGTCGACACGTCGATGAGCTGCCGATTGGCGATAGGCTCAGCAATACGCGTGAGGCGGTCGCCTTTTTGGATGCGACCGTCCTCGTCAATCAGGCTGGCGATGCGCTCGGTCTGAGCAACGCTCGGCGGGATGGAAAACTGCTGGCGGCCATCGACGGCTGCATAGAGCGCACCGATCATCAGTCCGGTGGAGGCAAGCCCTGTAACGACCGTTCCCGCCAGCCATTTAAAGCTGACGCCGCGATGCTCGACGCGAGACGGGCGCGAAGCATCCAGCTCCAGGGCCGGATCATTGCCGATTCTGATGCGTCTTAAGGTGCGCCGAACAGGTGCCATGCGGTGGATGTATCGCCCAAGGTCCGTGCGGGTAAAGCACTTTTATCAAACCACTTGGTTTGGCCTGTCAGCCAAATGTGGTGCCTTTATGGAACCTGGCCCCTGAGCCGCTGGATGATCTGGTTCAATCCTGCATCAGGGTCAGATGTGATGGCCCGTCAATTGCCCGAATCAGAGTGGCCGTGGCATGAGGTTGGGCATGGCATTGTTCAGGGCCCGCAGTCAGGACCGCGACCGCAGCAGCGACCAGCACCGTCTGGCCACTTTGGTGCGCCATATCGGCGACGTGCGCAGCGGTGTTGTGCGTGAGCGCCGTGGTTTGGAGCGACGCTATGCAGACACTGTTGCTGTGGCGGCTCAGTTGGTTGACACAGACTATGGCGGCGAGCGGGAGAGCGAGGATGAAACGCAACTCGCTCGCGCGGAATCCGACGTGCTCTATGCGCGGCGGCGGATGGCAGAACTCGATCGACAATTGGATCTGCTGGACGGTTTGACTGAGCGTGTGAAGGTCATGTTCGATCCTGAGGACAAGATCGCTCGGCTGCGCAAACGCTAGTGCTGCCGCTCTTCTGAAACGCTTCTGTGGGCGTGCCGTCCCTGCCGGGCGCCCGTTCGGCGCACGCTAGCGCAGACGGCGTCGTTCGGTAAGGCAAGATCAATGGCTCAGACCGCCTGCGCCATTTCTCGCTCTTCCTTTGTCGCTGGTCCTACATGTGTATCTGGCGTTTCTCCACGGCCATCGCTGCCTCTTTGACCGCCTCCGACATGGTCGGGTGTGCGTGACAGGTACGGGCCATGTCCTCTGAAGAACCGCCAAACTCCATCAGAACGGCGGCTTCATGGATGAGATCGCCTGCACCTTTGCCTACGATATGGACGCCCAAGACCCGGTCGGTGGCGGCGTCGGCTAGAACTTTGGCAAAGCCGGCGGTAGCGTTCATGGCGCGTGCGCGACCGTTGGCGGAGAAGGGGAATTTGCCAGACTTGTACTCAATGCCCGCGGCTTTGAGCTCTTCCTCGGTTTTGCCGACCGAGGCGACTTCCGGCTCGGTGTAGACCACCGATGGAATGACATCGTAATTCACATGACCAGCCTTGCCGGCGATTAGTTCCGCAAGGGCCAAGCCTTCATCTTCGGCCTTATGGGCGAGCATCGGACCATCGATGACGTCGCCGATGGCGTAGATACCGGCGGCATTGGTCTTGAAGTGTCCGTCGGTTTTCACGCGGCCTCGGTCATCCATTTCCACACCGACCTCTTCCAGGCCGAGGCCCTTGGTGAACGGGACACGGCCTGTCGAGACCAGCACAACGTCGGCGGTGAGTGTCTCGGCATCGGCTTCGCCGCCAGCATGTTCGACAGTTACGGCGAGCTTGCCGCGCGCCTTCTTCTCCACGGCGGTCACCTTGGAGGAGCGCATGAATTCCATGCCCTGCTTCTTCAGAATCCGCAGGAACTGTTTGGATGTGTCGAGGTCCATGGCACCCAGAATATGATCCAGGAACTCCACAACTGTGACCTTGGCGCCGAGCCGCCGCCAGACCGAACCAAGTTCCAAACCGATTACACCACCGCCGACAACCACGACATGGCCTGGGACCTTTTCCAGCTCCAAAGCACCGGTCGAGGTGACAATGGTTTTCTCATCAATATCGAGCGCAACGCCTGGAATGCCTGCGGAGTCCGAGCCGGTGGCAATGACGATGTGCTTGGCTTCAAGCTGGGTTGTCTTGCCGTCTTCGGCCGTCACCGTCACTGTGCCTGGCGCCGAGATGGTGCCGGTGCCGATGTAATCGGTGATCTTGTTCTTCTTGAACAGGTAGGCGATCCCGGTGACGTTTTCTTTCACCACATCGTCTTTGAAGCCCATCATCTTGGCGAGGTCGAGCTTCGGCTTCGTGACTTTGATCCCCAGCGTTTCGAAGGTGTGACCAGCTTCTTCAAACACGTCCGAGGCGTGTAACAGCGCCTTGGATGGGATGCAGCCAATGTTGAGGCATGTTCCGCCATGGGTGGCGCGCTTTTCCACCACGGCCACTTTCATGCCCAGCTGTGCCGCTCGTATGGCGCAGACATAGCCGCCGGGGCCGGTTCCAATGACGATGAGGTCGTAAGCGTCAGCCATAAACTGAAGTCCTTAGGGGATGGAGTAGGCTTGGGGTTTAGAGATCAAGCACCAGGCGCTGCACGTCTTCCAGGCTTTCCTTGACACGCACCAGGAACGTCACGGCCTCTTTGCCGTCAACGATCCGGTGGTCGTAGGAGCGCGCCAGATACATCATCGGGCGGATAACGACCTGACCACCAATGGCCATCGGACGCTCTTGAATCTTGTGCATGCCGAGGATGCCGGACTGAGGTGCGTTGAGGATCGGCGAGGACATAAGCGAGCCGTAAACGCCACCATTGGAGATCGTGAAGGTGCCGCCCTGCATGGCGTCCATACCGAGTTTTCCGTCGCGAGCTGCGAGCCCGAGGCGACCGATTTCCTTCTCGATTTCGGCAATCGACATCTGATCAGCATCGCGCACGACGGGGACAACAAGGCCCTTGTCGGTGCCGACAGCCACACCAATGTGGGCGAAGTCCTTGTAGATGATGTCTGTGCCGTCGATCTCAGCGTTCACCGCCGGGATTTCCTTCAACGCGTGGGTGACTGCCTTGGTGAAGAAGCCCATGAAGCCGAGCTTCACGCCGTGTTTCTTCTCAAACAGTTCCTTGTACTGTTTGCGGATGTCCATCACCGGGCCCATGTCCACCTCATTGTAGGTGGTGAGCATGGCAGCGGTGTTCTGCGCATCCTTCAGACGGCGTGCGATGGTCTGGCGCAGACGTGTCATGCGCACTCGATCTTCGCGAGCCTCATCGTCCGGTGAGGATGGCGCGCGGACCGAGGCCGGAGCGGAGGCGGCAGGTGCTGCGGTCGCACCGGCGGCGATGGCGTTGATAACGTCTCCTTTAAGCACCTGACCACGCTTGCCGGTACCGGCGGCAACGGTGACGCCGGTTTCGGCCATCATGCGTTGGGCAGACGGCGCTGGAGGCATCTCGGTCGACGAAGCAGATGCTGGAGTTGGGGCCGGTGCGGCGGCTGGAGCGGGCGCTGGCGCAGCAGCAACGTTACCCCCTGCGCCTTCCTGAATTTTCATCAGGAGGTTGCCCGGTTCGACAATGTCGCCGGTTTTCACGGAGATTTCGGCCACCGTGCCAGTGACAGGCGCCGGAATCTCTTGGGCAGCCTTGTCGGTTTCCAGTTCCAGAAGAACGTCATCGGCCTTCACCACATCGCCAACTTTGACGGAGATTTCTCCGACCTCAGCTTCGGTGACGGATTCGCCAGCGCTGGGGGTGATGACCTCAACCAGCTTGCCGCCGGCATCGGCCGCTGCTGGCGCTGCTTCTTGTTTGGCCGGTGCGGCCTCTTCTTTGGGGGCCGGAGCGGCTGCCGCCCCATCGCCTTCGCCAAGCATGCCCAGAAGCGTACCAACTTCGACCGTTTCGCCTTCTTTGACCAGGATTTCGGCGATGGTTCCGCCAACTGGTGCTGGCACCTCAACGGTTACCTTGTCGGTCTCAAGTTCAACCAACGGCTCATCGGCATTCACCGCCTCGCCGGGCTTTTTGTACCAACTCGCCACCGTCGCTTCGGTAACCGATTCACCTAAGGTCGGAACGCGGATTTCACTCGCCATTGTTGGTCTCCATAGGGCCGCAGACGAGGCGGCCAATGCTGTCCGACGGTTGTCGGGAAAAAGGGGTGAAGGTGGCGGCTCGGTCAGTCACCTAGAGCGTCTTCCATGAAGGCTTGGAGTTGGGCTTGGTGCTTGGACATGAGGCCAGTTGCCGTGGCCGCCGCTGCGCTGCGTCCAGTGTAGCGCGGCCTTTTGTGTTTGGCGCCTATCTTGTCGAGCACCCACTCAATGTTGGGCTCCACAAAGGTCCAGGAGCCCATATTGCGGGGTTCTTCCTGGCACCAGACGATTTCTGCATCCTTGAAACGGGCAAGCTCGACCATCAACGCACGCACAGGGAACGGGTAGAGTTGTTCCACGCGCAGGATCTGAATGTCGTTGACGCCGCGCTTCTCACGCTCCTCATAAAGATCGTAATAGACCTTGCCGGAACACAGGACGACCCGTCGGATTTTCTCATCCGGTACGAGCTGGATGGGCTCGTCCTTGAGTACCTCAGCATCGTCCCAAAGGACACGGTGGAAGGTGCTGTCCGCACCCATTTCATCCAGGCGCGACGTGGCGCGTTTGTTCCTGAGGAGCGATTTTGGCGTCATCAGGATCAGCGGTTTGCGGAAGTCGCGCTTTAGCTGTCGGCGCAGAATGTGGAAGTAGTTCGCCGGCGTGGTGCAGTTGGCGACCTGCATATTGTCTTCGGCACACATCTGCAGGAACCGCCCCAGACGAGCCGAGGAGTGTTCGGGCCCCTGGCCCTCATAGCCATGCGGCAAGAGGCAGACGAGACCGGACATGCGCAGCCATTTGCGTTCGCCCGATGAAATGAATTGATCGAACAAAACCTGCGCACCGTTGGCGAAGTCGCCGAACTGCGCTTCCCAAAGTGTGAGCGCGTTGGGATAGGCCATGGAGTATCCATACTCAAAGCCAAGCACGGCTTCTTCTGAGAGCATGGAGTTGATGACCTCGTAGCGCGACTGACCATCCGCGATGTGGTTGAGCGGAATGAAGCGCTTCTCATCGCGTTGGTCGTAGAGCACAGAGTGGCGCTGCGAGAACGTGCCGCGCTCGCAATCCTGACCCGAAAGCCGGATGGGGTGACCGTCGACAGCCAGCGTGCCAAAGGCCAGTGCCTCGGCCGTTGCCCAATCGATGCCTTCACCTGAATCGATCATCGCTTTCCGGTTGGCGATGAAGCGCCGAATGGTGCGGTGCGCTTCAAAGTCCTCCGGGATATCGGTGAGCTTGCCGCCGACCATCTTCAACGTGTCGAGGTCGACGCCGGTCTTGCCCTTGCGCGGGTCATCATCGACCTTGGCTTGGGTCAGGCCGGACCATTTGCCGTCTAGCCAGTCAGCCTTGTTGGGCTTGTAGGCCTGGCCAATCTCAAACTCCTTGTCGAGATCAGCGCGATAGTCAGCCTTGCGCTTGTCGATGTCTTCAGCGGTCAGCACGCCTTCTTTCACCAGCTTGTCAGCGTAGATGGTGAGCGTGGTGGGGTGCGAGCGGATCTTCTTGTACATGATCGGCTGCGTGAACGCCGGCTCGTCGCCCTCATTATGGCCGAGGCGGCGGTAGCAGATCATGTCGATGACGACCGGCTTGTGGAACTTTTGCCGGAACTCGATAGCGATCTTTGCGGCGTAGGTGACTGATTCCGGGTCATCGCCATTGCAATGGAACACCGGCGCCTCGACCATTTTCGCCACGTCAGACGGGTAGGGCGAAGAGCGCGAGAAGCGTGGATTGGTCGTGAAGCCAATTTGGTTGTTGATGATGAAGTGGATCGAGCCGGAGGTCCGGTGACCGCGCAGGCCAGACAGGCCGAAGCATTCCGCAACCACGCCTTGACCTGCGAAGGCCGCATCGCCGTGCAGAAGAAGCGGCAGAACCTTGGCGCGCTCTTCCAGTGAGACCACCTCGGTCGCCTCATCGAACGCGCCGATCTGATCCTGCTTGGCGCGAACTTTGCCGAGCACCACTGGGTTCACGATTTCCAGGTGCGAGGGGTTGGCAGTCAGCGACAGGTGGACGCTGTTGCCGTCATACTCGCGGTCGGACGATGCACCTAGGTGATACTTCACATCGCCGGAGCCTTCCACGTCATCAGGTGCGTACGGGCCGCCCTTGAACTCTAGGAAGATCGCCCGGTGTGGCTTTTCCATCACCTGGGAGAGGACATTCAGCCGGCCACGGTGGGCCATCCCAAGAACGATGTCTTCAACGCCAAGCTGGCCACCACGTTTGATGATCTGCTCCAGCGCTGGAACCAGCGCCTCGCCGCCATCAAGACCGAAGCGCTTGGAGCCGGTGTATTTGACGTCCAAGAACTTCTCAAAGCCTTCGGCCTCGATCAGCTTGTTGAGGATGGCCTTCTTGCCGTTCTCGGTGAACGCAATGCCCTTGTCCGGTCCTTCAATGCGCTGCTGAATCCAAGCTTTCTCCTCACCATCGGAGATGTGCATGAACTCCACACCCAGCGTTGAGCAGTAGGTGCGTTTCAGGATATCGAGCATTTCCGGGATGGTCGCGAAGTCCAGCCCCAGAACATGGTCGAGGAAAATCTTGCGGCTGTAGTCAGCCTCGGTCCAGCCGTAGCTCTTGGGATCAAGCTCGGGATGATCTTCAGGCGCATTAAGCTCTAGCGGATCGAGATCGGCTGCCAGATGGCCGCGCATACGATAGGCGCGGATCATCATGATGGCGCGCACTGAGTCCCGGGTCGCTTGCTGAACCTGTTCGTCGGAAACTTGGACGCCAACGGTCTGCGCGCCGGCCTTTAGCTTCTCGGCGACGACCTTGGCAGCGGCTTTCTCATCCACGCCCCAGTCGGCATCAAGCGCTGAAACCAGTTCGCCGTTGGATGCGATAGGCCAATCAGATCTGCTCCAGGAGGCGCCACGCGCATTGTCAGCGACGTCGCCTGCTTCATCGCCCAGTTCGGCGAAGAAAGCTGCCCACTCCGCCCCGAACCTGGAGGGGTCCTTTTGGTAATCGGCATAAAGCTGATCGAGATAGGTGGCGTTGCCGCCGTAAAGGAATGACGTGGCGGCGAAAGCCGCGTGCGCATCCTGCCGTGCCATCGGCGTGTGTCGCGGAGGTTTTTGCCTCCGTGCTCCCTAGTGGGCGTGCCGCCCGCCGGCACGCCAAAGTTTCATAACCGATTCCTAAGTAAACCGGATGATCACTTATCAACCCAATACGTTTACCAATGTTTTACCAAGTTGAGCCGGTGACGGAGATACCGCGATGCCGACTGCTTCCATGGCTGCAATCTTGTCTTCCGCGCCACCTTTGCCGCCTGAGATCACTGCGCCGGCATGACCCATGGTGCGGCCGGGAGGCGCAGTGCGGCCAGCGATGAAGCCGACCGTTGGCTTCCAGCGACCCTTCTTCTTCTCGTCGGCCAGGAACTGCGCAGCGTCCTCTTCGGCTGAGCCACCGATTTCACCGATCATAATGATGGAAGTGGTTTCCTCGTCAGCGAGGAACATCTCCAACACGTCGATGAATTCGGTACCCTTCACCGGGTCGCCGCCAATGCCGACAGCCGTCGATTGGCCGAGCCCTTCATTGGTGGTTTGGAAAACGGCTTCATAGGTAAGGGTGCCGGAGCGCGATACAATACCGACAGTGCCCTTCTTGAAGATCGAGCCGGGCATGATGCCGATCTTGCACTCATCGGGCGTCATGATGCCGGGGCAATTGGGGCAGAGAAGGCGCGAATTGGATGCCGTAAGGCGTGCTTTCACCTTGACCATGTCAAGCACTGGAATGCCCTCGGTGATGCACGTGATGAAGGGGATATCCGCGTCGATGGCTTCAATGATGGCGGCTGCTGCGCCGCCTGGCGGCACATAGACCACAGAGGCGTTGGCACCGGTTGCCTCTTTGGCTTCGGCGACGGTGGCATAGATCGGAAGTTCTTTACCAGCTGCAGGGCCAGCGCCTTCACCGGCGGTCCAGTTGGTGCCACCCTTTTTGGGGTGGATGCCGGCGACCATTTGGGTGCCGTGATAGGCAAGTGCCTGTTCGGTGTGAAAGGTGCCGGTCTTACCGGTCAGGCCCTGCACGATGATCTTGGTGTCTTGATTGACAATGATGGACATAATTTCAGTTCCTTAGTGGGAATTGTTCAAGCCACCGAAGGCGGTCAACGTAAGTAATTGGCTTTGAATTTGGACATGCAGCGAGGCATGGCGGTCACGCCACTCTGGGAGCAGCAGCAGCCAAGTATGTGTGTCATCGACTTGGTTGAAGCCGTTTGAGCTGGGATAGACAAAAGGGTGCAGACCGCCGACTATAGCCGTGCCTTCGAGATCGTGGAGATAGGCGCGAATCTCATCCGGTCGGATGTTCGTTTGTGCGATCGATCGACTGCATGTCGATGTCACGCCGTCGGGCATCTGAGAGTACCAAAAGATCGTGTAGTCTGCCTCTTCGCCTTCGACGAACTGGACTGACAGCCTGTCTTCCGACCATGATACCTGCCCGTTGGGCATCGCTTCAAAGTCAGAACTCGAGAAAGCTTCGTTAGGTGTCAGAACAGGCGCTGAGCAGCTTTCGATAAACGTGTCGAAGACCGTAGCAAATTCAGCCGCGTTCGATGTGGCTGGCCAAGTGGCCAGCGCCAGGGCAAACAAGATCCGTGAGCTCGTCATAGCCTAGCCGACAGCTTTCACGATTTTCTGGGCGGCGTCGTCGAGATCATCGGCGGCGATGACGTTGAGGCCGGAGTAGTTGATGATGGCTTTGCCCTCTTCGACCTTGGTGCCTTCAAGGCGCACAACGAGCGGCACTTTCAGGCCGACATCTTTCACGGCCTGCACGACGCCTTCTGCGATGACGTCGCAACGCATGATGCCGCCGAAAATGTTGACCAGAATGCCTTTCACGTTGGGATCAGCGGTGATGATTTTGAAGGCTGCCGTCACCTTTTCGGTGGTGGCGCCACCGCCGACATCAAGGAAGTTGGCTGGCTCCTTGCCGTAGAGCTTGATGATGTCCATCGTCGCCATGGCAAGGCCGGCGCCATTGACCATGCAGCCAATGTCGCCATCGAGCGCGACATAGGCGAGGTCGTGCTTGGATGCCTCGATTTCCTTTTCGTCTTCCTCGGTCTCATCGCGCAGCGCCATTATGTCGTCATGGCGGAAGAGCGCGTTGCCATCGAAGGAGACCTTGGCGTCGAGCACGCGCAGATGGCCGTCTTTCATGACGATGAGCGGATTGATCTCCAGCAGGCTCATATCCTTCTCGGTGAAGGCTTTGTAGAGCGTTGGGAAAAGCGAATTGCCGTCGTCGGCAGCCGCGCCGGAAATCTCAAACGCTGCGTTCAGCTTGGCGATTGCGTCGGCATCGACACCCGTGCCGGGCTCGATGTCGATGGTGTGGATTTTCTCCGGCGTTGATTCAGCGACGGCTTCAATGTCCATGCCGCCTTCGGTGGAGGCGACGAAGGAAACCTTGCCGGTCTCGCGGTTGACGAGTAGCGAGCAGTAAAGCTCGCGGTCGATGTCGGCTCCGTCTTCCAGATAAAGCCGGTTGACCTGCTTGCCAGCTGGGCCAGTCTGTTTGGTGACCAATGTGTTGCCAAGCATCTCGCCGACATGGGCGAGCACTTCATCCTTGGAGAAGGCGAGCCGCACACCGCCTTTGGCATCATCGGCCAGTTCCTTGAACTTGCCCTTGCCGCGACCGCCGGCATGGATCTGGCTTTTCACCACCCAGACCGGGCCGCCGAGTGTGTCGGCGGCGGAGGCCGCATCCTCGGCCTTCATGATTGGCACGCCATCAGCGACGGGCGCGCCAAAGCTCTTCAAGAGGGCTTTGGCCTGATATTCATGGATGTTCATAGCGTGTCCTCGGTTGTGCAGGTGCCGCTCTTGGGCCGACGAGACAGATGGGAAGGTTGGGCAATTCAACAGAAAGGGAAAGAAGCCGCCCTGGCGGCCAACGAGTGATTGAAAGGCTTGCCAATTGGCAGTGGAGATGATCGGGCCTTCCTCGACAGCGAACAGGACGCCGCGTCCATGGATGAGACCAAGAAGGTCCATCGACTGTGGGTTTTCCAGAAAGGTTCGGATGTTGATGCCGTGACTGCCGTCCATACCGCCAAGCCGCCAATGAGGTGCGAGCACTTCGCCCTCCAGCAGGGCCTCCAGATCATCCAGGATCGCCAGCCATTGCGGCCCGACTTCGCCGGGAAAGGCGACCGGTAGGGCGGAGGACTGCTGGGGGGCGGGAATCCATTCGCGGCCATTGTCGGTTTCAGCGCCAACGCGCTCCCAGAAAATGCGGTTGCTGGCAATCATAGCCAGCATGTTCTCTCGCGCCGACCGGGTGTGGTCCGCATCAGGTGTTTGTTCCAGCACAAGGATCCAGGACAGAACGGTATCAACCGTTCGCGGACCATCGGCCATCCAACCCTCCAGCCGACCCTGGTGGAGAGCATCAAGCTCGGCGCCATCGGCAAACACGGCATCGATGATGTCCGCCGGCTGCAGCGCCAGCACCAGATCTCCGGTGCCGGAGATCAGATGGGTGTAGGCGTTCAGCCATGCGGCATCCGACTGGTCGAAATCGACGATCAATTGCCCTGCCATTTGCTCCAGCGCCCCGCGGGCCTGTCGCCCGCCGAAAACAGCACCGGTCAGCTGTAACAGATTCTCTCCCGGCTGGGCGGTGCCGTCCGCGTTCACGTCCAACCAGAGGCTGGCGAGGTCGAGTGGGACGGAGAACGAGGCGTCATCGTCGATGGTCGCCAGCACGTCGCGGGCGGCATCCATGTGTGTTTCAAGATCAAGAAACAGAGTTTCAATGACCGCGCCGGTGAACGGTTCCGGCTGCGGATTGGGCGGTAAACCCAGACGCATGACGGCGATGGCCGTGATGCTGTTGGTCACGCCATGGCGATACCGGCTTTGAAATGCGATCTCGATCCCACGCAGAAAGTGCGCAGCCACCAGCACGAAGCTTTCGTCCGGCTCAAGACCGTCCTGGGCAGTCAACGTATCGACGGTTGCTTGGAGGCCGGCGTCAAAGCGCAAAGCGCTTTGGTCGAACTCCACCGCTTCGCGCTCGCCTGCGTCGTTTGTCGAAGGGCCTTTTTGCGCCCATGCGGCTGTGCCTGATAGCGCTGTGCCCGCCACAGCCAGGCACAATCCAAGCACCAAGCTGACGGAGCGTGT
>JBHJIX010000117.1:0-15427 GCA_050043025.1 Cohaesibacteraceae bacterium
CGCCGACGGCGTCGCCGACGCTCTGGAACTCTGGAAAGCCTTCCTGGATGAAGGTCTTGCCAGCCCCGACACACTGACCCGCGGCCAGTGGGACTCAACCGGCACCTTCAATGGCGGCAACGCAGCCATGGCCATCTCCGGTCCTTGGGAGCTGGGCCGCATGGCAGCCGATGCCGATTTTGAGTGGGGCGTCACTTTGCTTCCGGTGAAAGAAGAGGGTGGTCCACGCGCTTCGGCCCTTGGCGACTTTAACCTTGCGGTCTTCGCCAACACCGAGCACCCAGACGAAGCCTTCGCCTTCCTGGAGTACATGGTGAGCCAGGTGGATCGCGTTTGGCCGGAGTTCACGCGTCTGCCGTCTTTTGCAGGCGTGGAGCTGGCACCGACTGGCGATGCACGCATCGATGAAGCTGCCCAGGTCTTCACCGAGCAACTCAGCTATGCCCGCAATCGCGGTCCGCATCCCGATTGGCCACGCATTTCGTCGGCCATTCAGGATGCCTTCCAGTCGGTTCTAACCGATCAGGCTGAGGCGCAGGACGCGCTCGACCGTGCGCAGGATCAGATTGAGGGTATCCTCAACTAACCGATTGCCGAACACATTCAGGCGGCGGCAGACTGCGGCCGCCTGAAACCGGCAAGTTGGGAGGCGCGTATGGGGCGATGGGTTCAAGGCCTGCGGGACGGCATCGGTTTCGACACGATGCTCGTCCTCTTTGCGCTTCTCTACCTCTTCTTTTTTGCCGGCCTGCCGCTGATCTACAACATCGTCATCAGCTTTCAGAGCGTTGACGTTTTCAGCCTGGGCTCGCTTGTTCATCCTGTCGTTGGGATCGACAACTACACGGCGATTTTCGCTGATCCTTTGGCCCAGCGGGTGCTCATAAATACGCTGATTTTCACCATCGGCTCGGTCACTATTCAGTTCACGTTCGGCTTCGCGCTCGCCCTGTTTTTTCACCAGCGCTTTCCGGGTGCCACCTGGATACGCGGCTTGTTTCTTGCAGCTTGGGTGATGCCAGGATTAGTCGTGGGCGTGCTTTGGAACTGGCTGCTTTCCGGCGACTTCGGCGTGATCAACCATGTTCTGGAAAGCGTCGGCCTCATCGACGAGCCGGTTTTCTGGCGGTCGGATGTCGACACCTCGCTCTACTCGGTTCTTATCGCCAACATCTGGTACGGCACCCCGTTCAACATGATCCTGCTGGCTGTCGGACTCGCCGCGATTCCCGACGATCTCTACGAAGCAGCCGAGCTTGATGGCGCGACCGCCTTCCAGCGCTTCTGGACCATAACTCTGCCCATGATGCGCCCGACCATAGGCGCCGTCCTAGCCCTGGGCACGATCTTCACACTGCAACAGTTCGACCTCTTCGCCGCTATCACCCAAGGCGGCCCGGCCGGGTCGTCCACAGTGGCACAATACTGGTCCTGGGAGCTGTCGTTCCGCGAGTTCGACTTCGGGCGCGGCGCCGTGATCTCCGTCCTGATGATCGTGGTCGTCCTGTTCGTCTCGCTCATCTATGTGCGCTCCACCAAAGCGGAGACGCAGCTATGACGCGCGTGAATGCCAACCGCGTGATGCTGGTTATCGCCATCATGCTGGCAGCGCTCTACCTCTTTCCGCTCTACTGGATGTACGTCACGAGCCTGAAGACGAACTCATCCATCTTTGCTGTGCCGCCGGAGTTTCTGCCCGGCGAACCGCAATGGGAAAACTACGCCACGATATGGGATGTGGCGAACATCCCACGCTTCATCTGGAACTCGCTGGTCATCGCCACCGGTGTCACTGTGATCACCGGCATTGTCGGCGCAGGGGCCGCCTATGTGCTCGCGCGCTACCGCAATGGCTGGATCGACGCAGCCCTGTTCACCGTCTTGATGCTTCAGGTGCTGCCGCCCTCGTTGATGGTAACGCCGATCTTTGTTGGCTTTGCCTGGATCGGGCTACTGGACTTTCCTCGCTTTGCAGCAATCCTGGCGATCTCCGCCAAGACGATGCCCTTCTTCGTTATCCTCTGCCGTGCGGCCTTCATGACGATCCCGCGCGAGTTGGAGGAGGCGGCGCTGGTCGATGGCAACTCCCGCGCCGGTGCCTTCTTCATGATTGTGCTGCCGCTTGCTCGCAACGGCATTCTAATTTCCGCGCTTCTCGTCTTCATGCAGGGTTTCGGCGAGTACGTCTATTCGGCCTCGATCATTGCAGATAACCGCCTGCAGCCGGCCTCCATCGGCATGACCAACTTCCTTCAACCCAATGTCGTCAATTGGAACGCGATCATGGCGTTCGCGGCCACCTATGTGACGCCGATCCTGGCGGCCTTCGTTCTGCTGCAACGGCAGATCGTCAACGGCCTGACCGCCGGAGCGCTGAAATGACCCATCAGCTCGAACTTGAAAACGTCGAAAAGCACTATGGCAGTTTCCATGCGCTGAAGACGGTCAACCTTGCCATTCCCAAGGGCCAGTTCGTCGCCTTGGTCGGTCCGTCAGGCTGTGGGAAATCTACACTGCTCCGGTCGATTGCCGGCCTGGAGCGCATCACCTCCGGAGTCCTGCGCATAGAGGGCGAGCGGGTGAACGACCTGCCACCGCGCAAGCGCGATCTGGCCATGGTCTTCCAGTCCTACGCGCTCTATCCGCACATGAGCGTGCGGGACAATTTAACCTATGCCTTGCGTTTGAAGGGTGCCTCCAAGGCCGAACGGGCCAAAAAGGCCGAGGAGGTTGCGGCCATAATCGGGCTCGAAAACCTCCTCGACCGTAGACCCAAGGCCTTGTCCGGCGGTCAGCGCCAACGCGTCGCCATGGGCCGTGCGATTATCCGCAACCCGCGCGCGTTCCTGTTTGACGAACCGCTATCCAATCTCGATGCCGCCCTGCGCGTGCGCATGCGCAAGGAAGTCCGCGCCCTGCATGACCGTCTCGGCGCAACGTCGGTCTACGTCACCCATGACCAGATTGAAGCCATGACGATGGCGGACCATGTCGTCGTCATGCGCCTTGGCGTCATCGAGCAGCAGGGCGCGCCGCTGGAACTTTATGAGCGTCCGGCCAACAGGTTCGTAGCAGGCTTTATCGGCAGTCCGGCAATGAATTTCGTGCCCGGTACGATGGCCGCTGATGGCGCATCAGTGGTGCTGGATCTGGAAGGCGCTCCGACTCTGCCAACCGCGATCAAGGCCGAGCCTGGCCTTAAGGTCGATGTCGGCTTGCGCCCGGAACACTTGACCATGGGCGCGCCTGGTGTTGCTGGATCGGCAACCATAGGTATTGCGGCGGTCGAGTCGACCGGATCCTCCTGTTTCCTGTTTGCTGCTGGCGACCCCGAGCTCATCATCACCACCGACGGATCGACCAATGTGAAGGCCGGCGACCAGGTGGGCCTTACGATTGCGCCAGAGCGCATTCACCTCTTTGACCCAGAATCCGAGATGGCTTTGCGGAGCGGTGAGTGACCGACACTGCCGACGTCGTCATTGTCGGGTCGGGACCGTCAGGAGCGGTTGCCGCGTTAGAACTCGCAAGAGCCGGCCTGTCTGTCACTGTGCTGGAGCAGGGCGATTGGGTTCCCGCCGAGGCTTTTGATGGCGCCAAGCCGGAATGGGAGCGCACCCAGCTGAAGCGGGGGCACCCCAATCCCAATGTGCGTGGGCGGGCGGAAGACTACCCCATCGAGACAGACCAGTCGGATGTGAACCCGCTCATGTTCGCGGGCGTCGGCGGTGCAGCGCTCATCTATGGTGCCCATTGGGTGCGCTTCATGCCGTCGGATTTCCGCGTCCGGACGTTGGACGGTGTCGCGGACGATTGGCCATTCACTTACGAGGACCTTGCGCCCTTCTACGGCTATGTCGAGGAGGCGATGGCGGTCTCCGGCGTTTCGGGCAACCCGGCCTATCCTGATGGTGCGCCTTGCCCGCTGCCGCCGCTCCCTATGGGAAAGGTCGGGCGGAAAGCCGCCGAAGGCATGAACAAGCTTGGATGGCACTGGTGGTCGGGCTCGAATGCTATTCCCTCGCGCGCCTATCGTGGTCTTCAACCTTGCGTGCTTCGTGGAACCTGCGGAACGGGGTGCTCAGATAAAGCCAAGGCCACGCCGGACCGGACGCATTGGCCAGAAGCCATCCAGCTAGGTGTCAGGCTGATTACCGGCGCGCGCGTATGTGAAATCGAAACTGATGGGCTGGGCCGCGCGTCCGGCGTGGTGTGGATCGACCGGCAAGGTCAGCGACATCGCCAGAAAGGCCGGACGGTGATCCTTTGCGCCAATGGAATTGGAACGCCTCGGCTCTTGCTGATGTCGGGGCTCTGCAATCGCTCTGGTTTGGTTGGCCGCCGGCTGATGATGCATCCCTATGCGGGGGTGATGGGAACTTTTGATGAGGATCTGGAAAGCTGGGTCGGCCCGGCCGGGCAGATCCTCGTCTCCATGCAGTTTTACGAAACCGACACCTCACGCGGCTTTGTGCGAGGCGCAAAGTGGAACTGCATGCCAGCCGGCGGACCGCAGAGCTTCCGTGCCGGCTACACCGGTGGGACGTTGACCGGCGGTTGGGGTGAAGCGCTGCATGAGCGCGTTCGTCGCAAGTTCGGGCGCTCCTTCGAATGGGGCATCATCGGCGAGGACCTGCCTGACGAAGCGAACTGCATCGAACTGTCCGACACGCTGACCGACCGTGACGGTCTACCCGCGCCGAACATCATCTACCGCATGTCCGACAACACCAAGAAGATGCTCGCCTTCCACACCGACCGAGCCGTCGAGGCGATGGAAGCGGCCGGCGCCATCGAGACAGAGGTCACGCCGCTCATCCGCGATTGTGGCTGGCACCTGATGGGCACCACAGTGATGGGCGATGACCCGGAAACCTCGGTGGTCGACGAGTTCGGCAAGGTCCATGACGTGCCAAACCTCTACGTCATGGATGGCAGCACCTTTCCGCCCTCGTCCGGCATGAACCCAACCGCGACCCTCATGGCCGTTGCGGCACGGTCTGCGCTCGCCTTGATCGAAGCCCGGTCTGAGTTGGAGACCGCCCATTGAGCGCAGCCCTGACACAAGACGAACGCGAACGGTTAGCAGCTCTCGCGGCAATCCTTGTCCCGGGAGGAGCCGGCATGCCAAGCGCAAGCGAGATCGACCTGGATCAGGCGCCGACCGATCGGGTGTTGGCCATTGACCCCTCGCGCCTCGCGCCATTGCGTGCGTTCCTGTCTCTGCCTGGAGCGGTCGAGACAATTGCCGATGTCGAAGCCTTGGCCCAGCAAGACTCCGACGGTTTTTCGGCGCTCGCCATCGTCCTGGCCAATGCCTATTTCATGCATCCCAATGTACGGGAGGCGATTGGTTATCCCGGACAGGAAGCGCGGGACAGCAGTGTTGGCCTGACGACCGAAGACGAAGCGCTGATGCAGGTCGTAGCGGCGCGCGGCCCCGTCTACCGCGACACCTGACTTACCAAGCTTTGCCCGAACGCGTTGTCGTTTGGATGCGGTAAAGCGACGTGGTCGCAGTGATGTAGAGCTCTGACAGTTCCGCGCCGCCGAACTCCACATTCGTGACCATTTCCGGCACCGGTACATGGCCGACTTGGTTACCATCGGGCGCATGGACATAAACCCCATCGCCGCCGGCGATCCAGAGCCGTGCCTCGGCATCGACCCGCATACCGTCCGGTACACCGACCGGCATGACGGCAAAGTCGCGCAGATTGGAGAGCACCCAGCCCAGGCCGACATCCATGGCCAGCGTCTTGTGGTGCTCCTGAGAGGAATCCGAAACGTACAGCACGTTTTCGTCTGGCGAGAGGCATAGGCCGTTGGGCCGGTAGATGTCCTTCATCACTGCCCTAGGAGCATCGGGGGTGGACCCGACGGCGAACACGAATGCCCCGTCGATCTCCTGTGCTTGCTGGTACCCATGAAGCTCGCCTTCTAGATCGCGCACGCCAAAGGGTGGATCGGTGAAAAGGATCGTCCCGTCCGATGCGCAGATCACGTCATTGGTGGAGTTCAAAATAGCACCGTCGCAGTGCGAAGCCAGAACACCACGCCCAGCAAGGTTTCCGTCTGGGCCAAGCTCCAGTGTACTCAGCGTGCGGGTCGAATGCTCACACGAAATTACCCGGCCACTGCGATCCCGCGTCAGGCCGATCGCAAAGTGCGCCTGGTCGGTCCAAGTCGAGAGGCCGTCTGCATCGTGCCATCGCATGATCGCGTTGCCCGGAATGTCGGTGAACAGAAGCGAACTATGTTCGGCCAACCAAACCGGCCCCTCGGTGAAACTGAGCCCGGTCGCCAACTGCTCTAGATCGCCACTAACAAGATCGCTCATGCCAGACTCCCTTTCCCTCCGCGCGCCCAGCGGTCGATCAATACGACTGCGATCACGAGGGCACCTTTGATGACCTGCTGGGTGTTGAAATCCACATTGAGGATGGCAAGGCCATTGTTCAAAACGCCGATCAGCAGAACGCCGAGCATCGTCCGGGGCATGGATCCGTAGCCGCCACCAAGCCGCGTGCCGCCGATCACTGCCGCAGCAATGGCGTCGAACTCAAGCCCGATGGCCCCGTCCGCGCGGGCGTTGCCGATGCGGGCGATCAGGATCATCCCGACCAGCCCCATCAGCCCGCCGGCCAGCGTAAAAATGGCGAGGCGAAGCTTGCGCAGAGGCAGGCCCAGCATCTCCGCGCTCTGAGCATCGCCGCCCACTGCATAGATGTTCGAGCCGAAACGCGTGCGCGCCAGTAGCCACCACATCACCAGCACCACGGCCACCAGCCACCAGAAGGCTGTGCGGTTGCCCAAAAACTCACCGGTCGCAAACATCCAGCGGAACCAGTCGGCATCGAACAGGATCGTCTGTCCGCCGGTCAGCGTTAGCGCGACGCCCTGTGCGATGAAAAAACTGACCAAGGTCGCGATGAAGGACGGGACGGCGATGTAAACGACGAGGAGCCCGTTCAGCAGGCCAAAGCCTGCCCCAACCAAAATGCCGATGGGGATAGCCCAAATGCCCAAACCGCTGGCCAACGCGATGGCGGTGACAACGGCCGACGCTGATGCGACGGCCCCAACCGAAAGATCGATTTCACCGGCTAGAATGATGAACGTCATCGCGCAAGCTGCGATGCCCAAAATAGCCACCTGACGCCCGATGCCGATCAGATTTGCCGGGTCACGGAAGGCAGGGCTCATCACCATCAGCGCGCCAACGACAAGAACAAGCGCGATGACGAGGCCATAATCGGCGGTACTTTGGCCCTTCAGCTTCATGGCCGCGCCCCCGATGCCAAACGTTCGAGCACAACGGCAAGCAGGATGATCACGCCTTTGACTACATATTGCAGATCAATGTTGACGTTCATCAGCACCATGCCGTTGTTGAGGACAGCGATAAGTGCTGCGCCCATCAGCGTGCGCACCAGCGATGCCCGCCCGCCGAACAAGCTCGCACCACCAATGATGACGGCGGCAATGGCATCCAGGGTGAGGGCAGGGACGGAAGCCGGCGCCCCACTGCCCAAACGCGCTGCCGAAAGCACGGCTGCCAAAGCTACCAGAACGCCCATAATGGCGAACACGGTCACCTTGCGGCGCAATACCGGCACGCCGGAGAGCTTGGCCGCTGCTGGATTAGCCCCAACGGCAAAAAGCTCGCGCCCGGGAACAGTGCGATTGAGAAAGAGAAGACACGTCGCAAACGCCACCAGCACAACGACAAGCGGCATCGGCAGGCCAAGCACCCGCGCATCGTAGAAAAGAACCAGGAACGGTTCATTCAGGATCGCCACAGAGATCGCTCCGGTGAAGACGAACGAAAGCCCGGTCGCAATTGCCATCATACCAAGCGTCACGATGAAGGAAGGGATATCGCCGACGGCTGTGATGACGCCGTTCACCAACCCGATGGCTAGCCCCAACAACAGGATCGCCAACACCGCCAACGGCCAGGATGTGCCGCCATCCATCATCTGCGCGAGGATCACCGCCAGCAGCGACACAACGGCACCAACGCTGAGATCAATCTCGCCAAGCAGGATGACCAGCGTCATGCCGAAGGCGACCAGCATCAACGTTGCGCTATCCGTCACCAGGCGCTCGAAGTTGCGCATGTTGAAAAAGAACTCGCTCGACACGGCGAAAAACACAACGACAGCCACCAGCCCCGCGTAGGGCAAGAGGTCGCGCAGAAGGCCGGCGATGCGCCT
The DNA here is from genome assembly GCA_050043025.1 of Cohaesibacteraceae bacterium. Classification (GTDB taxonomy): domain Bacteria; phylum Pseudomonadota; class Alphaproteobacteria; order Rhizobiales; family MH13; genus MH13. The sequence continues at coordinate 8,220 of JBHJIX010000117.1, forward strand.
GCCATCCATCGGCGTCGCTGCGGCATCTTGCCGGCTCATGCCACGGCCTCGCTGGCCTTTTCCATTTCCGTGAAGGCAAGCTCCAACAGGCTCTCTTCGGTCGCTTTGGCAGCCGGCACCACGCCCACTATATGACCCTGCGCCATCACGGCGATGCGGTCGGAAATCTGCAGGAGTTCCGGCAGTTCGGAGGAAATGGCGAGCACTGCCGTGCCGTCCTCTGCCAATTGGCGGATGAGCGCATAGATCTCCGCCTTGGCCCCAACATCGACGCCGCGCGTTGGTTCATCAAGCAGAATGACCTTGGGCCGAGTGGCGAGCCATTTGGCGAGCGCCACTTTCTGTTGGTTGCCGCCAGAAAGCGTTTCCACCGCGACATTCGGATTGGTGGCCCGCACGCCCAGCTTCTCCATCCAGTCGCCAGCGAACTGGGCAAGCCTACCCATGGACACAAAGCCAGTCTTCGCCAGACTGCCAAGGCTCGGAAGTGCAATGTTGTCGGCCACGGACAGCGGAAGGACGAGCCCCAAACCCTTGCGATCTTCCGACACATAGGCAACGCCTGTGGCCAATCCATCGGCGGTTGATTTCGGCGCGTAGGGCTCGCCGAACAACGCCATTGTGCCAGATTCGGGGCGATCAATCCCGGCGAGGAGGCGAGCAACCTCTGTGCGGCCGGCACCCATCAATCCGGCAACACCCAGCACCTCGCCAGCCCTGAGCGTGATGTCGGCATGGCGAACCATTGGAAGGCGCGTCAGGCCTTTAGCGTCCAACGCGACGGGCAGATGGCCGCCATCTTTGGCATGGCGGTTTTCGGAGACGTCCCGGCCAACCATCGCTTTGATCAGCGCCGGTCGATCAAGCTCGGTCGTCGATCCGGTCAAAACAAAACGACCATCGCGCAACACCGTGATGCGGTCCGACAGAGCGAACACCTCAGACATGCGGTGGGTGATGTAGATGATCCCCACGCCATCGGCCTTCAGCTTGCGAACCAGTTCAAACAGCAAGTCTTCCTCAGCCCGACCGAGTGAGGATGTTGGCTCATCGAGGATCAGAACTTTCGGGTCCTGCGCGCAGGCGCGGGCGATTTCGACCATCTGACGCTGGCCGGTGGACAGTGCAGAGGCAGGCGTTCGAGGATCGAGGGCTATGCCCAGTCGGTCCAGAATGGACTGTGCCTCGGCCAGCAGAGCATCCCGATCCAACCACAACCCACCGGCGCTGGCGGGTTCTCGCCCGACGAGCAGGTTCTCAGCGACCGTGCGGTTCGGCAAAACAGTCAATTCTTGGAAGACGGTGTGAATGCCAGCGGTCTTTGCCTCGTCCGGGTTGGCAAATCGAACAAGGCCTCCATCAAGATGCATATGACCGGCATCGGGCGGAAAAAGACCCGACGCGATCTTCATCATGGTGGACTTGCCGGCACCGTTCTCGCCCATAAAGGCATGAACTTCGCCAGCCTTCAGGTCGAACCGGGCATCGTCGAGCGCAAGAACACCTGGAAAACGCTTGGTGATGTTGGTGAGTTCAAGCAGCACAGGAACGCCGGTCGATCACCGGAAACGGGAGTGGGGAGATGCGCTGGAAAAAAGCAGGCGGGTTGCGAAGGCAATCTGGGGAATCCTTCGCAACCCGCACAGCTCAGTTTTCCCAGGGAGGATTCGCGCCGGGGTACTGGATGGACCACATCTCCTGGTAATTGTCGGCGGTGACCAGGAGATTAGGGGTGATGATTTCCTCGCAGAGCTCCGCACCCAGGATCGCTTGGGACAGGCCTTCGATGGCAGCCTGACCCTGTAGCGCAGCCTGCTGGCCGGACAGCGCCACGATGTTCGTTTCGCCGGAATGCAGCTCCAGGTAGCCTGGAACCTCAGAATCGTAGCCAGCGATGGGGATATCGCGGCCTGACTGTTCCACAGCCTCGGTGGCTGCGTTCACCGCCAAGCTCCACGTCGCGACGATGCCGCCAAGATCAGGGTTGGCCTGGATCACGTTGGAGGCTAGCTCCAGAAGCCGATCCTGGCTGAAGTCCGACTGCAGAGAAATCACCTGACCGCCCGCCGCGCCGATGGCGTCAAGAACGCCTTTCTCACGGTCGCGGATGGTCTGCAGCGCGAACGGAATGCCGAGGATCGCAATCTGAGCGTTTGGTTGTCCGATGGCGTCCATCATGGCCGCCGTCGCGTCGAAGCTACCTTGATAGCTGGCGGCATTCATCACGCTGATGACGTCGCCGCGAGCTGGAGCGCCGCCGACGATGAAGACCGGGATGTCCGACTGGTTGGCACGGCGGACAGCCTGGCCGATGGACCCTGCATCGACCGCGGTCAGGAAGATGCCATCAACCCCGCGCTGCACCAGCGCATCGAACTGCGAAAGCTGGGTATTGGCATCGAAGTCGGCGTTGTTAACGACGAGTTCCACGCCGACTTCCTCAGCATAGGCTTCAGCGCCCGCAACGAGTGTGCGGCTGAAATCATCTGAAATGTTGTTGGTGAGAAAACCGAAGGTGAGCTCCCGGGCGCCAATGTCGGCCAACTGATCTGCTGAAAGGTTCAGCGCTTCAGCCGTGCCCAGGCAGGCATCTTGTGCGCTCGCAGGAGCGGCGGCCAAGGTCAGCATGGCGGCCAGCCCGGCACCCCCTAAAAGGGCGGCTTTGAATGTCGTTCGCATAGGAACTCCTCCACATTTTCTCGTTTTTCACACCAAAGCTCAATTCGGCTGACCATGCAATACAAACGTTTGTATTTTTGCAGAAGAACCAAATTTGTGATGCCAAAGTGGCTGCCTCGGTTAGCCGATGTGCAAACTGAAACCCCATATGATAGGGGCTTTCGATCTGTATCTTACGACCAGTCCACGATCAGAACTGCCGACATCGCATGTCCGATTTGCCTCAACCTTTGAAATCGCGCATTTCCGTTGCGCCAATGATGGATTGGACCGATCGGCATTGCCGCTATTTCCATCGGCTGATGTCCAAACGCGCTGAGCTCTACACAGAGATGGTGACGGCTGATGCAGTCATTCACGGCGAGCGAGAGCGACTGATCGGCTTCGGCCCGACCGAGCATCCGGTGATCTTGCAGCTTGGCGGGTCCGATGCAGACAAGCTGGCGGAGGCTGCGCGCATCGGCGCGAACTTCGGCTACGACGCGATCAATCTCAATTGCGGCTGCCCCTCAGACCGCGTCCAGTCAGGCACGTTCGGCGCCTGTTTGATGCGCGATCCTGCCCATATCGCCTCGCTTGTGGAGGCCATGAAACGGGCGGTCGACATCCCGGTGACCGTCAAATGCCGGATTGGCGTAGACGACCAGAACGCTGAAGAGGTACTTCCATCCTTCATTGCTGCCGTGCGCGACGCCGGTGTGGATGCCGTCATCGTGCACGCGCGGAAGGCTTGGCTTCAGGGGCTCAGCCCGAAGGAGAATCGTAACGTCCCGCCGCTGGACTATGACCTGGTTCTGGCAATGAAAGCTCAATTCCCGGACCTTTGGATGGGCATCAATGGCGGCATCAGTTCGCTAGACCAGGCCAAACACCTTCTGGCGAAAGGCATGGACGAGGTGATGATCGGCCGTACAGCCTACCAGGCGCCGGCTGACATTCTCTTGCACGCGGATGAAGTGCTGTTCGACGAGCCCGCCCAGACAAAATCACGCGCGGATATCGTCGAAGCCATGCTGCCTTACATCGAGCAGCATTTGGCATCCGGCGGTCGTCTCAATCAGATCACCCGGCACATGATGGGCCTGTTTGCGGGCCAGCCAGGTGCGCGAACTTGGCGGCGCACCCTGTCAGAAGGCGCACACTTGCCTGGAGCAGGAACCGAGTTGGTTCGTGAAGCTCTAAACGCGGTCGAGCGCCAACCGCAGCCGACGCCCAGAGCAGCGTGATCTGAGCTATCGGGTCAGGTAAACTGATCCATGCCGGGGATCTGCGCCATAACCTGCTGAACGATCTCATCGCCGGCCTTTTCGCGGGCAAAGCCAACAACTTCCTGCGTGACGCCCTGGATCTGGCCCATATCGAGCCCAGCGCCCATCAGATCGTTGGCAGCCGCCATCAGCCCACCGGCCTGACCACCCATTAGGCCGCCAACAGCGCCGGCCAAACTGCCAAGTCCGCTGCCGCCAGATCCGCCCAGAAGACCGCCCAACGCCCCTCCAAGGCCGCCGGTATCTCCGCCTGCGCCTTCAGCCAGGCCAGCCAGTAGATCCTGCGCACCGGGAATGGCTTCAAGCACCTGCGCCATCGCGTCGTCCGGGCCTTCCTTGTTGAGGAAGTTCAAAATCACACCAATCGCCGTTTGCGCGGTCTGTGCGTCGATTCCAACGGCGTCGGTGATCCGGCCGATTAGCTCATCCATGCTCTGGTCCCCCTGGCGCAATGCCCTGCTGGTCGCTGTCGTGCCGGCACACTTGCGCGCTGATCGCGGCAATTCAAGCGCAATTCGTGTTGCTGACCTTGCGCGACGGGCAAAAGCTGTGGTCTTCCCTCTGCCGAACCAAGACGCCGCCTTGTGCGGAGCAACGAGCCGCGACGGAGCCATCATGTACAAGGACGATGCGATCTATCTTGGCACGGCAGGTACCGAGGCTGCCGCCGAAGGCAATGCCGATGCGCTGAATCCGCAGTATCTCGCGCTAAAGCTCGCCAACCGGCATGGGCTGGTCACCGGGGCGACAGGCACGGGCAAGACGGTCAGCCTTCAGATCATGGCCGAGGGTTTTTCGCGGGCCGGCGTCCCTGTCTTCTGCGCCGACGTGAAAGGCGACCTATCGGGCAGCGCGGTGGCAGGCACGTCCAAGGATTTTCTGGAGGCGCGAGCCCAGACAATCGGCTTTGCAGACGCCTACACCTATGAGGCCACACCAACGATCTTCTGGGATTTGTTCGGTGAAAAGGGCCATCCGATCCGCACGACCAGTTCCGAGATGGGTCCGTTGCTTCTGTCACGGCTCATGGATCTTTCCGATGCCCAGGAAGGTGTCCTCAACATAGCCTTCCGCATTGCCGACGAAGAAGGCATGATGCTGCTCGATCTGGATGATCTGCGCGCCATGCTTGTCAGTCTTTCTGAGCGCCGCGAGGAGATCGCTGCGAAGTACGGCAACGTCTCCAACGCCTCCATCGGCGCGATCCAACGCCGTCTGCTGGTGCTGGAAGACCAGGGCGGCAAGAACTTCTTCGGCGAACCGGCGCTTAAGATCGCCGACTTCATGCGCACGGATACGTCGGGCCGCGGTTTGGTCTCGGTGCTTGCCGCCGACAAGCTGATGAACAATCCGCGCCTCTACGCGACGTTCCTCCTTTGGCTCTTGTCGGAACTGTTTGAAGAGCTTCCCGAGGTCGGCAACCCAGACAAGCCACGCATGGTGTTCTTCTTCGATGAGGCACACCTTCTGTTCGACGAAGCACCGCGCGCTCTGCTCGAACGCGTTGAGCAGGTCTGCCGACTGATCCGCTCCAAGGGCGTTGGCGTCTACTTCGTCACGCAGAACCCATTGGACGTGCCTGACGAGGTGCTCTCGCAGATCGGCAACCGCGTGCAGCACGCGCTTCGCGCTTTCACGCCTCGCGATCAGCGGGCAGTGAAAGCCGCCGCCGAGACATTCCGGCCCAATCCTGATTTCGATGCCTTTGAGGTCATCACCCAATTGGGTGTCGGTGAAGCTCTGGTTTCGACATTGGAAAAAAAGGGCGTGCCATCGATCGTGCAGCGCACGCTCATCCGTCCGCCCTCGTCGCGCCTTGGGCCGCTGGAAAACAATGCGCGCGCCGAACTGATGAAAAGCTCGCCGGATCTCGGCCACTACGATGAGGCAGTGACCCGCGCGTCGGCCTACGAGATCCTCAAGAAACGCGGTGAGGATGCAGCCGCGGCGGAAGCGCGAGCCAAGCAGGAAGAGGAAGAGCGGATCGCACGTGAGCGCAACGAGAAGGAACGCGCCCGACGCCGCGAAGACTATGAAGACGAAGAAGAGGATGGGCCTTGGAGCCGGTCCGGTGGGCGGCGTACCAGGTCAGGGTTCGATATTCCCGAGTTCGGACCACGCAGTCGCAACTACGATTATGGCGAGCGGGACTCGCGCCGCACAGAACGTCGGACAAGCAGCCGATCATCCTCACGGCCCCGTCGGCGCACGCGGCAAACAGCCACCGAGGCGATGATGAAATCCATGCTGCGGTCCGCTGGAACGCAGATCGGTCGCGCCGTCATTCGAGGTAGTCTCGGCAGCTTGCGGCGTTAGCTAGGGCCGACTTCGTAACGCTGCTTAAGATCATCGAGCCCGGCCTGAATGATCTCTGCAAGCACGTCGATATCAACGTTTGAAAGCCGCGTCACATAAAGGCAGGCCTTGCTCTTCTTGTGCTTGCCGAGCCGATCAAGCAGGGGCTGCATGTCCTGATAGCCTGGCATGATGTAGAGGCTGAGATTGGCCTTGCGCGGTGAAAATCCCGTGGCCAGAAAATCGCCCTCGCGTCCACTCTCATAGCGGTAGTGATAGCGACCATAACCAACAATGCTGTCACCCCACATCACAGGGTTCCATCCGGTCACCCGGCGGAGTAACGCGTCGAGCACAAACGCGTCATCACGGCGGACTTGCGGCTCGACAGCGCCGAGAAATGCTTCCACACTGGCGTCTGTTGGTTGGGTCTTGTTTTCCGTCGCCATGTGACTTGCCCACCCTTCGCACCATTCTCTCAGCCTTGGGACTTTCACCCTATCATGACCGATAAGCCTTCTCCATTGGAGGGCGCTCTGGCCGCCGCCGACGGCGCGTTCGAGCAAAGCCTAGACCGTCTCTTCACGCTTCTACGCATTCCGTCCATCTCCACCGATCCGGCTAACAACGAAGATGTGCAGCGCGCCGCCGAGTGCGTGCACGACCAACTGGCTGAGCTCGGTTTTGGCGTGACAACGCACACAACGCCCGGCCATCCCATGGTCGTTGCAAGGTGGGACAATGCTGCGGCGCCTGGCCCACGTGTTTTGTTCTACGGCCACTATGACGTTCAGCCCGTCGATCCGCTGGACCTTTGGAACCGCGATCCGTTCGAGCCAGCGATTGAAACCCGCGGTGACGGAACCAAAAAGATCGTGGCACGCGGTGCCGCCGACGACAAAGGTCAGATCATGACCTTCATTGAAGCTTGTCGCGCTTGCATCGAGGCGACCGGAACCTTGCCCG
>JBHJIX010000118.1:0-43007 GCA_050043025.1 Cohaesibacteraceae bacterium
AAGACAATGCGCACAACCTCATTGTGGCCCGTGCGGCCTGAACAAACCTCTTCATAGGTCGGGTTCGGGGTGTGGCCGGCAGCATAGCCAACGGCTGTGACAGTGACGCCTGGCAGTGACCAGAAGGCGCGCTCGGCGCCCCAGAAACAGCCCATACCAACGTCCAGCACCTTGTGGCCTTCGGGATAGGGCGGTTTGAGCCCTTGTCCATTGATGAAATGCTTGTCCGCCGTCGGGATCGCGTCGGCTCTGCCCGGCAAGGCCTCATTGGCCGCCGGCATGTCGGCCTTTTTCAAAAGAGAGGAAAGGAAATTCATGGTGCATGCCTCCTAGCCTGTGCGCAGCGGAAAGATGGGCGCCTGAAGGGTCAAGCGCCTGGAAAAGACTGTAGCACAGGTGGTCGGAGCGACCGGGAGCGTCAAGATGTGATGATGCACACAGTTGTGTGAGCGCGCCTGCGTCACCATTCTTGCATCGTTAACTGTGGAGCCGGTTTGCCATCTTCCTGACGTCAGCACAGCTGTAGAATGGTGCGACGTCTAAGGCCAGCACCGGCCGTTTCGCGACAAACAACAGGACACCATGATGCGCCGTTCCACCCTTTGTCTTCTTGCCAGCACAGGCCTGGCGCTTTTCGCCGGCGTGCCAGCCATCCACGCGCAATCGGTCGATGCCGCTGGCGCAACCGATGTGGAAGAGCGATTGGATGCGATGCTGACCTTCATGACCGAAAACATCGTCGGTTTGAGCTATCGCTTTGCTGCTGCGCCTCGAGCGACGCCTAATGGTGACAGCTATACTCTGACGCTCCCCGGCCTGTCGCTGGAACGACGCGATGTGCTGATCGAGCTGCCGGACTTTGAAGCCGAGGTGACCCCGGTGGGCGATGGCTGGTACCGCGCTGATTGGGATTTTCCGACAAGCATCACCATGCGCAATCCACGCGGTAATGAGCGCATCGACGGCTCGTTCTCCAGCGATGACAACACCCTTACCTTCGCCCCCGAATATGGCGTGGCCCTTCAAGGCAATGTCTCCTTTGAGGAAATGGCGTTCACCGTTTCGGAGGAGAACGTCACGGCGCTGATCGACGGGATGCAGATGGTGATTGACACTGATGAGGAGGGTGCGCCGCACACCTTTTCAACAGAGTCGGAGATGAGCCTTTCTGGGTTGATCATCGATGTTCCGGGTGAAGGATCAGTGCAGCTTGACCAGGCACTGTTCGATGGAGCCAGTGAAAGCCAGCGGCTTGATCTGTTTGCCCTTTTCAACGCCGCGGTACGTGGTCTTGAGCCAGAATCAGAAGAGTATCTGAATGCGATGCTGAACGTTGTCAGCGAGCATCGCGATGAAACATGGGCCGCTGGGCTTCGCTTCTCCTCAGCGTTGGAAGGTCTTCAGGTTGATGTGGATGGCGTTGACGTCAGCATGGAGCGGCTTGCGACCATCCTAGGCGCCAGCGATCTCGATCAGGCAAACGCCGATCTGGAAATCGCCTTCGACATGACCGGCCTTGAAACCAATCAGGTGCCGCCGGCTTTTGCCGAGGTTGCGCCCAATGACATCACCATTGATGTGACGGCTGAGGACCTGCCGATCCAACAGATCATGAATGTCGTCTATGATGCCCTTGGCCCGCATGGCGAAGAAGCTGTTGGTCCCAAGGGCCGTCGCGCCGGCGCCGGTCCGACTGTTGAGCAGCTTCAGTCGATTGATCCGATGGTTATGCTCGGCTTGCTGCTCGGGTCGGAGGCCAAACTGGCGATCAATGAACTGCTTGTTGAGGCGCCCATCGGCTATCTTGATGCTTCTGGCGTGATCGAGCCAGACCCGAATGCCGCATTCCAGGCTGTTGGTTCGTTGGACATCTCGATTGCCGGGCTCGCCGACATCATTGCCTTCACACAGCAAATGGGCGGCGATGCTGCGCAGTTCGCAGCGCTTGCCTCCGCCATTGCTGCCATGGGGGAGGACAGTACCGATGGCGACGGTGTGGCGGTCAAAGAGTTTGCGCTTGAAGTGACGGCTGCCGGTCAGGTGCTCCTCAATGGCAACGACATGAGTGCCATGATGGGCATGTTCCAGTAAGCTGCCAACGGGCTCGTTCGCTCAGCCTGCCGTTTCGACGCGGGCCGCATCCGGCTTGCGTTTGGGGCGGCGGGCAAGAACGGCCAACAACAGACCCAGTCCACCGATGGCAGCCCAGTCCCACCAAGTCAGGGCCGTCTGAAGGATCGGATCCCACAGATACGGCCACACATAGCGCTGGATGAAGGCTTGCGTTCCGTTGAGAAGGTCTGGCGACAGGCTGAAAATCAGCGCACCCAAAGGCTCCGGGGCGAAGCTGGATGGCTGGCTCCAATCGGTGGCGACAAGATCATTGGCCAGCAGCACAAGCGCCAGGGCGATCAGCAACAGGCCGATGAGGCGAATGGGGTAGCGAATGACGGCCATGGCCGGTGTGTCTCCAGATTCCGCAATCTCAGCGGTTTTGCGTTTCAGGTGTTCCGTTCAGTTTTGCCATGATCTACGGCGCGATTGGGGGCACAGCAACCCTGGCGCGCGGCAACGCACGCAATGGTGATGGATGGTGAAAGCTCATCAGACAGGCGGTTGTGGCCGACCGACGCCGATTTTCACCATCCTCTCCACAGCCAGGTATGAGCTTGCCGGCTGATTCGGCTACACCATCGCCTCGTTCCATATGTGGAGTCATTCATGAGCAGTCCGATTGCCAACAGCTCGGCCAAGGTTATGCATCTGCCGGTCGCCGACCGGGCGCATCATGATGCGATCCTGAAGGCGGCACAGGGCGTTCTGGATGCCGAGCGGGCTGGGCTGGAAGCCTTGAAGAGCGCGCTCAATGGAGAGTTTGTCACCGCCGTTCAGATGGTGCTCGCCACGCGTGGTCGGGTGGTCGTGTCCGGCATGGGCAAATCCGGCCACATCGCCACAAAGATTGCTGCCACTCTGGCGTCGACGGGGACGCCGGCGCAATTTGTCCACCCGGCGGAAGCGAGCCATGGCGACCTGGGCATGATCACCTCCGAAGATCTGTGCATCCTGATTTCCAACTCCGGTGAGTCACGTGAGCTAACCGATCTCATCGCCTACACGCGGCGCTTTACGATCCCGATGATCGCCATCACTAAGAACCGGGAAAGTCCGCTCGGGCGGCAAGCTGATCTTGTGTTGCAGCTTCCCGATGTGCCGGAGGCCTGCACGATCGGTATGGCTCCAACGACGTCGACGACCTGCACGCTGGCTTTGGGTGATGCGATTGCCATCGCGGCCATGAATGAGCGGGATTTCGATGCGTCGAGTTACTCCAAATACCACCCAGGCGGTCGTCTCGGCGCCCAGGTTGCGCCCGTTTCAGCCCTGATGCACGCAGGCGCAGGCCTACCACGCGTTTCGGCTGATGCAGCGATGGGCGAGGTTCTGGTGGAAATGACCCAAAAGGGCCTGGGCATCGCGGTGCTTGTGGATGAGAATGACCGGCTGGAAGGCATCATCACCGATGGCGACCTTCGACGTAACCTGGTCGATCTGATGGAAAAATCGGCAAGCGATATCGCTACTGCTGCACCGACTACCATTGGCCCCGATGCCCTGGCGGCATCGGCACTCAACCTCATGAATGAGCGCGAGATCACTGTTTTGGCTGTCGTCGATGATGCCGGCATTTTACAGGGCGTGCTTCATCTGCACGACTGCCTGCGCGCTGGCGTGGCCTAGGCGGCGGGCTAACCCGCCGCCGCGACCAAATGTCGACACCTAGTGCCGCTTAGTTCGGCACGGCATCAGGCGCATACTGAGCGAGAAACTCGGGGCTTGGCGGGATCGGCTTGATCACATCGATCAACACGCCACTGGGATCCTCGGCAATGAAGTGGCGCTGGCCAAACGGCTCATCGCGCAGGCCCAGCAAGATAGGCACATCGGCGCCTGACACGCGTTCATAGATCTCATCGACGTTCTCAACCTCAAAGTTCAGCAGAAGGCCCGACACCTGGCCGCGGCCCTTGGCTGGGATGGTCTCGTGATCGCCTTTCAAGACGGCCAGATTAACCGCTTCCTTCTCGGTCGACTGCAAATGCACATACCAGTCGCTTTCGAATGTCGGAGCGAAACGGAAGTGCTGGCGATAGAAGCTGGCGGTGCCAGTGACATCATCGGTCATGATGACGGGATAGTACTGGGTGGACTGCATGGTTTGACTCCTTCTCTATAAACATACAATCTGCATGTATCAGTCAATTAACATACAGGTTGTATGTATGCAACAGAAGCCCATTCCCAATGCTGACAGAACTCGGACAACCCGTGCCGCCCTTATCGCAGCGGCACGCAGACTGTTCATTGAACAAAGCTATGCAGACACCGGCACACCACAGATCGTGAAGGAAGCTGGTGTGACGCGCGGTGCTCTCTATCACCACTTTGAAGACAAGGCGGCACTGTTTGAGGCGGTTTTGGATGCAGAGGCTGAGGCGATTGCCACGGTCATTGAAGCGCGGACCGACACGGACATGGCGGCGCTGGATGCGCTTACGATCGGTGGGGAAGCCTATCTTGATGCGATGATGGAGCCGGGCCGTGCACATCTTTTGCTTGTCGAAGGCCCTGCGGCGCTGGGTCCGGAAAGACTGGCTTCCATCCATGCTCGGCACGGTGATCGGACGCTCGCGGATGGTTTGCGCCATGCCCAGACACAAGGGCATCTTTCCGGCGTCCCCGCGGCAGCCTTAGCAACGCTCCTCTCTGCGATGTTTGACAGTGCGGCGGTGGAAGTTTCCGGTGGTGCCTCGATGAAAGAGCACAAAGATGCTTTGCGCTATGTGCTTGGCAAGGTTCTTTCAACGGGCTGAATGGACCACACGTGCGGCCGTGCTTTCGCGGATGTGACTTGGTCACATACAACCGTTTAGCATCTTCTTACATGCGCACGCTGGGCGGGCAGCAAAAGCTCGCCAAGAGCAAGACATGTAGAGAAGGGACCATTCGTGGGCACAATGACCATCATCACACCGTTCACGCCTTGGGCTTCATTAGCAGGGGGCATTCTGATTGGCCTCGCCTCCGTACTCCTGATGCGCTCGCTGGGGCGGATCATGGGCGCGACCGGCATCTTGTCGGGGTTTCTCATGCCCTCGTCGCGGGAAGACTGGGCCTGGCGCGCGGCGCTTCTGGCCGGCATGGCCACGGCTCCTGTTGTGAGGATGTTCGCCACCGGAGCTATGCCAGCCGTCCAGGTTCCGGTCTCGACGGCCATGCTTCTGGTAGGCGGTTTTCTGGTTGGCTTGGGCGTCTTCTTCGGTGGCGGCTGTACGTCGGGTCATGGAGTGTGCGGCATGGCGCGGCTTTCGCCTCGGTCGTTCGTCGCGACGCTGACCTTCATGATTGCGACCGGCGTGACCGTCTTCGTCGTCCGCCATGTGGTGGGAGGCTGAGCCATGAGCGGTCTCATTCGCTTGATCACCCTATACGCCATCGGCCTTCTGTTCGGCATTGGCATCATGCTCTCAGGCATGGCCAACCCGGCCAAGGTTCTGAACTTTTTCGATGTCGCCGGCACATGGGACCCGAGCTTGATCTTCGTAATGGGCGGCGCGCTCATAACCACGTTGATCGGCTACCGTTTTGTGCTGCCACGCTCCGAAAGCGCCGCGACGCCCTTCTTCGACACACGCTTTCACCTACCGACGAACCGATCGATTGACGCCAAACTCGTGGGTGGATCGGCTGTCTTTGGCGTTGGCTGGGGGCTGGCCGGCGGCTGTCCCGGCGGCGCTTTGCCAGCGCGCGGAACGGGCGTGCCAGCCGGTTACATCTTCACCGCGGCGCTGATAGCCGGCCGTCTGGTGGCCCGTTTTCTGGCCCATAGGCCGTTCATGCGCCAACCGAGCGGACGCGCCGCCTAACGCTTTAAGGAGACACGCATCATGTCCGATACGATGCCACAATACCCGGTGCGCATGGACATCGAACCGGAGGTTACATCGTTCTTCGATGAGGCGACCAACACGATCAGCTACATCGTCAAGGATCCCAATTCCAACGCCTGCGCCATCGTCGACTCGGTGATGGACATTGACTACGCCGCTGGTCGCATCACCTATGAGCATGCCGACCAGATGATCGCAGAGGTCAAGCAGCGTGGGCTCGATCTGCAATGGATCATCGAGACCCATGTGCATGCCGATCATCTGTCGGCCGCTCCGTACATTCAGGAGAAGCTCGGCGGCAAGATCGGCATTGGCGACCAGATCATGGTTGTGCAGGAGACCTTTGGGAAGGTCTTCAACGAAGGCACGCAGTTCCAGCGCGACGGATCGCAGTTCGACGCTTTGTTCAAGGATGGCGACACCTATCAGGTCGGCTCCATGACGGCATTCACAATCGCAACGCCGGGTCACACGCCAGCCTGCATGGTGCATGTGATGGGCAATGCCGCCTTTGTCGGCGACACGCTTTTCATGCCGGACTCCGGCTCCGCGCGCGCTGACTTCCCAGGTGGTGATGCCGGTGAACTCTACGAGTCCATCCAAAAGGTGCTCGCCCTGCCCGACGAAACACGGCTGTTCATGTGCCACGACTATGGCGCTGGCGGGAAACGCGACATCCGTTGGGAAACCACAGTCGCGGAAGAAAAGGCCAACAACATCCATGTCGGTGGCGGCAAGACGAAGGAGGAGTTCGTCAAGTTCCGCACCGAGCGGGATGCTCAGCTGGATATGCCGAAGCTCATCATCCCGTCGCTGCAGGTGAACATGCGCGCTGGTGAGGTCCCGACCGATGAGGATGGCAACCCGATGCTGAAGGTGCCGGTGAACGGCCTCTAGACACGTATCATGTCTTCCCTTCTGACACGCTACGTGCCTGCCTTTGGCTGGGCGCGACGCTATACGCGCGCGATATTGGCGCAGGATCTGACGGCGGCGGTGATCGTCACCATCATGTTGCTCCCGCAGTCGCTGGCCTATGCGCTGCTTGCCGGCTTGCCGCCGGAAGCTGGGCTTTACGCCTCCATCTTCCCGATTGTTCTCTACGCCATCTTCGGGACCAGCCAGGTGCTCGCGGTCGGACCCGTCGCTGTTGTCTCGCTGATGACGGCCGCCGCGCTGGGCCAGATCGTAGAGCAGGGCACGATGGGCTATGCGCTGGCGGCGATGTCGCTAGCGCTTTTGTCGGGTGTGATGCTGCTGGCGATGGGGCTGTTTAGGTTGGGGTTCCTGGCCAACTTTTTGTCTCACCCCGTGATCGCAGGGTTCATCACCGCCTCTGGCCTCATCATCGCGGCCAGCCAGCTGCGGCACCTTTTGGGCATTGAAGCGTCCGGCCACACGCTCGTGGAGCTGTTGCATGGACTGGCTGCCAATGTCCGCGATGCAAACCTGCCGACGCTGGCTATAGGGCTCTTCTCTCTGGTCTTCCTATGGTGGGTACGGGGCGGTTTGAAACCGATGCTCGTCCACTTGGGGATGCCCTCGGGCTTGGCCGGCCATGTGGCTCGCACTGGGCCTGTGTTCGCTGTGTTCACAACAACCGTGGCTGTCTGGTGGCTTGGTCTGGACCAGATGGGCGTTGCTGTTGTCGGTGACGTGCCGCAGGGTCTTCCGCCCTTCCTGTTGCCTGATCTATCGCCAAGCTTAGTGGCCAGCCTGTTGCTGCCGGCTTTCCTTATCTCGGTCATCGGCTTTGTGGAATCGGTGTCCGTCGCATCGACACTTGCCGCCAAACGTCGCCAACGCATCGATCCTGATCAGGAGTTGATCGGGCTAGGAGCGGCTAACATCGGTGCAGGGTTCACCGGCGGCTATCCGGTCACCGGCGGGTTCGCGCGGTCGGTCGTGAACTTCGATGCCGGCGCGCAGACCCCGGCGGCCGGCGCTTTCACAGCCCTCGGCATTGCCATCGCCGCCATGACGCTAACACCATTGATCCACTATCTGCCAACGGCGACTCTGGCAGCGACCATCATCATTGCCGTTTTGTCTCTGGTGGACTTTTCCATCCTGCGATCAAGTTGGCGTTACGCCAAAAGCGATTTCCTGGCCGTACTGGCAACCATCCTGGTCACGCTTGGCTTTGGCGTTGAGGCAGGTGTTTCGAGCGGAGTCGCGCTGACCATCCTGCAGTACCTCTTCAAGAGCGCGCGCCCGCATATCGCCGAAGTCGGTCTGGTCCCTGGAACGCAGCACTTCCGGAACACTTTGCGGCACGAGGTCATCACCGATCCAACCATGGTGACGCTGCGCGTTGATGAAAGTCTGTTTTTTGCCAACGCCCGTTTTCTGGAGGATCACATCCAGGCGCGCGTCACCCAGAACGGTCCGATTCAGCATGTCGTCCTTATGTGTTCGGCGGTCAACGAGATTGACTTCAGCGCGCTTGAATCCCTTAAGGCGCTCAATGAGCGGCTTCAGGCCATGGGCGTTGCCTTGCACCTATCTGAGGTGAAAGGCCCGGTGATGGACCGGCTAAAACGAACGGATTTTCTAAGCCACCTTACCGGTGAGGTGTTTCTCTCTCAGTTCGATGCTTTTGAGCGCCTCAGCACGACCAAAAGGGCTCTGACGTAAGTCTTTTACCGAGGTTCCGCTACGGCAAATCTGCCGGATTTCGGGCACTTGAGCAGAAACTCGTACGCATTCTTCAGCAATTGCTAAAGTATCTGTTAACCATCATTCTGGTTGCGATTGGGCATTCTTCCAACGGTTCACCAACGGCAACCAAAAGGTGTCCCATGGCATCTACTGGCATAGAAGACTCCTCTAAGACCCGCAGCATCATTGAGCGCCTCGTTTGCGAAAAGGTGCTGCCAGAACTGGTGACACGCGCGCACGCCAACGACACGGCCAGCGATGCCAGCAATGGCGATTCACAAGGTGCATCCCTGTCTGGATCGGCATCATTCCAAGTGGCAGACCCTGCGCCGCTCCGGCTCGGTGTGCTCGATCAGCTTCGCATCAAATACGAGCATCTCACAGGGCTTACCAGCTCTCGCCGACCGGCGATGCAACCAAGTTTTTGGTGGCAGTCCGATTGGCCAAAGACCAGTCGCCGGCCTTCAGCACCACCGCCCGGCGCCGAGCGATGTCAGCATCTTCCATACGCCAGCCATCAGCGTTCCGCGGCGTCGTAAGCGGTCAAAAACCAACCTAAAACAGGTTGGAAGGATCGAACGGTAGTTCGACACGATCCTCGCCATCCCCTGCGATTGTCAGCACTTCTCCCTCCAGGGCAATGTCGGTGACGGTGGTCCAACCGACCGGTCGTGGAACGGCTCCGATGACAAGTCGGATGGTGTGTGTTGTCTGCGCAGAGAGCGCGAAACTCGTTGGCACGCCCTCGGTTTGAACAGGGTTGTCGCGAAGCGCGGCGGCATGACCTGCGGCACCGGCCGCCCGTCCGTCCTCAACGCCCAGAACGCCGCGGTTGCGCCCATTCCACGGAAAGTCCTCTCGTGCGCCGTTGGAGTGCCACAGCATGGTGACGGGCAGCATCTCAGGGTCTCTGAGTACGAAGATGATGTCGTTCTCCGCATGGCGAGTGACAGCGGACCATCCAAGCGTTGAGCCTTCAGCCTCAACAAGCGTGACGAAATCCTCTGTCCCGTCCGAAATTGGAAGATAGCGCAGGTCGATCGGGTCACCGTTTTGCCCTGGCACGGAGCGAACGTCTTCGGACCGCGCTCCAAGGGCAAAGGCGTGCCGCCCTTCGACAATCGGCAGATCGGGCGTCAGTACTGCACGCTTGGGCGAACAAGCAAAACGCGCACCGCCGGCCACGCTTATCATGGGGTGGTGGGCGAAGGTAAGCCCGCCAGACCCGCCTTCAATCGTGTGGGATTGGACTAACAGTGGCGCGTTATCGCTTAGCCGGATGGTCTTTGCGATGACCGCACCCATAACCCGTAGGTCGAGCTGGAAGCGGGCTTCAGCGTCAGTTGTCTCGATAACCGACCACGGTGAGTTGGCCGTCCAGCCATGGGGTGGAGCCGGTTCAACATCAGACCCGGCAAAAGGTGCGCAGACAAAGTCGCCGGACAGCTTGCGATCAACGAGCGGAATGCTCTCATCGGCCAGAGCGTCGGGCTCTTCTGCCCAAGCGGCACGATGAAGCGGTGTCAGCGTTTGCCCACCCCACTGAAAGGTGAGCGCGGGGATGTTGCCAACCGATGGATCGATGGTGATGTGCCCGGTGGCTGACCTCAGCTCTATCATGGATGTCCTACCTGCCCTCTTGTCGCCGTTCGCATTGTCCTAGCGTTGATGGGCAGAGAGGGGAAGGAACGGTAAGCCTAGCGTCGTCCTGTGAATTAGGTGGCGGCGACGCGAAGCCGCCGCCGCCTTTGCTTCAGCGCTTACATCGCAGGCAGGATAGCGAAGAGCTGAATGTGAGCATTCTGCCCAAAGTCACCCGGCAGCACACCATAGGTCTGGCTGTCGCTGTGCCAGTTCAGTGCGAGGCCAGCAGCGAGCTGTTCGCCAGAAAGCTGCAAGCAGTTCTCGAACGCCTGATCGAAGACTGCATTGCCGTCTGCATCAGCGGTGAAAATCGACTGTGAGCCGTCCAGAGCGCCGATCGGTAGATCATAGGTGCCGATGAAGGGCTGGGTTGGGGTCGACGACATGAAGAAGTGCCAAAGTGTATAAACGCCATTCGGCACCAGATCGCTGAATTCGACCTGCAGATGGCCAGCGCCATTCTCACAGACATAAGATCCGGCACCTTCGGCCGAGCGCCACTCGCCGAGCGTCATGTCCAACGGCTCACCGCGTTCGAACGGGCCAACATCGGTCGCATCGAACGGATTGTGGGCGACCGGTTCGGCAGCAAGGAAGAGCTGGGCATCTTCATTGGCGTCGTCCGGGCTGGGACGGAAAACCGTACCGGTTTCGGTCCAGCGCTCGATGTAGACATCCTGCTCGGGCAGGCCGGCTTCGATGTGGTCAACAAACTCCACGTCGAACTGAATAGGCTCAGCTGCAACGGGCGTTGCCAGGATCGCCGCAGCGGCGACCGAAGCGAAAAAGATTCGCGTGTTCATTCCATTATTCTTTCAAGTTGAAGCGCACCGAGTGTGCGCAAAGGTTGGGGGGAGACGGATCGGGAGAATGCCCGCAGCGACCGACTGTGGCCCTTAAGAAGGACCATGGCGCTGTGCCGTCAGGAGCCACCTTTACGCCAGTGCACAACCCGCGACCTGAAGAAAACCTGAAAGAAAATTGAAAGATTTCTGAATGTTAGACCGTCTACACGCAGCGCAGAGCACAGCCGCGCATAGGTGGATCAAGAGGCTGAATAACGTCAAAGACACATAGGCGGGGCGCCGCCTACCCTACGACGCAATGGCAAGCTTGGATCGGAGTTTGACCCACGGGTGCAGTGGAAGGATCAACACCCCTGGCGGCCAGCATCTTGATAATCTCCTGGCGCCATCAGTGACGGCAGAGCCGTTCATTCAGCTCGCCTTCCCGGCAGATGCGGCCGTTACCGAGCCCGCTCCAGATCAGGAGGCGCTTGCTGACCAGAGAGTTGCCGAACCGTCCTAGTAATGCACCGACAGGGAATCGAGCGGCTTTTTGAGTGGCGGTGAGAACTTCGTCAGCGAGATACCCTCAACGGCCGTCTTGTATTCTTCCATGCTCGGCGTTCGCCCGAGGATTGCCGACAGAACAACAACGGGTGTGGAGGCAAGCAGTGACTCACCCTTCTTCTCGTCATTGTCTTCCACGACCCGGCCCTTGAAAAGGCGGGTCGAGGTCGCAAGAACCGTGTCGCCCCTTTCAGCCTTCTCCTGATTGCCCATGCACAGCTTGCAGCCAGGGCGCTCCAGATAGAGGATGTTCTCGTACTCAACGCGGGCCGATGTTTTGGGCGCGCTATCGTCGAACTCGAAGCCAGAATATTTCTGCAGGATACCCCAGTCGCCTTCTTCCTTGAGCTCGTCGATGATGTTGTAGGTCGGAGCAGCCACAACCAAAGGCGCGTTGAACTCCACCTTGTGGTTCGCCTTCTCCAGGTTCTTGAGCATCTGCGCGACGATTTTCAGGTCGCCCTTGTGGACCATGCACGAGCCGACAAACCCAAGGTCCACCTTCTTCTCACCGCCATAGTAAGAGACCGGGCGAATGGTGTCGTGGGTGTAGCGCTTGGACAAATCGACATTGTTGACGTCGGGGTCAGCGATCATCGGCTCGTCGATTTCATCAAGATCGACGACAAACTCAGCGAAGTACTCGGCATTATCGTCAGGCGCCAACGCAGGCCGTTCGCCAGATTGAATCTCGGCGAGCCGCGTGTCGGCAATGTCTATTAGGCCTTGCAGGGTCTGGGCTTCGTTATCCATCCCCTTGTCGATCATGATCTGGATGCGACTCTTGGCGAGCTGGAGAGACTCAATGAGGGTTTCATCCTCAGAGATACAGATGGCCGCCTTGGCTTTCATCTCCGCCGTCCAGTCAGTGAAGGTGAAGGCCTGATCGGCCAAAAGCGTCCCCAAATGAACCTCGATGATGCGGCCCTGGAACACGTTGTCGCCGAACTGCTTGAGCATCTGCGCCTGGGTGCCATGCACCACATCGCGGAAATCCATGTGGTCCTTGAACGTTCCTTTGAACGTCACCTTCACCGACTCCGGGATGGGCATGGTGGCCTCACCGGTCGCCAGTGCCAGAGCCACGGTGCCTGAGTCAGCACCGAACGCGACGCCTTTGGACATGCGCGTATGGGAGTCACCGCCAATGATAACCGCCCAATCGTCAACCGTGATGTCGTTGAGGACCTTGTGAATGACGTCCGTCATCGAGTGGTAGACGCCTTTGGGGTCCCGTGCGGTGATGAGACCGAACCTGTTCATGAAGGCCATCAGCTTGGGTATGTTTGCCTGGGCCTTCAGATAACAAACAGAGGCAGTGTGGCAGCAGGATTGGTAAGCGCCATCGACCTTCGGTGAAATCACCGTTGCGGCCATGGCCTCCAATTCCTGGGATGTCATCAGACCGGTCGTGTCCTGCGATCCGACAATGTTCACCGTTACCCGGATGTCCGACCCGGCATGCAGGACCGTTCCTTCCGGCACGCCCACAGCATTGCGGTTGAAGATTTTCTCAACTGCCGTCAGCCCCTGGCCGCCGATTGAAATTTCCTTGGAGGGCGCGAAAACGAGCGGCGCCTCCATGCCGAGCGTCTCTGCCGCGAATGTTTGTAGCTTCTAGCCGAAGACGATCGCGTAAGAACCGCCGGCTTTCATGAATTCGACCTTCTGCGGCGTGAAGGAAGCAGCGATGTCGACATGCTCCTCATTGCCATCTTCGTCACACAGCGTCTTGGTCTTGGCGTTGATCGTCAGAACCGTGCCGGTTTCGACCGAATATTTCTGCTCCAGAACCGGGTCGCCATTGTTGTTCATGATGGGTTTCCCGTCAGGACCCATCTTCTTGACCCAGTTTTTCAGATCGATCCCAATGCCGCCGGTCACGCCGACGGTGGTGAGGAAGATTGGTGAAATTCCATTTGTTCCGGCGACAATCGGGGCGATGTTGACGAACGGCACATAGGGGCTTGCCTGACGACCGGTCCACAAGGCGACATTGTTGACGCCGGACATGCGCGAAGACCCAACGCCCATCGTGCCTTTTTCCGCAATCAGCATGACCCGTTTGTCCGGGTGCTGTCTCTGAAGCGCCTGGATTTCCTCCTGGGCCTCCGGTGAGATCATTCATTTGCCGTGAAGCTCGCTGTCTGAGCGCGAGTGCGCCTGGTTGCCGGGAGAAAGAAGGTCAGTGGAGATATCGCCTTCGGCAGCGATGTACGTGACGACTTTGATCTCGTCTTCCACGTCCGGGAGCTTGGTGAAGAATTCCGCTTCGGCGTAGCTTTCAAGGATGTCTTTGGCGACTTCATTGCCAGCGGCGTAGGCTTGGCCAAGCCGCTCGGTGTCAGCCTCGTAGAGAAAGACCTGTGTTTTGAGAACGTCAGCAGCCGGCTGTGCGACGTCCAGATTGTCGCCTAGCGCAAGATCAAGCAGCACCGCGACCGAGGGGCCACCCTTCATGTGCGAAAGCAGCTCGAAGGCGAAGGTGGGAGGGACTTCCTCGACCACATACTCACCCAGAATGATCTGCTTGAGAAACTTTGCCTTTTCCCCGGCCGCGCTCGTTGTACCTGGCAGCGTGTTGTAGATGAAAAACTGAAGCGAGCCTTCCCGATGCTCGTGGCCGGTGTCTTTTATCTGCTCAACGATTTCAGCAACCAGCGCTCCATCCTCAATAGGTTTGGGATGCAAACCCTGGTCTTTGCGCGTGTCGATTTCACTCAAATAGTCTGCGTACAAGCTCATGATTGTTCCGACGGGCTGGTGTTCGGTCAGCTCTGATCACCAGGGCGCACAGACTGCAGAGGCGCCGGGATCAGTCTTGTTAGGCGATGTAGTAATTTAACCAAGTTTTGTCTGCCACATAATTCGAACTAGGTGCTTAGCCGTGCAACCCTTGGGGGTAGCCCTGCCGAGCCCGGTTCGTCCTACCGTCATTAGGTCAACATATGGAAAACAGCGAATTCACGCCGCTTGGCTTTTCCGACCTGACGGACGATGAATCCTTTATCGTCTCGGTTTTTCGCCAATGGCGGGGCATTGGTCCCGCCCGATCAATCGCAGAACATCATCTGGCAACGTGGTTGCGCGATGACGTTCTCCACGAGGGGCTTCAGCCGCTGTTTGAGCTTTTTGTAACGCTTCCCGAACGGGAGAAGGGCGTACCGATGAGCGACAGTTCGGTCCTGAGCGCCACCGAAGCCGCGCTCCTCGAAGAGATAGGTGCGGAGGGTCACACAAACAAGCCAGGTGTTGGGCAGTTCCGAGATGTGCTGGCCGCGGCCAATGTCACCATCCGCTCTGCATCCGAAATCCCGCGGTCGGGTCATGACAGCCTAACAGAGGCAATCAACACCAAAGCCGCGGCCGTGTTTTGCGCCTTGTGTCCGGGCACCTGATGCGCGCCTGTCGTGATAGCAGTCTCACCCTGCCCGATGGCCCCGGTCCAACGCTCTGTTCAGCACCAACGCCACCAAGGCCGTGGTGAAAACCGGTGCCAGAACCAGCTGCGGTTCGGAGAACAGAAAGATCCGGTACTCATGGATCATGGCGCCCCATTCAGGCCTGCCTGTGTCGGCGGATAGGCCGAGGAAGCCGAGCGAGGCGACTAGGATGACGGCACGCCCGGCGTCGGCGCCAGCGAGCGCACCCATCATCGGCCAGGCATTGGGAATGAGGTGACGGCGGACGGCACCAAGCGTATCGGACCCCAGCGCCAGACTGGCCTGCCAATAAGCCTCTGACCGAAGACGCTCCAAAAGTGCCGCCATGCTGAGGGCATAGGGTGCCCAGGTGCTGGCGATGAGGGCGGCGGAGATCGCGACCAAACCTGCCCCGAACAGCGCTGAGAGAAGGAGCGCCGAAATCAATGTCGGCAGCGCCAGCGCGGTTTCAGCAAGCCATCGCAGAAACGCTGACAGACCAGGTGGCCCAAAACAAATGGCGATTCCGGCCGCAAGGCCAATACCCAGGCTCGATATCAGCACGATCAAGATCGCCAAGAGCGAAGGTTGTGCGCCCGCCAACAAGCGTGAGGCAACGTCGCGGCCGAGATGGTCGGTGCCAAGCCAATGATCAAAGGATGGTGGTTGGAGCGTTGCTTGCAGATCAACAGCATGAGGGTCGAGCGGCTGCCACATCGCGCCGATAAGCATGAGCGTGGCGATCAGCACGGCCCCAACAATCCCTGAAGGGGTGATGGTGCGCCTCATGCTTTTGCCACCGCGCTGGATGGGCGTGGATCAAGCGCCTTGCGCATCGCCGAACACAGTTGCAGCCCAAGGATGATCCAAAAGGCGACGAGCGCGATGTAGGCTTGCAGAACCGGGTAGTCGCGCGCCGCGACGGCATCGATGACCCGCTCGGAAAGCCCGGGGACGCCAAAGACGATCTCGGCAATTGCCGTTCCGCCGACAATCCAAGCAAGATCGGGCGCAATGCCGGCAAGCAAGCCGATGGCAGCACGGCGGCGGCCATGACGCCAGACAGCCAGGCGAAAAGGCAGCCCTTTGGCCCGTGCGGTACGAAGGTATGGGGCCTGCGTGGTTTCTGCGAACCCGGCACGCACGAGCCTGGAGACACTGCCAATGGAGAAGAAGGCCACGAGTGCGGTGGGTAGGACTAGGCGTTCAACGGTGCCGCCGGCAAAGGGCTGTGTCCATCGAAGCTCGGCCGCCAGTACCCACAGAGCAACGACCCCAACGGCAAAGGCCGGCAGCGCCTGTCCGGCAACTGCCATTGCGCGCGAGACATTGTCGGCCAGACCGCCAGCTTTGATTGACGCGCAGAACCCTAATGCGGACCCAAGGAGAAGGGCGGTAAGGATGCCTCCCATCCCGATAGCCGCCGACCAGCCCAGCCGTTGAAACAGCTCGCCAGATACCGGAGCTCCGGTTTCAAACGAAACCCCCCAGTCCAGAGACAGGAATCCCTGAAGCCAGAGTATGAACTGCACCGGCAGGCTCTCATCAAGGCCCCATTGAGCCCGGTAGGCTGCGATAAGTTCATCGGTCGCCCTGATATTCACATGGGAGATGAAGACCTCGACAGGGTCACCAGGCACCAACCTGATAAGCAGGAAACTTGCGGCGACAGCAGCCAGCCATGACACACCTGTTATGCCAACAAACCGAGCCGCCGCAAGGTGGGTCATCGCCTATGCCGCGCTTACTGTGATGTGCCGAAATCGGGGCGAATGACGTAGTAGTCCGACCCCCATGGCTCATAGCCAACCAGCCGCGCTGATAGGCCAACATGCCATTCGGGCGTCACCAAGAATGCGACCGGCGCCTCCTCAGCGATTAACTCCTGCGCCCTGTGGGCAAGCGCAATGCGCTCTTGGGGATCAACGGCGGCACGCAGATCAGCAAGCAAACCGTCAGAAGCCGTGTTCGCCCAACTGGCGTAGTTGCGGGCAGCCCCTGTCTCAAAGAACAGCGACAGGAACAGGCCTGGATCACCCGCCGGCGCGGTATGTTGTGCCCACAGGAACAGATCAAACTCGCCACTGCTTGCCACCTCGCTTGGGGACTCTGTCACCTGTGTGGTTACAGCAATGCCGAGATCGGCAAGGGCCGCGCGGATGACTGGTTGGAACGTCACAAGATCAGGTCGCTGCGGATAGGCCCAAAGCACCAACTCCAACGCTTCGCCGTCCTTCTGGCGAACACCATCACTGCCCATGGTCCAGCCGGCTTCATCAAGCACTTGGGCGGCCATATCTGGATCCTGCGGCAGCGGCCCCTCAGCAGCAAACGGGTAGGCCGTGGCGAACGCGCCGGTTGCAGGCTGGCCGGCGCGTGCAGCGGTCACCAGGTCATCCCGGTTGATGGCCAGATCAATCGCGCGGCGCACCCGGACATCGCCTAGAGCCGGCGAGCGCGTGTTCATCCACATCATGTACTGATAGGCCACGGGGAAAGACGTGACCGACTGATCGTCATTGCCATCGAACATCGAGAGGGTCTCAACCGGCAGGTTGAAGGCCATGTCGATCTCGCCGGACGCGAAAGCGAGCGCCAGTGACTGGCCGTCTGCAATACGGCGGACGGTGACATCGGGGCGCGTATCGGCTCCCGCATAAAAAGTGTTGGGCACCATCTCGATTGCCGTACCGGCATCGAAATTCTCAACCGCAAAGGGCCCGGTAAACAATGGCGCGCCATCCGTCTCCAGATAGACGGGGAAGGCCCACTCGGCGAGGATCGACGGCAGAATGGGTGTTGGCTGCTCGGAGGTGACGCTGAGCGTATCCTCGTCCAGCGCTTCAAACGTCAGGCGTCCCGCCGTCGCACGGGCCGATGCGTTGGCCTCACCCGTTCTGTTGAGTGCGTCAGCGACCAGAGTGGCCGTGACCGGCGTCCCGTCTGAGAAAAAGCGGTCTGGCGCAAGCTCCACGAGCCACGATCCGTCACCCTGCTGTTCAGCGGATGTTGCAAGGTTTGGAACAACCTCACCCTCTTGTGACACACGGAAAAGTTGTTCGGCGATGCCGTGGGTCACGAGCGCCCAACCGGTTGAACCGTCCGCAGGATCCAGCCCCGATGCCAGAAAGGTCTGACCAACCGTGACGCTTTCAGCCGCAGCTGGCGATAGGGCCAGAGGCCACAGCAAAGCTGCGGCCAGTATGGCCGACGGTATCAGGCGTGTTTTGTCCGAATGAGGGGACGGCATCATAGCAATTCCTTTGTTGGGTGGGCGTTGGAATGAAAAGCAAAGCGCTCGTCCAGGGCTTCGCCGGCGTATCCGAGGGGCGGGATCCGACCGAGAATGCCCGCGCGCAAAGGCGCAGGCCGTTCTGATCGCGGAACCAAGCCGTCGGGCGAATGTGCGAATTGGTGGGCCAGCGCCACCACGGCGTCGGCGTCGGTTTCAACGTCCAGATCGCCGAAAACGAGCGTGAATTTGGCTGGAGCAGACAAGGCGACGACACAGGCGCGCTTGCATTGGCTCATGCATCGCACCCCTCGGATTGTCAGAGAGAACGTTGCATCGGTCGCTTCGCGCGCATGCTGAAGAATTGTCCCGGCCAATTGATAGCCAGGTCGTTCGGTATCGGCGCCGGCAAAGCTGGGGGGTTTACAGCGCGTGCAGACCGACAGGCATACCTGATTGATGTTGGCCATGGCGCATCATCTCCCGACTATCCCGAGGCTGTAGCGGGTATCGAAAGACGGGCGATGAAAGCGGGCTGTTCGGCCCAATCCATTTAGGGATAAGGTTCGTCGTCATCACATCACCGTCTCGGGGCACCCCGCCCGAGGTTTGAGTTCAGTGATGGCAGGTCTCCTGACTCGCGGGTCTTGGCCTTTCAGCACCTTCCCAGGTTGGCACTTACGTGCCGATCCCAGAGGCTCATCGCTGAAAAGCTAACCGCTCACAGTTGCGGGGGCAGTCACGGATTTGGCGCCTGATGGCTACACCGCACCGTGTTCCCTTTTCATCCGGCCTGCATTGCTGCCCAGCCAGAACCATCGCCGACGAAGCTGCGGAAGCGGTGTTGGTTTGTCAATGCCGACATAGAGCTAAAAGTGTTCAGGCCGATAACGGCTCGCCAACCGCTCCAGCGCTCCGGCCAACAGCGACGCTTGTCTGAAACTCACTCAACAGCTTCCAGATCAACTTCGAGCTGAGCCATATCTTCGCCGCCGGCCATAAGGTTCAGCAACTCATCGCGACTGACTTCTCCACGCTCGAACCCGGCTGCGACTTTGCCGTGTATCAGAACCGAGAAATCATCGCCCACGGCCATCGCATGGCGAGCATTGTGCGTGATGAAAACAACAGCGATGCCGTCTTCGCGCACCTGTTTCATCATCTTTAAAACGATGGCCGACTCTTTGACGCCCAAGGCCGAGGTTGGCTCATCCAGGATCAAAACCCGCGCGCCAAAATACATCGCCCGGCCAATGGCGAGCACCTGGCGCTCACCGCCCGACATGGTGCCGACCAACTGCTCGGCGTCTTTGACACGGGTGATACCGAACCGCTGCATCTGCTCTAGAGCAATGGCGTTGGCCTTGGCCTTGTCCAGCCGGCTGAATGGGCCAAAGCCCTTCTTCGGTTCAGCGCCGAGGAAGAAGTTCCGCCCAATCGTCATCAAAGGGATGGTGCCGACATCCTGATGCACGGTCGCGATGCCATGCTGGCGGGCGTGGCGATGGCGTGCAAAGGTCAGAGGTTCCCCGTCGAAGACGACCTGGCCATCCGTGGCATGATGATAACCCGACATCACCTTGATGAGGGTCGATTTGCCCGCGCCATTGTCGCCAAGAAGGCAGTGGATGCGCCCTGGGGTCAGTGCGATGGAAACGTCAAACAGCGCGTATGTGTTCCCAAAGCGCTTGGTGACGTTTTTCAGTTCCAGGATGGGTAAGCGAGACATGGATCAACGGCCTCCCATCAGTGCCATCTTGCGCACATAGCTGTTGGCGAGCACAGCCGTGCCCAGCAGCGCGCCAAGGAAGAGCTGTATCCAATCGGTGCTCCAGCCAGTGTAAAAGATGCCTGTAGAGATGACGCCGAACAGCGCGGTCGCAACAGCGACGCCGCCCACGGTGCCGTATCCGCCGCTTAACAGAACGCCGCCGATCACGACGACGATGGGGGCCTGAAAGACATAGCCCATGCCGTAGGTCGCATTGCCGGAATTCCACTGCACGCCGAGGATGATGACCCCCAAAGCGGCTGCACACCCGGTGGCCATGAAGAGGATGATCTTCACCCGCTCCACCGGCACACCAGCACCGCGCGCAGCCTGAAGATTTCCCCCGGTGGCATAGATCCAGTTTCCAAAGACGGTTCGAGAGAGGACCCAAAGCCCGATCGCTATGGCAAGCAGCCACCACAGGAGTGAAATGTTGGCCTGCTCCCACCGGCCTGCGAACACCAGCTTGGCGCTGTCGCTCACCGCAATCGAGCTTGACGTCACATTGGTGAGGAGGCGCGAGATGCCCATGGTGGCACCGATCACGATGAAGTTCGTGGCCAAGGTAACGATGAAAGACGGTAGGCCTGTGCGTACGACGACGAGGCCATTTGCGAGGCCAATCGCCATGCCCATGATCAACGCCAGCACAATCATCGGCCAGATCGGCAGACCCATATGGGTGGTGCCGATAGCAAGCACCATGGAGGCCGCCCCAACCGTTGAGCCGATGGAAAGATCGAACTCTCCAGCGATCATGAGCAGCGCAACCGGGACGGCAACGATCCCAAGTTCCGCGGCAAGGTTCATCCACCCCACGGTGCCGTTCCAGCTAACGAAGCCGTTGGTGTAGGTGAAGATTGCAAAAAATAGATAGGTCAGGAGGAAGGCGACAATGGCCCCTGTTTCAGGGCGCCGGAGCAGGCGTGTCATATCAGACGTCTTCTTTGCATCAGGTGACAAGGCACCTGCAGGGCACGAAAGGGGGAGCGCAAGTTTGCTCTCCCCCAATACGGTAGCTCAAGGGGGCGCGCGGGCTACCTGGTTTTTGACCTGGCCTCTTAGGATGCCCCTCGAATGCCCGGATGATCCTGATTGACCTGCAAGGTGCGCTCCACATTGCTTTGGTCAATAACGAGAGGGCCAGTGGTCACCGTACCGATCGGGCGCATGCCGAAGTTGAGGTATTGATGCGCGATCTGCATGGACAGGAAACCTTGGAGATAGGGCTGCTGATCCATGGCAAAGGCAATGTCCCCGTCGCGGATCGCTACGAGTACCTCGTTGGAGAGGTCAGCTGTTCCGATCATAATGTCAGCAGCCCGTCCAGCATCCTCAACGGCACGTAGGGCACTCATGGCTGGCACCGCGTTGAGTGTGTAGATGCCGTCAATATCAGGATTGGCCTGTAAGGTTCCGCTGATTGCTTGAGCCATGGCCTGCGGGTTGGTGGCATCGCCCGTTCCGATTGTTTGGTACACCGTATCAGCGCCAGATGCTTCCATCGCATCGACATAGCCGGTGCAGCGCTGCTCAACGGTTGGATTGCCGGGCACTTGATTGAAGCACAGTCCTTGGGTGACGCCCGCCTCCGCCTGGATCTCACCGGCGCGGTAGCCCATTTGATAGGGATCCTCACCCACAAAGCCCAATGACCCGTTGGTCTGCCACAAGGCCTCACCTGAGTTATGCGTGAGCACAGGAATGCCGGCCGCCGTCGCCTCTTCGATGAGCGGGTTCATGCCATCGGGAAAAAAGTTGCCGACCAAAAGCATTGCCGGCTCGCGGCTGATCGCTTGCTGCAGCAGCCTAGGATAGTCGGAAGTCATGTTAGCCGTGTCGGTGACGGCGACATACTGGTAGTCGATGCCGAAGGCTTCTGCACCATCATCAAAGCCCTGCTTCACTGCCGCAAAAAACGGCCAGGACAGTGGGCCGCTGACAACGATGATCGGCCCCTGATCTTGTGCGTGCGCTGGCAAAGGCGCTGCCACAGCAATGGAAAATGCTGCGGCCACCAGACCGCTTTTTAGGACATTCGAGACGTCAGATTTGGCGAGCATGTTTGCCTCCCCCGAGGTTGGTTTTTTGATTTCTTGCGGCGTGACACACCTGTCTCTTTCGGCGCGCCCATCACCCAAAAACCAGCATAGCGACACCATCAAGTCAATAGTTATTCATATTGAATGATTATTTATGCTGCGCTAGCCTGCGCTTCCCAATTCGGGGTAGATACCAGGCATGTGGGGTTGGGCAATCGCCCCGCTGGAAGAGGCATATCGATAATGCGCAGCGTTCTTTGTTACGGAGATTCAAACACTTATGGTCAAACGTCAGCGGATCGACCTGCTGAAAGATTTGGCCCGCATGAACGCTGGCCGGGCGTTCTCCGTGCGAAGCTGGGCAGTGGCTGGTTGGTGATTGAAGAAGGGTTGAGTGGGCGCACGACCGTCCATGATGACCCGATTGAGGGGGCATTTCGCAACGGCCGCCGTTACCTCACACCGTGCCTTCTCAGTCACCGGCCCTTGAACCTCATCATCTTGATGCTGGGAACCAACGATCTGAAGACCCGTTTCAACCAACCCGCGAGCGAGATCGCCATGGGCGTGCGTGCGCTGATCGAGGACATCAAGCTCACCGATGCAGGCCTAGAAGGCCAGATGCCTGAGGTGCTGCTGGTGTCCCCGCCGCCTGTTCTCGTTGATCTAAAAGGGTGGGAGCCGGTGTTCATGGGCGCGCGCGCGAAATCGCTGGCGCTCGCGGAGGAGTATGAAAGGGTGGCCGACGCGATGGAGGTTCATTTCTTTGACGCTGGCAGCGCGGTACGCTCAGGGACCGAGGACGGCTTTCACCTTGATCTTGAGGGACACGCCGCGTTGGGCCACGCGCTGGCAGAGCAGGTTCAGCTCATTGGCTGGCAGCCAGAGGCTGCCTGACGACGCCGACCAGCGAACAGTCGTTCCCACATAAAGGACTTTCCATGCCCGATATGCGCTTTGCCCCGGCCCCGGTTCTTCTGGAACAGAAACTGTCAGGCGGGCTCAACCAGACCAGCGTACGCGGCCACAATGAGCGGTTGATCCTCGACCTGTTGCGCCGGGAGGGCACCCTCTCCCGTCTTGAGATCGGCAAGTATACCGGGCTTTCAGCTCAAACCATTTCGGTTCTGGTGCGAGCGCTTCTCAAGGATGGATTGCTGCTTGAAGGTGAAACAAGCAAAGGTCGGGTTGGCCCGCCAACGACACCCTTTTCCCTGAATCCCGATGGAGCCTTTGCGCTTGGCATTTACGCCGGCGTTCGCGTGATCGACGCCTGCCTTCTCGATTTTCAGGGCACGCTGCGTGAAACCCATCGCCGCCACCTCCAGAAGGACGTGGATGTCGCTACGCAGGTCGAAGAACTGGCCCGTCAACTCTTGGCAGGAACGTCCGCCGCGCGGCGCAACCGCTGTCTGGGTATCGGCCTTGGGGTCAACAAGGCGCACTGGTCGGCGGCTGCGGGCGGTGATGATCGCGGCTGGCATCCAGCTTCCGGGATGGACAAGGTCGAAGACCAGATGACCAGCTCAACGGGCCTGCCATGTTACATCCTGGAAGATGCGACCAGCGCGGCCACCGGCCATGTTCTTTATGGCGACAGGGCGACCGGATCGAGCTTTCTTTACTGCCATGTCGGCGCACAAACGCGCATACGGGTTGTGCTGGGCGGGCAGGCACAGGTTGGACACAATGAGGCGCTGGCCACCCTTCCAGGTCTTACCGCTTTGGAAGAAAGGCTAACGGCTGCTGGCCACTCCGGTGTCGATGTGTGGATGGGCAATTCCATTCCCGTGGAGGCCCACGAAACCTTCGAGAATTGGGCCCAGGATCTGGCGAAACAGGTCACCTCTGTAAGCCGCGGCCTGCTGGCCTTCCTCGATGTCCCACGCTTTGTGCTGGTGACATCACTCGCCGAGCAGGACGCGCACGAAGTCGCCGAAGCAGTTTCATCGGCGCATCAATCGCAAGCTCTGGATGTGCATGCTTTTACCGGACACAACGCCCAGTGGGCGAAAGCAACCGGCGCAGCCGCCTGTGTTTTGTCCGATCGGTTTACGCCCGGCTGGAATGAAGGATCGGCAGCTTAGGGCGGTGGGGATGGTTCCGCGCAAAACAGCGACAGGTGTAGTACTGATATGGCGGGGAGAGAATCCGCCATTGCTTAACCCCTAGGCTTCAACAAGCATCTGACCGCGCCATCCTGTCCTAGACGAGCACTCCTCCCAGCAGCAGGTTCAGTCAGCAGACATCTCGCAGTTGCCGACCATCGGGCCGCGAGAGACCTTTCGCCCCGGCCCTGCGAAAGGGCCGGGGCGCAATTGGAGTAAACTCAGTTCATAGACCCCATGAACGTCGCCACTTCTTCGAGTGAGATGTAGCGTTCCTCGGACGGACCCGCTTCAGCGAAAACCCAGGAAACGGCGGGAGCAGATACATTGCCGTTTGCATCGAATGTCACCGCGCCGGTCGCGCCCTGGTAGGAGACCGTGCCGCCTCCTGAAAGAACATCCATCGCACGGGCAAAGCCATCAACCGTGGCCGGGATCGCTTCTCCTTCTGGATCGGTGACGGCGGGAACCTTGGCCGCGATGTCTGCCCCCGTCGCGTCGCTACCAGCCGCGTGATAGGCAAGCAGCGCGATCGCCGCGGCGTCGAAAGAGTTGGCAAGGCCCGGGCCGCTTGGCGGACCATCGAACTGCTCGGTGTAAGCTTCCACGAACGCATCAGCGCTTGCAACGCGCGGGCTCGATGTATCGGTTCCAACGAAGGAACCCAGATTGTCAAGACCTACGGCGGTGCGAAAATCGTCCGACTTCAGCGAGTTCGCGCCGCTCATTGTCGATGTGCCGCCAAGGCCGATCCACTCGCGGACAAACGAAATTCCCTCGGTGGGATAGAGCGCCAGGTAGAGCGCTTCGGGTTGATCGCGCAGAGCCTGAGTGGCTTCCGCGCGGTAACTCGGCTGGGCATCGTTGATGGCGATAGACTCATGAACCGTGATGCCGACCGCCTCGAAGGCTTCGGCAGCGATACGGCCAATATCCTGGCCCCAATCATCGTTCTTGAAGACGACCGTGATGCTTTCAATACCGCCGTCCTGCGCCAGCATGGCTGCAACAGCAGCCTGCACGTCAGCGGTAGCGAAGGTGCGGAACCACAGACCGCTGGCTTCGCCCGATGCCGCAATTTCGGTGAGACGCGTTGAGGAAGAGCAGCAGGACATCTGCATCACGCCGGCAGGCGCGGTCACCGAGGTCAGGATCGGGATCGAGATGCCTGAGGAAACCGTGCCGATGAGCAATTGAACGGCGTCAAGATCGACAAGCGCGCGCGCCGCATCGACACCGACCCGGCTGTCGTTCTGGTCGTCGCGCAGGATCATATTGACCTCGCAGCCATCGACGCCGCCGGCTTCGTTGATCATGTCTCCGACCCAAAGCGCAGTCTGGGCAATCGGTTGACCCCAATCGACCGAGGTCGGATAAACCGTGCCGACATCGACCGAGCAATCCTGTGCCATCGCCGGTGCAGCCTGCATACCAATGGAAAGCGCGATCGCGCCACCCAGCCCCAAAAGCAATCGTTTCATCATCCACTCTCCTACTGTTTTACTTCAAGCACGGCCTTATCGGCCATTTTGGTTGGTTTTTGCGAGATCCGCTCCGGCAGCAGCCCCTCTGGGCGCCACAGAAGCATGCCAACGATCAAAGTGCCAATGAGAATGTACTGAATGGACCCAGCGTCGAGCTGCATGGAATCCGGGGCGAGCCGCGTGAGTGCGAAACCCGAGAGCGTCCTGACCCCCCAAAGCAGCACCGCGCCGAGCACCGCACCACGATTGTTGCCGGCCCCACCCTCGTTCAGCTTGGCCCAGACTTGGAACGTGAGATCAGGCATAAGGTCCTGAGGGCTGATGAAGGCGGTGTAAGACACATAGAGCGCGCCCCCTGCTCCCATAATGGCCGAGCCGATGACCAGCGACCAAAGCCGAAGTCGGGCGGGGTTCTTTCCCAGCGCCCGCGCAGCTGTTTCGTCCTCACGGATGGCACGCAGCGCGCGCCCAAAGGGCGAATGCACCAGCCGTTCGATCCCCCACCAAACAAGGGCAAGCACCACAAGCACGATGGCGAGAAACACCAAGCCGTAGGTGAAGGTATCGCCAACCAGCTCTTCGAACGGTCGAGGGAAGCCGCGCAAGCCTCGCGCGCCGCCGGTCAGCCATTGTGAGTTGCGCACCAAGGATTCGAGCGCAACCGCAACACCGAAGGTAGAGATAGCGAGGTAGTCATGTTTGAGCCGCAGCGTCAGAACGCCCACGACCCAGGCAAGCGCGGCAGCAAAAAGAATGCCGCCTGCAACCGCCCCCAACCAAGGCAAATCAAACCCACCGAACTGGTCCGGTTCGGCTCCACTGCCCAGGATCATTGTTCCGTAGGCGCCCGCACCAAAGAAAGCGACGATCCCGCCATTGAACAGGCCGGTGTAGCCCCATTGGAGGTTCAGTCCGAGTGTGATGATGGCCATGATGCCGGCCATGGTGAGAAAGAATGACAGGTAGGAGATGAGCCCGATCATCGTGGCTCCTCACCGAAAAGCCCTTGCGGCCGCAGGATGAGCACTGCGAGTATAATCAGGAACGGCATCGCTGGTGCGTAACCGGGAGGCAGCAGCATCAGCGCGAGACCAGAAGCAATACCGACGATAAAACCACCAAGCACGGCACCATACACACTGCCTATGCCGCCCACGATGGTCGCAGCGAACACCGGCAGGAGAAACACATGGCCAATGAGCGGGTTCAGCTGGTTGGTCAGCGCGTAGAGCGTACCTGCTGCCGCGGACAGGCTGCCCGCAATGATCCAAACCGCGACGATGATCGCTGACAAGCGCACGCCAGCGACCTGGGCCAGGGTTGGGTTTTCGGCCACCGCACGGATTGCAAAGCCAAAGGTCGTGCGCGTCAAAATGACATGCAGCGCCAACATCAGCACCAGCGCTAAGCCCAGAACGAACACCTGGTCTGGCTTAATGAGGATCAGGGGATCAAAGCTCAACACATGCGCCCGGGCGATCTCTTGGCTGTAAAGCTGGGCGTGGTGGCCGAAGATCAGCACGATCACATTGCGAATGATGAGCGCGACGCCGAAACTCGCAAAAACCATCGACAGCGGGTCAGCTTTCAGACGGATACGACGGAACACCAGTCGATCGATGATCACCGCCGACAGGCCCGTCACAACCATCGCAATCACCATGGCAAGTGCCAGCGCGCCCGTCAGAGTTAGCGGAGCAAACGCCTGATCGAGAACAGGGACCAAAGCGGAAAACAGCCCGTCGAACACCAAAGCTGCGTAGGCACCGATCGCGAGCAGCTCGGCATAGGAGAAGTTGGCAAAGCGCAGCATGTGCATGATGAGCGAGAGGCCGATGGCCCCAAGCGAAATGATTGCACCCGTCAGCACGCCATCAAGTATGGCCTGGATCATGCGGCGTTCATCCGTTTGCCGCCGAGATAAATCTCGCCCACCACTGGATCGTTGGCGATCTGTGCTGCTGGCCCGTCAACCTGATTACGCCCTTCGGCAAGGATGTAACAGTGGTCCGCAACCCGCAGCGCTTGCTTCACATTCTGCTCAACCAGGAGCACCGTCACGCCCTGATCAGCCAGCCCACGCACCATATCTAGCACTTCAGTGGCGATCTTCGGTGACAGACCGGCAGAGGGTTCATCTAGGAGCATCACCTGCGGTCGCCGGGTCAATGCCATGGCCATCGCGAGCATCTGTCTCTGACCGCCGGAGAGCGCGGCGGCCTTCTCACGTTGCTTGTCGCGCAGCGCGGAAAACAGCTCGTAGAGTTCTGTAATCCGCGCACGAGGATCGTGAGAACCACGAAGGGTCAGCGCCAGATTTTCATCGATAGTCAGTGTGCGGAAGATGTTGTCCGTCTGCGGCACATAGGCGAGCCCGTGCTCACCCATCAAATCCGGGCGCAGGCCTGTGATCTCTTGTCCGCTCAACCTCACCCGCCCATCGCTGACCGGCACAAGCCCAGCGATCGCCTTGATCAAGGTCGATTTACCCGCACCATTGGGGCCGATGATCGTGGTCAGCTTGCCGGCCTCGGCGACCAGATCGACACCAACCAGGATCGGTAGATCTCGCACATAACCTGCTTCAACACCCTCCACCTGCAGGCTTGTCATGCGGGCGCTCCAAGATAGGCATCGAGTAACTCGGGGTTTACGCGGGCCTCCTCAGCCGTACCCTCAAACATCACCTTCCCTTCGGCCAGTGCGATTACCGGGTCGCAATGGCGCATGACGAAATCCATGTCATGCTCGATGATCACGAACGTGATCCCGCGCCGGTTTAGCTCTTCGATCCGGTCGATCAGGATTGCGGTCAGCGATGGATTCACGCCGGCAGCCGGTTCATCAAGCAGGATCACCTTTGGGTCGCCCATCAAGGCGCGGCCAAGCTCCAAAAGTTTCATCTGCCCGCCTGAGATCTTGCCCGCCGGATGGTCAGCGAGATGGTTGAGCGTGACGAAACCTAGGATGTCTTGCGCCTTTTCACGCAAAGCGTGCTCTTGCTCAGCGACCCGCCCACGCCTGAACAAAGCGCCCGGCACGCTCTCGCCGATCTGGGCCGGCGGCGCGAGGAGCAGATTGTCGATGACACTCATACGCTTGAAGGGACGCGGAATTTGGAACGTTCGCGCAAGCCCCATCCCGAAGAGTGCTTCGGCCGACCGGCCGGTCACGCCCTTGCCGTCCAAGGTCACAGTGCCGGCGCTCGGCTTCAACGTGCCGGCAATCATGTTGAACAAGGTTGTCTTGCCGGCACCATTGGGGCCGATCAGCCCGGTCATGCTGCCGCGCCGAATTTTGAGCGATACGCCATCGACGGCACGGAACGCTCCGAAGTCGCGGGTCAGGCCAGAGAGGGTCAAAACCACTTCGCTCACGCGCCGTGTACCGCATCAGCCGGGTTGGTGTTGAGGTTGTACTTCATGATCCGGCCATGGCGGCTCGTGCGGTCACCTTCCAGACCGTAGACTGGCCCGCCCGGTCCGCTTGCCTGCGCATGAATGCCCGCGATGGCCTGCCTGTCCTCGTCATCAAGGGCCAGCGAAAACGCCTCCAGCGTCTTGGGCAGATGGCGGGCATAGCGCGCGCCGACGATCGCTGCCGCAACCTGGGGCTGATCGAGCACCCAGCGTGTCGCAACGCTGGATAGGGACACGCCGTGCTTGTTGCCGATGGTTTGCAGGGTCGTCAAAAGCGCCTGGAACAAGTCCCAAGGCCCAAACTCGTCGATGATCAGCCGGTACTTGATGAGGCTACGGTTCTCAAAGGCAAAGCCAGGGTCGGGCTGGCCGAGCCATGCTGGTGTGAGAAACCCTCCCGCAAGCGTTCCATAGGCCAATATCTGCACATCCCGCTGTGCGCCCCAAGCGCTGAATGCGCCACCCGGGCGCCGGTCCAGTACCGAGTACTGGACCTGTGCTGAGACCAAATCAAACCCGGCATCGCAGAACCGGTCCATCACTGGCGTGTCCCAGTTCGTCGTGCCTAGATTGGCGATCTTGCCTTTGGCCTGACATGCCTTGAGCACATCGAGTGCCTCCTCAGCGTTTCCAACGCTCATGTCCCACCAATAAAACTGCACCAGCGGTATTCGCTCGATCTGCAACCGCTTGAGCGATCGATCGACTATGGCTTCAACCTCATCGGGACGGATGTCGGCAAGGCGCGCAAGGTCCGGCACCAGCTTGGTGTGAACGACCACCTTGTTGGCGACTTCGGTCCCGCGACGGTTACGGACATCAGCGATGAACGTGCCGATCATCTCTTCAACGCCGGTGTAGATGTCCGCGCAGTCGAAGGTGGTGATTCCTGCGTCTAGAAACGCCTCCATATCGGCGATGGCTTCGTCTAGACGCACCTCGCCGTGGTCGCCGGCAAGTTGCCAGCCACCCTTAATGACGCGCGAAATGGCATGGCCGGGCCGAAGCTCGGCCTTTTCAACCTGCGTCTTGGCGCTCATGAGGTCTCGCCCTGCCAATAGGGGTCAGATCGCTCGTCCGGCAAGCCGGTGGTCGCGGCGTGGGAGAACCAGCGCTTGCCTTGTCGGATAACCTTAAAGCGCCCACCGCAGTGTGGGTCCGGACAGGCGATTTCGGCATCTGTGGTCATCCAGTCATCGTCATCGGTCACGCGCTGTTTGGCCGGCAGCAACGGCAAGAGCGCAGCCAGCGCGTACATGGAAACCTTCTGCTGGTTGTCGAAGACAAGGTTCTCACCGATCACCTGAAAGCTCTCACCCTCGATGTGCCGACAGACAGGCGTGCGACCATCAAGGACCGTCTCGACCCGCAGATCGAAGCGCCAGAAGCCCCTGTCCCCATCTTTCTCCATCACGCAACCTTCCGCTCGACCGGACCCAAAACTCCGCACGGCCGTTCGGTGTTGCCGACCATTTTTGGATATGAAATAGCACGTTCCAAAGAAGCGGCGGCCCTGTCAAGCGAAGGCGTAAGCCTTGCCATCAGTTTGGTTTCGCGCGCTTTCCAGCACGGGATGACCAAACGCATGACAAACCCTCCCGACCGTTTCCGCCTGTCAGATACACTTACCGTCTCCCGCGCGCTGACCGGCCTGTGGCAAGTCGCTGATATCGAGAAAGACGGGAACATCATCGCTCCGGAAAAAGGCGCGGACTGGCTTTTGGCCTACGCTGAGGCAGGCTTTGATACCTTTGATATGGCCGACCATTACGGCAGCGCCGAGATTCTCACCGGGCATCTCCTAGCACGGAATCAATCTCCCCGACCGCACGCCTTCACCAAATGGTGCCCGGCGCCAGGGCCCATGACAGCCGAGGTGGTACGTGCGGGCGTTGAAGATCGGCTCAAGCGGCTCGGGGTCGAGCAGATCGACCTCCTGCAGTTCCACTGGTGGAGCTTTGAACATCCAGAATGGCTTGATGCGCTGCACGAACTTTCGCGTTTGCGCGATGAGGGCCTCATCAACGAACTGGGCGTGACGAACTTCGACGCCGCTCATTTCAATCTGGCGCTTTCCGATGGTGTGCCGCTTCTGACCAATCAGGTGAGTTTCTCGCTGATGGACCGCCGTGCGGCTGGCGATCTCGCCCAGGTATGCGCAAAACATGGCGCCTGGCTGCTTGCCTACGGCACACTCAATGGTGGATTCCTGTCTGACAAATGGCTGGGCCAGCGCGAACCGGCCGACATCGCAGACTGGTCGAAGATGAAGTACCACCGCTTCATCCAGACTGCCGGTGGATGGGACGCGTTTCAGACCGTGTTACAGACTGCAGCCTCCATTGCCGCAAAGCATGGCGTGTCCGTCTCAAATGTTGCAACGCGCTGGGTGCTCGAACAGAAACGAGTCGCAGGTGTCATCATCGGAGCGCGACTAGGCGAAAGCGTCCACACCGCAAGTAACAGCCAGCTCTTTTCGTTCGAACTTGATGATGCGGACAGGGCAGCGCTGGACGAGGCCTTTGCAGGAACCAAGTCTATTCCTGGCGATTGCGGAGATGAGTACCGCACGCCGCCCTTTCTAACCGCGTCGGGCGACCTTTCTCACCATCTTGATGCCCTACCAAAACCCTTCGAACCACAGACCAACGAAACCGGAGCCACGCAGGTTCTGACCGGTTCCTACTGGGAAGATGTCGCTGGCTACTGCCGCGCCCAGCGGATCGGCGACCGGATTCTGGTCTCCGGCACCACCGCCGTTGCCGGCGCCGACCGCGCCGTCGCCCCACAGGACGCGGCAGCACAAACCACTTACATTCTCGACAGGATCATCGCCGCAGTTACCTCGCTTGGTGGCACCGTGGCCGACATCGCCCGAACGCGGGTCTACATTGCAGATGAAGCTGATGTGGAAGCGATCGCCCGAGCCCATGGCCGAGTGTTTAGCGATATCAAACCGGCGAACACGCTCTATCGGGTGGCCGGCCTGATTGGGGATCATCTGGTCGAAATTGATGCTGAAGCAATAGTCCGGTCCTAGCTGATCCGACATTACTTGCTGCAAAGCTACGTGTCGATGGTTGGCAGGGGAGCCAATACGAGGGAATCGTTAAGCTCGGTCTGTCAGTTTCCCAGTATGAACGGGTCTGGTCACATCTCGCCTCAAGTCCTCTTCGTTGATGACGACGTCCAGGTGCTCAACTCACTACGCCGCGGGGTGCATCGGCATCGAACGCAATGGGAAATGACATTCGAGCCTGATGCGGAACTGGCTGTGCAAAGGGCAATCGACTCTCCGCCCAATGTCGTTGTTTCCGACCTCAATATGCCCGCGCTGTCTGGGATTGAAATGATCTTGGAAATGCGGAAGACCGCACCCACGAATACAGTCTTTATCCTATTGACCGGCGCCGGTGATTTGCAGTCTGCCATTGCTGCCATCAACGATGCCCGCCTTTTTCGTTTCCTCACCAAACCTTGTTCGATCGACGACCTAACAAAGGCAATTGAGGAAGGTTTGAGCTGGCAGGGCAAAGAAGCCAGTCGTGATGCGCTTGGGCATCACGACCTCGCAGATACTGCCTTGAGCAGGCTCTCAACGGCCGTCGTGGTTGTCGATCGGGCATGCCAAGTGGCGTACCTCAATGGAAGCGCCAGCGATCTGGTTGCAGCAAAGAACGGCATCGCCATTGATCGGACCGGTGCTTTCAGGGCGTTTGCCCCTGAAGGGACGCAGGAGCTTCGCCAATTGGTGCAAGAGGCGGAGTTTGACGATAGCGATGCGATCGGCTTCTTGAGCCTTCCGACGGCTTCCGATCAGCGTGACTTTCAAGTGGTGATCGAAGCCATATCGAACGATCACGTGGCATTGTTCCTGTCTGATCCAGGGCGGGTTGCCGTGCCACCTCTTGAGGCTCTTCAGGCGTTGTTTGGCTTGACAAAGGCCGAGGCGACCGTTGCACACGCTCAGGCAGCTGGCGGGTCGCTTGAGCATGCCTGTGTTGCGGGCAGCATCACCATGTCGAGCGCCCGAACTTATCTCAAGCGCGTTTTCTCCAAAACAGGCGTCAGCAAGCAGGCGGAGCTGGTGCAATTGTTGCTGTCGACGCCGGTGCCGGCCTCCCGCTCGGCATTTAAAAGCGCCCAATACAACGTCATTTGTTGAGAATACAATTTACATAAATATTTAATGAAGAATCTGATCTTCTTATAACGTTGACGATTACTAGATCGTCTATCGGTAATTTTGTCCTCAATTGAGGATATTTGCAGCTTTAACTGCCGGCTAGAAGGTCGTCGTGCGTTGGGTTTCCAAGACCCTGACTCCAGACCGCACCACACACGAAGAGAAGGGCAGTAGGCATGAGAGGCGATCACGAACTGTCAAGCGGCCATGAGCTGCCGAGCAGCGTACAGTCGACCCCCATGCCTACTGTCCTTTTCGTGGATGATGACGCGTATGTTCTGAAAGGACTCCGCAGGTTCATGCGAAGCCGGCGCGGCGCCTGGACTTCAAGGTTTGCCTGTGGCGGCGCTGACGCCATTGAGGCGCTGAGCGAAAGCGGCGCGGACCTGGTGGTCACCGACATGCGCATGCCGGGCATTGATGGTGCGCAACTGCTGGAATGGATATCCCTTCGGCAGCCCGGAACGATACGTTTCGTGCTCTCTGGCGACGCCAACATTGGTGAGACCTATCGGATCGTCGGACGCAGTCATCAGTTTCTTGCCAAGCCATGCACGCCGGAAAAGCTCGCGGATTCAATTGCGAACGTTTTGACCAGTCGTTGGACTCCAGGTGATCTCGCTGAGTTTGAAACCGCTTCGTTTCTTGATCGTCTGAGGACCGATAGGGTCGTGTACTTGACGCTCGCGCATTGCCTGCACGACGAGAATTGCTCTTCGGCCGTCGCGGCAGAGATCATTTCAACCGACCCCGGCCTGTCGGCGCGGGTCTTGCAGTTGGCCAACTCTGCCTATTTTGGCCGCGCCATTGAAACGGCCAGCATTGAAAGGGCCATCAAGTCGTTCGGTCTTGATCATCTACGCGCTTTGCTGGAGCAGGGCCGGCTGGGCAAGGCAACCAACGATACGGACGAAAAAGGATTGGACAGGTTCTACGGCTCGCTTGCCAAAGAGGCTCGCGCTCACGGTGCGCGCAAGACCGAGAACCAAGAGGTTTTGGACACGATCTATGCGACTGCTCTGTTTTGCGGCCTTGGTTCAATCGTCAGGAACAAGCAGACCGATGCTTCTGTCGCGTCCGCCGCATTCCCCGCAACGCTTCTCGGCTTCCCTCGGAAACTGATTGATGCCCTTGGGAGGTTACGAGACTTGCCGGCAAATCTGGATTCAACCGATCTTATCGAGCCAATCTGCTCAAGTGTTTTTCAAAGCTACGCTGCTCATCTGGGAGGCCAAGCCAATGTCTAGTCGCATGCGGGTTCTTCTGGTGGACGACGATGAGCGGCTTCTGAACGCCGCCAGACGCGTGTTGCGCAAGGAGATTGAACTTGTAACGGCTGAAGGTGGAAAAAACGCTCTTGATTACCTTCAGAACAACGGTCCGTTCGAAGTTATCGTGAGCGATCAGAACATGCCGGACATGAAGGGCGTTGAGCTACTGGCTCATGTCGCCAAAAGATGGCCCACAACAGTGCGAGTTATGCTCACCGGAAATGATGATCAGCAAACGGCGATCAAAGCGGTGAACGAAGGCCAGATCTATCGGTTCATCAACAAACCGTGCGGGCCGGAGGACCTGCTGACGGCGATAACAGCGGCCAGCAAACATCATCAGTATTTGTTGGCGGAAAAGGCGCTCTTGGAGGAAACCCTTTCCGGGAGCGTCAAGGTTCTCACCGATGTCTTGGCGCTCTCCAAGCCAAATGCGTTCAAACGGTCCTCCGATGTCCACCGCTGGGCCAAGCGGCTCGCAGACGAAATCGGAATCGAGAGACCTTGGGAGCTTGATCTTGCTGCCATGCTTTGCACGCTGGGGGCAGTGACAATCCCCGACTCTGTCACCAGAAAACACTATGCTGGTGAAACGCTTAGCGAGAAGGAGCAGCTTCTCCTGGAACGCGTTCCGGCCAATGGACGTGACCTGCTCCGCAATGTTCCACGCATGGAAGGTATCGCAGAGGCAATCTACTACTCTAAAAAAGGCTTCGATGGCTCAGGGTTTCCCAGCGACGAGGTCAGCGGCGAGACAATTCCCGTCATCGGGCGACTGTTAAAGGTGCTTCTGGATCTGGCAGAAGCTACGGTGGATGAAGAGGTGTCGTTTGCTGATGCCATCGAGGCGCTTAATCGGAATGCAGAGCAGTACGATCCGCAGATTCTCGGGGCCGTTGAGGCGAACCTGGCAACTGACCAGTTGTTCGCGGTTCGATCAGGCATGGTGCGCAAAAATGTTGATGTAAATGCACTGCTCGAAGGTGATGTTACTGCAACCGACATATCTGACCTGGAAGGAACGCGCCTGCTCGTATCTGGCAGCACCCTGACAAATCTTACGATCAAGCGTCTTAAGAACATTGAGGGAATCGGGCAGATGCCCCGGCAGGTTGAGGTTTGGCGCCTACCCACTGCCGCATAGATTAAAACTGCTTTTGTCCAATTAATGATTCATTTTACACAATTTATATTTATGCAAAATAACGGCAATACAAAGGGCAGATGTCCCTAAATGGGGACCTCAATAATAATAATGATCGCTCTACCATGAAGCAGTCTAGAGGAGGACTGCGTAATGGACAAAAAACTAAGCTTTCGCGCCGGGTCAAATCGCGTTTTGAGAGCGAGCTTTGCAGTTTTGGTTGCTTCTTGCATGGCTCAATTGCCCGCTGTTCAGCGCGCGTTTAGCGCCGACGCGGAGAAGATCGTCTTTGGCATTGTCCCACAGCAGTCCGCAACGCGTCTTGCCGAGGTTTGGGTTCCACTGCTCGATCGGCTCAGCGAGGATTCCGGGTACGCTGTGGAGTTTGCGACGGCCAAGGATATCCCGACCTTTGAGGCCTGCCTCGCGCGCGGCGCCTACGACGTCGCCTATATGAATCCGTACCACTACACCGTGTTTCATTCATCGGCGGGCTACGAGGCCTTCGCTTTCCAAGCGGAAAAACGCCTTCGTGGCGTTCTGGTGGCTAGGGTTGATAGCGACATTGATGATCTGCGTGATCTTGAAGGGAGCGACCTCGCCTTTCCGTCGCCGGCAGCCTTCGGCGCCAGCGTCATACCGCGCGCCGAGCTTCGCGGTGAGCAGATCAGCTTCACGCCTCATTATGTCAACTCGCATGACTCCGTTTACCGATCTGTGGCGCTTGGGCTGTTCTCTGCAGGCGGTGGCGTCGGCCGAACACTGGGCAACATTCCCGAGGATCTGCGCTCTCAGCTGCGGGTAATCTACCAGACCGCTGAGTACACTCCGCATGCTTTTGCAAGCTCTGCCGATCTATCCGATGAGGCAAGAAACGCGCTTGCCTCTGCTCTTCTTGCGGTAGAAGACGAAGCTCTGCTGAGCCCTCTGGGCATGACGGGATTTGAGGCCGCAGCCGATGCGGATTGGGATGATGTGCGTTCACTGAACTTGACCGATCATCAAACTGAGATTGCCGATGACGGAGAGTTGCAATGTCTTTCCGGCTGAAGACAATCCTGGGCATTGCGCTCATTGAGGTCGTGGTTCTCGCTACCTTGGTTGGCAATAGCCTTCACCACTTGAAGACCACCAATGAACAGGAACTCTTCACCCGCGCGAAGGTGACGACGCAACTGCTGGCGACAATGACGAGTGACGCCACGATTTCTTTCGACCTGGC
The DNA here is from genome assembly GCA_050043025.1 of Cohaesibacteraceae bacterium. Lineage (GTDB taxonomy): Bacteria > Pseudomonadota > Alphaproteobacteria > Rhizobiales > MH13 > MH13. The sequence continues at coordinate 36,910 of JBHJIX010000118.1, forward strand.
AACGCTGGACTCGTTGGTTCAACAAACGCTGCGAAACGAGGGACTTGTCTATATCCGCATCCGCAACAAGGAAGGCCTGGTGCTTTCTGAAGGTGGCGACGCTGACGCCCTGAATGCACCATTCGTGAGCGATGAAAGCGCCAGAGATGCGGACGACCAGAGAATCGACCTGTCCGCACCGATTGTCGTCGGTGGCAATGAGTTCGGTTCCGTTGAGACCGGCCTTTCGACACATCTTTTGGATACAGTCTTAGCCGACGGCACCAAGCGCATGCTTACGATCGCAGGCGTGGAAATCGTTCTTGTGGCCTTGTTTGGCTTCGCGCTAGGGACCGTCCTGACACGTCAACTTGCTCGATTGAGGCGCAGCGCAAAACGCGTGGCAGGCGGCGAGTTCGGTCATCAAATGACCGTCACTGGCCGAGATGAGCTGGCCGATACCGCCAACAGCTTCAACAAAATGTCCAGCTCTCTGGCCGAATACGCCAAAGAGGCCCAAGAGGCTCGTGAGCGAGCTGAAGCTGGCAGGGCTTATGCCGAAACGCTGCTTCGTGATGCGATGAACAGTGTCTCTCAAAGCATATTCATCGTAGATTCAGACGGACGCTTGGAGTTCGCCAACAGAGCAGCGTTGCGAATGTACCCGATCTCCAAAGAGCAAACCGTTGCCGGCACGCCGTTTGAGGATGTGCTGTTGCCAATCGCGGAAGCCACTGTGGCCGGTACCGACCAGAGTGAGCTACGGTTTGTCGATGAGCGCATGCAACGTTTGTCGCTCAAATCGAAGGGTCACAGCTGGCAAAGTCGTTTGAAGGACGGGACGGTCATCGTCAGCACCCAACACACTATGTCAAACGGTGGTGCCGTGCTCGTCGATACCGATATCACCGAGCAGTATGAGGCTCTGGAGAAAAACCAGAAGTTGGAACTTGAACTGCTTCAGGCCCACAAGCTGGAATCGCTTGGAACGCTCGCCAGTGGCGTGGCACATGAGATCAACACACCCACTCAGTTCATCGGTGATAACATTCGGTTTCTCAGCGGATCGTTTGATGATCTTGTCGCACTGGTGTCAGAGCTGAGCGAGAAAGAAGACGCGCAGATCGGGCCGCAGCTTGAGGCGATTGATTGGGACTTTCTGCGTGAGGAGGTTCCAGCAGCACTCAGCGAAGCGGCCAATGGCGTTGAGTCCATCGGGAAAATCGTGCGATCGATCAAAGAGTTCTCCCATCCCGATGATGGAGAATGCCAGGAAACCGATATCCGAAACCTCATTGAAACCGCTGCGACCGTTTCACGATCGCAGTGGCGACACAGCGCTGAACTGAGCGTTGAGTGCCGAACGAAAGATACCGTCGTGCCTTGCTATCCAGGAGACCTTTCTCAGGTCCTCATCAATCTTATTGTCAATGCCGCCGACGCCATCGCAGATGGCCAAAAAGATCAAGAAGCGGACCGCGGAACGATCGCCATTACGGTTGACCGTGTCGCGCAGAGTTTGGTGATCGACGTCGCCGACAATGGCGGCGGAATAGACCCAGAGATACAGCGTCGTATCTTCGACATGTTTTTTACAACGAAGGCCCCTGGTAAGGGCACCGGTCAGGGTTTGGCGATCTGCCGTTCACTCATCGAAGGCAAGCACCACGGTCGTTTGTCTGTTTCGTCGAAGCTCGGAAACGGCAGCGCCTTTAGGATTGAGCTACCGGTGCTGCAGCAAACCGCTGTGTCATCACCGAAAGCTGCTTAGAGGGTTTTGCCGCAGTTCGCGATGACCAAACGTTTCGGCCGTCGAACAAAAGCCATTTGTGGTAGGGCGCTGGCCCGTTCCACGACAGCGGGGTGCGCACCAGGCAGCGGCATACACACCTCCCTGGTAGATAGGCCGCTGAACTGGCAGGCGAACGCGAGGCACAGCCCTTTGTAAGAGTTTAGATCGAAATTAGGCCAGGCAGACCGGGGCCGAACTGAATTGCCAAACCTTGGGTCCGAACTGGTCCGTGCGAGGATTACAAAATCGTTCATTCCGCTGCGATCCCGCTCAGCGGGTTATGAGATGAGCCAAATCATGAAATGGCGGACCTGCTGGGACAGAGTCCGAACCATTTCGATGATCTTTTCAAAGACCTGGAAGACTGGGAGGCAATTTTGAGTTCCCTGCCCGATTTTGGTGAGGATCAAAATTCAGAACCCATTGCGGCGCCTGCGCCTGATCCGACATGATCGGGACTGAACGCCGCGCACTTCAGCCGCTCCTTCGCCCATGAGCCAGGGGCGGCATTGATACCCTGACAGTTGAACCCTTTTTGACGCCGGGCCTGCGATGCAGTGTGCGGCCACAACCTTTTTGCCTTTTAAGACATGACCAAGACGACCTCGCGCGAACCGATCTCCATTCGGTTGACGCCACAGGAGCGCGCCGACTTGGTGCGCCGGGCGGGGAGTCGCTCTGTCAGCGCCTATGTGCGCGAGTTGGTGTTTGCGGGTCGTGCGGGGTCAGCGAAGCCGCACAAGAGCGAGCTTGCGCGTCTAGCGAGGCTGGGCGCATTGCCCGTAAGCGATGAGACGCAAGTAGCCATGCGCACGGCCGGCGCTGATATTGCGGCGATGAAGGCCGCCCTCATGCGCGCGCTTGGCGTAAAGGAGCGCTAGTCGGCGATGGAGTCGCCGGAGTTCAGAACCGAGTGAACATCTCGGGCCAGGCGCTGAAACAACGGTTGCGGGAACAATGTCCAGGGTCCAACGAGATTGTCAGCTGTGAGGCATCCGGGATGACCTGTTCAGCATGAACAGGATCGGTTGACGACCCAATTGGGAAAGTCAAAGACCACCGAGCGCCACATTGAGCTCATGAGGCGCAAACGCAAGGTCCAGTTGCTCCAGCATCGGAGAAACGGAACAGAGGACTGGGCCGGAAGCAGACAGGAAGAGTTCCATAGTGGGCATCTTGATCGAGGCACCAGCTTCTTGTGCAATGCACAGTCCACCCAAGGCATCCCAGGCATTAAGAGAACGCTCGTAGTAAGCGTCGACGCGGCCATCTGCGACCATCAAAAGTCCTGTCGCTGCCGATCCATGGCGACGGTAGGCTGCACCAAGCGCATCCAGCTTGCGGTGATCGGTAAGGTGTAGGTCAAGCGGAGTGTGGCCGTTGGTTCCGAGCATGATGAGCGCACGATTGGGGTCGGATGTATCCGCGCATCTCACCGGCTTGCCCTCGACGTAGGCGCCGTGGCCGGCCCGCGCCCAATATAGGCAGTCACGCCCGCCATCATAGATGATACCGAGATGCAGGTGGTTGCCTTCGACCAAGGCCAGCGAAACCGCCCAATCTGCCAACCCGCGAATGAAGTTGGCCGTTCCGTCGATTGGATCGACCACCCAAAGTGGACCGTCGCTTTTAGGACCGCCGAACTCTTCGCCTAACACCCCATCACCTGGAAAGGCTTTGGTCAGTTCATTGCGGATCATTGTTTCGGTGTCGCGGTCGATAGCGGTGACAAAGTCCTGATGCCCTTTGACATCCACGGAAAGGCTGCCAGCCTGCCACGCCTTACGTGCTTCTTGGCCAGCCCGTCGCACCACCTCGCAGGCAAGGGCCAGCCGATCCTCCAGCGCTTGTGTCTCAAGAGTGGAGGGCTGGGCAGCGTGGGGTATGGCGGTCAATGGGTCGATCTCAGTTGCAATGTGACAGGAATGCGGATGGTTGTGGGAGGGCTATCGGGCGTTTCGATGCGTCGGGCAAGGAGCGCGAGTACCTCTGCAGCGATGGAATCAGGATCCTGACGCACGGTGCTCAGGCTTGTGCCAACCCAGGCGGCCTGCGCGATATCGTCATAGCCCATCAGGCCGATGTCTTGAGGCACGGCAAGGCCGGCTGCACGCAAGGCATCCAGTGCGCCAAGGGCAGAGATATCGTTGGGCACGAAAAGGGCTGTGCTGCCATCACGTGCCGGCGCGTTTTGCGTGGTCAGCCAGTGCGACACGCTATAAAGGGCTGCGTTATAGTCCGAGCCATCCATGAGGATGGTTTCAACGGCAATGTCAAGCTCGCCGCAGGTCGCCATCAGGCTATCGACGCGCTCGCTCATCGCATGGGTAATGCGCTTGGGGCGAACAACAGTAATGTGGCTGCGCCCTTTTTCTTGCAGGGCCTGCGCCACCATGCGTCCACCGGCAACATTGTCGCCGGTTACATGGTCCACGCGCTCCCAATCTGTGTTGGGCCTGTCCACCAGGATGAGCGGGACCTCATGGGCGGCGCATCGCTCGACAATGGTTTCATCGGGCGAACCGGATGTAATGATGACGCCGGAGACCTGATAGTCGAGAAGGAGCCCGAGGATACGGTCCACCGGCTCGTTTCGTTCAATACAGAAAAGCAGGGGCCGCCGCCCTTTGGCGACAATGCCCTTAGTCAGCGCCTCCACCTGTGCGGAGCGATGGGGGTTATCAAGGCGCGAGGCGATGATGCCCACAAGGTCGCTGCGCTGACGATTCAGGCCACGGGCGAGCTGGTTGACGCTGTAGCCAATATCCTGCGCGACTTGCAGAACGTGGCTGCGTAGCTTTGGCGAAATGTTACCGTCGGCGGCAAAAGCACGGCTGACCGAAGCGCGAGAAACACCTGCTGCGCGCGCCACATCGTGCGATGTGACCGCCTGTTTGCGTCGATCCCCCGCGCTCACTTTGGCCTCTTATGCTTGCCCGCGTTCAAGCCAATTGTAATCGGCCAGGAGTTTGAAGCGATCGGGGCGATCCAAGTTTACAAGATCAGGTCTATACTTGAGATAGCTTGCCAATTCATCCCAATCTTGGGTCTGGGAATAGATCATTGTCTTCAGTCCCATCGCCTTGCAGGTGGCAATCCCGGTCAACTCGTCGCGTGTCACGTCAAACTCGATGATCTGCGCGCGGTAATGCTTGTGGGCGTCTTCAACTGAGCCATAAAGCCAGAGCGGGGCCATCAGCTGGAGGGTTTCGGATTGGGCGCGTAGCCATTCCAGCGCGTCGATGTCCGCTCCCCAGAGGAAGACATGATCCTGCATGCCCGTTGCTTCGATTTCATCGAGAATCGCGCGTGGGCTGGCATATTTGATCTCGATGTAGATGCCGGCTTTCTCATAGGAATGATCGCGCGCGAGGGTAAGCATTTCGCGCAAGGTCGGTATCTTGGTGCCTTTGAAGGTATCGGAGAACCAGCTTCCGGCATCCATCTCCCGCAGCTCCGCAAGCGTGTGGTCGGAAACGAGCCCGGTGCCGTTGGTCGTGCGTTCCAGCGTGGCATCATGCATGACGACCATTTCGCCATCCTTGCTGGTGCGGACATCAAGCTCGACATAGTTGAGGCGCTGATCGAAGCAGATGCGGGCTGCTTCCAATGTGTTTTCCGGCGCAAAGGCGTTGGCGCCCCGATGGCAAACAAGGGCGATGGGATGGGTATGCCGAGCAGACTTCAGGATTTCCGGGCGGTTGGTGCAGATGCCAAGTAGCGGCTTAGCGCCTAAGGCCTCGGCGACGTTCAGCCTCTCCTCGTGCCAGGCGACAAGCGTTGCGCCGGTATTGTGCACGGCGGTGATAAGGTCCTCGGTGATGAGGGCATCAGGCCGGTCGCCTGCCTTCTCCCAGCACAGATGGATGATGTCCGGTTTGGCTTGGGCGGCATAGGTCAGCGGGTCTTCTTCGCGAGGGACAAGAACAGCGAGCGGCCATTGGCAGCCGGCGTCTCGCAGGTCTGCGATCCAGCTGGGCTCGAAAGCGCCGATGACCGCGTGTTTGAATCCGGTGGCCTTCAACAGGTTCCAGGTCGCCGGGGCACTCTCGGCATCCTTCAGCTCGATGTAGAGCGCGGTGCCGGTTTCCTCGGCGAGTGCGATCGATTCTTCAAGCGTCGGGATGCGTTCGCCATCCGGCAGCAGGGTCTGTTTCAGTGCCTCGGCGGTTGCAGAGGCGATTGACCGGTCATCACCGGCGACCCGCCCAAGCGAGGCATCATGGCTGACGACGACGGTGCCGCAGGCAGCCACTCGCACATCGATCTCCCACATTTCGGCGCCCAACTCGTGCGCAACGCGGAAGGCTTTCAGTGTGTTTTCGGG
>JBHJIX010000119.1:0-7845 GCA_050043025.1 Cohaesibacteraceae bacterium
CCAAAACGCCCATCCACCCCAACGACCATTGCAACATGTCGCAATCCTCGAACGATACCTTTCCAACCGCCATGCACATCGCCTGTGCAGAGGAAGTGCACCATCGCCTGCTGCCAGCGCTTCAATATCTGCGCAACGCGCTGAACGACAAAGCCGAGGCCTGGAAGGACATCATCAAGATCGGCCGGACGCACACCCAGGATGCGACACCTTTAACGCTGGGCCAGGAGTTTTCCGGCTACACACAACAGCTAACGAACGGCATCAAGCGCATCGAAGACACAATGCCCGCGCTCATGGAACTTGCACAGGGCGGAACGGCGGTTGGCACCGGTCTGGCCTCACCGGTCGGTTTTGCAGAAATGGTCGCCGACAAGATCGCCTCGATCACCGGCATGCCCTTCACCACAGCGCCCAACAAGTTTGAGGCATTGGCGGCCCACGCCGCCATGGTTTTCACCCATGGGGCGATCCACTCGGTTGCCATGTCGTGCTTCAAGATTGCCAACGACATCCGATTCTTGGGTTCGGGCCCGCGCTCGGGCCTTGGCGAGCTGGCCTTGCCGGAAAACGAACCCGGTTCATCCATCATGCCAGGCAAGGTGAACCCGACCCAGTGTGAGGCGCTGACCCAGGTTTGCGCGCATGTGCACGGCAACAACGCCGCCCTCGCCTTTGCCGGCAGCCAGGGACATTTCGAGCTCAACGTCTTCAATCCGATGATGGCTTACAACTTCCTCCAGTCGGTACGCATGCTCGCCGATGCTGCCGTGTCTTTCACCGACAATTGTGTGGTCGGCATCGAGCCTCGCTTGGACAACATCCAAAAGGGCATGGAGAACTCGCTTATGTTGGTGACCCCGCTGAAAGAGAAGTACGGCTATGATCTCGCCGCCAAGGTCGCCAAGAACGCGCACAAGAACGGTACGACCCTGAAGGTCGAAGCGCTGGCGCTCGGCATCTCCGAAGACGATTTCGATGCCGTCGTCGTACCCGCCAAGATGATTGCGCCCTCCTAAACCCACCGGGCAGTTGAGCCATGACAGGCAACGTCATCAATCTCCGCCGGGCGCGCAAAGCCAAGGCGCGAGTGGAAAAAGAGGAAAAGGCGGCAGAAAATCGCCGCGTTCATGGACGCACCAAGCAAGAAAAAACGTCCGAGCAAAAAGCCAAGGACCAGGCCAGCGCTCGTCTCGACGGCCATAAGCGTGAGCCTTGATCGGCGATGCTGGTCAAACGCTCCGTGACGCTGTCCGGTCACTCAACCTCCATCGCGCTGGAGCGACCCTTTTGGGACGAAGTGGACAGGATCGCAGCTGAGCGCGGACAAAGCAGGGCGGGACTCATCGCCACAATCGATCGCGAGCGAGACCCGGAGAACAATCTGGCAAGCGCGCTGAGGCTTCTGGTTCTTGATGAGCTGACAAAGGCTCGTCTGTCAGACGATAGCTAGTTCGGCGAGAGATCAAGCGGCGCGCCGGTCGCGCGCGGCGGCTCTTCTCCCAGCACCAGCGGGTTGGGCTCAACAAAGATAGGCTCTCCGAGCGAGGGAAGCGAAAGGTCAAGCACCTGTTGCTGGCGTTCGCGCTCCAGAAGAGCCTCGCGAAGGGCCTGCTCGCGCTGTTCCTCGGCCAATCTGGCGGCCTCTCGTGCAGCTTGCTCCTCGGCCTGTCGGGCAGCTTCTTCAGCGGCCAATCGCGCTTCCTCTTCAGCAGCCTCAAGCGCTGCTTGTTCTTCAGCTTGGCGTGCTGCCTCAGCCTCAGCTGCTTCGCGAGCAGCCTGTTCGGCTGCCTCCTGGGCAGCTTGTGCTTCCGCCTCTCGGGCCGCCTCCTCTGCCAGGCGTCGCTCTTCGGCCTCGGCAGCATCTCGCGCAGCCCGCTCAGCTTCTTCCGCTGCTCGACGCTCCTGGTCTAGACGCTCTTGTTCCAGTCGAGCCGCCTCTTCGGCCTGAAGGCGCGTCTGATCAAGGTCCACAGCAGCCATGATGCGCAGCAGACGTTCGCGCTCTAGAATTTCAGCATTCAGCGCTTCGACGCGCCGAATTTCCTGCTCCAGGCGGCGCACATTGAGAAAACTCGCCACCTGGGACACATCAAGATCGCGGTCCGGTGATGCTATTGGTCCAGCGAACGAGAGGCCGACATTCGGCATCGCCTCGACATCACCCGGGCCGTCGGTTGCCGCATAGGAGAAATCAGCATCCAGATCCCCGGTTGAGAGATCAACCGACAGACCGCCGCGCAAAGCCGTCATCGCGCTTGAAATGTAAAGGTTGCTTGCCTGCAAAACGCCGCCGATCAGCGTTACAGGCGTTTGGGCAGAGTCGATCAGCATTGTGCCGGCCCCAAGCGCATCGCTGAACGCCTGCCGCAAGTCATCTTCTTCACGCAAAAGACCGGCATCGGAGGCTTGGAGAATCCGCGAGAAGCCTTCCAAACCCAGACCCGAGACAGCAACACCATCAAGCCCGATGGTCCCCTCCCCGGTCAGACCGGACATCAAGGACGCGATTGAACCGCCGGAGGTCTCAAAGCTCACGCTCAGCGACGCCTCACCGCCGACGATCGGTCGCCCCTGTCGCTCCCAAGCCAATCGGTCAGCATCGAAGTCAGTCAGCGCCAGCCGCCCGGTCGCGAGTGCACCACGATCAGCATCGCGTAGCGACAAGCGAGCATCAAGATCGCCGCCATAGAGCTGGCCAGTCAGTTGATCCACCGTCACTTGAGCGTCGCGACCGATGAGAACCATCTCTGTTTGCCGCGCCACGACATCGTCCCAAAGCTCCATCTGCGGAGCACGCAAGCGAAGATCGATCATCGCAGGTAGCGGATTGAAGGCGAGCGGCCCTTCCGGCCATGAGGCGGAGAACCCCTGATCGAAGGCAGAAGGACCTACGAACCCGGCCAAAACCGATCGCATGTCGATCCTGTCCGCCTCCAGGTCGATGTCGGCATGGAACCCAAGCGGGTCGTGCCGCACGGACGCTGAACCAGCGACCGGCACGTCGGCGAATGTTCCCGCCAGTCCATCCAATTGCAGCGTTTCACCGCCAAGATCGTAGGCGACATCAAATTGCGCCGAGGCGCTGATTGGAGCGAAGAGACCTGGCAGCGCCATGCCTGCCATCAGTCCAAGCTGCGCCACATCATCGGCAAAAAGCGATCCGGTCCCGGTCATGCCGGTGACGCCTTCGGCCACACTGCCGTTGAGCTTGCCATTAAGCCGTAGCGAGGTTTGCAGCCCATCGAACGCGACCCGTACATCCGGGGCCTCGGACCCATTGCTGTTGAGCGAGGCGACAAAGGACCCCTCACCCCCCAAATCAATTGGAAGGGCCGGAATGCCAAGCTGACCGATCAGTGCAAATGCATCGTTCGACTGGGCGGAAAAGCGCAGCTCAGCCGGCCGATCAAAGAACCCGCCTAAGCCTTGTGGCAACGGCGCCGCTTCCTCGCTCGGCGGCATCAGCCCTGCAAGCGAGACCTCGGTTCCGCTGACCGTGCCATCGATGTCCACATCGAGACCGGATTCAGCATCATGGACATAGCCCACGACCAGGGAAACCGGCTCGTAGAGGTTGGCGTTGCGCGCAAGGGCCAGGAGCAGCGGATGGTCTCCGGTCACATCGCGCACCAGGCGAACCAATCCGCCAATGCGCTCCATATCAGCATCGAGCGCGAGCGAGCCAATTGGCGGCATGGCCCCGCGTTCCAGCACCCCGGATGCGCGAATCCTTGCGCCCGCGGCGTCACCAACCGAGACATCCTCCAGAACAAGTTGATCAGGCGTCGCGGCGACCTCAACACTCACTTCGCCCAGATTTTCGGCGCCCGCCACCAGCTCATCAATGGACAAGGACGCGTTCAGCCTATCGACAAGCGAGGGAGCGGCCGCGCTGTCATCGCCTGTCAACCATCGGCCCAGTCCAGCCAGCAACCCGAAATCGAAGCGACCGGCATTGAGGTTAATATCAAGAGAGCTTCCCGCCTCACCGACGGGCAAATAGACCAGTGACCCTGTCAGACCTGCGCCATCGATGGCACCCTGCAATCCAGAGAGCGAAACCTCATCGGGATCGGCGATCAGGCGACCGGACAGACGTGCGGAGGTGAGTTGGGAAAACGTGCCACCTTCATCCTGCCGACCCGTCGACCAGCGCACGAACAGGTCGGGCGCGGCGCTCTCCAACACCATCCTACCTTCAAGCGCCAGGTCTTGCCCATCGACGGCACCAACCGCCGCCACGGTGCCGGTGAACCCAAGCGATGTTTCGCCCGGCACCACCGCTTGCAAATTGCTCAGGCCGATAGGCAGCCCTGGGCGGTAGGTTGCCTCGAATGCAATGTCGCGAATGACCGAACCGCCAACCACAATGGCCGGGATATCGAACGCCATACCGCCTGGAATCGGTGTTTGATCGATCCAGCGGACGAGCGCACCAGCGGCCTGCCACCCGGCTTCCAGGGAAACAGGGGCGGCCGCGCCGCCGCCCACCATGCGGGCAAGATCGACCTGGCGAGAGGAGACCTCCGCTGAAAATCTGGGCCGGTTGCCAAGATTAACCTCCGCCCGTCCATTGAGAAGGAACGCCTGATCGCCAGCTTGCCCAAGCGCGATCTCAAAGTCTTCTGAGTTGAGACCGCCAAGACCGGCATCAATCGCCCCTTCAACCCGCCAGGAAAGCGGCGGCGTCTCCGCCGTTTCGATAAGTTCGTCCAGACTGCGAGCCAGACCTTGGCCTTCAAAGCGTGCCGCCTGCTCGCCCGACCAATCCAGATGGCCATCGAGCACGATCTCCATAGGCCGGCTGACAGGCAGCACCGAGACCCGCAGACGCATGCGCCGATCGCCACCATACCTGCCCGAGTTGATCCGTAACGTGGCGCGTTCGCCATTGATGATGGCCGTCGCCGGATCAACGCGCCATGGTCCCAAGAGGCTCTGTGCGCTCATGGTGGCATTGAGCTCATCGACCAACACCTGCACATCACCCGTCGACGTCAAACGCTCAATGCGACCATCAACGATGACCGCCTCGTCAATCTGAACCGAGCCTGGATCAAAGCGATCATCCGAAGAATCGGGCCGCCGGTCTGAAAGGGCCGACAAACGAACAACAGGGCGCTCCAGCCGCAGTTCGACGATTTCTGCCTCACCGCGCAAGAACGGAGCCAAGGACATCAGCGCTTCCATGCGCTCAACGCCAATCTCGGGCACAGAGCCGTCCTGACGGCTGGCAATCTCAACATCGGAAAAGGTGAGCCGTGGCATCGGCAGAAAGCGCAGATCAACCGCACCGGATACGTGAACCTCGCGTCCAAGCAGGCGCGAGGCCTGCTCTTCAATCACCGCCGTGTAGGTGCTCCAGTCGATAAAGCGCGGGGCGATCAGCGCCGTCGTGAGCGCCATCAGGAGCAAAATGCCAAGGGTGAGAAAGAGGCGATTCATCGGCTCTCGGTAACCGGTTGCGGCGTCAACAGTAAGGCATCAGGCCAGCACGGCCATGCCCCTCGTACAGTCGGCTTTACCAAACGTCACCTGTCGCCGGCACTTTCATGAGAAAAACTGTCATAAACCCTTGCACAAACGCAAGAATAAGCGCTTCGATGTTCAAGCATCAAGCAAAGCACAAACGCTCAACGAAGGTCCACCGCCCACACCCGCGCCATGGCGACCCCGATCCAAACGACCATCGACAGCGTGCTGATGTGGGCAAAGCCCAACATCACTTACGCACTGCGCAAGAAACAGCCGCTGGTTTGGTCGCTGGCTATGGCGATCGGCGTCGGCACATCGCTCGCCGCCATCGCCTTTCGTGAACTCATCGGCGCCGTTCAGTGGACATGGCTTGGCACCATGACCGAGCAGGTGGCAAGCGCTGCGCGCGTTTTGCCCTGGTACATGGTTCTGCTTGTACCGGCCCTGGGCGGACTGCTCGTTGGGCTGTTCCTGCACTACATTCAGCCACAGCGCCGGCCATTGGGCGTTGCCGACGTCATTGAGGCCAAGCACGCACCGGAGGACAGTTTGCACTTCTGGCCGGGTGTTGGCTCAGCGCTGGTGTCGGCAACCTCGCTAGGCTTTGGTGCCAGCACCGGGCGAGAGGGTCCAATTGTGCATCTGGGCGCAACCATCGCCGCGGCGATTTCCCGGCTGTTCCAACTGCCGCGCTCCTCCAACCGCGTCTTGCTCGCCTGCGGCGTAGCCGGAGCTGTCTCTGCCTCGTTTAACGCGCCAATCGCCGGGGTACTGTTCGCCCATGAGGTGATCTTGGGGCACTATGCCTTGTCGGCGTTCGCGGCCATCGTGATCGCCGCCGGTGCCGCGACAATCATCTCGCGGCTCTATTTTGGCGATGCCGTAGCCTTCTCCATTCCAGACTATCAGATCACCTCGTTTTGGGAGTTCCCGGCTTTTGCGCTTCTTGGGCTGGTCTGCGCCTTAGTCGCCGTCTTGTTCCAGTACGGGCTGATTGGCACCGACTATGTTGCGCGCACGGTGCAGGCGCCAACATGGATCAGGCCCGCCGTCGGCGGGCTCGCCGTTGGCTTTATCGCGATTTGGTTTCCCCAGGTGCTGGGTGTCGGCTACCAGGCAACGGACCTTGCACTGCGCAATCAGCTGCCTCTCGACCTGATGCTGACGCTGGGCATCCTGAAGACAGCCGCAACCGCCATCTGTCTCGCCTCGCGCTTTGGGGGCGGCATTTTCTCCCCCTCACTCTATGTCGGCGCGATGACAGGTGGCGCCTTCGGGCTCATAGCGGCCGGCGTGTTTCCCGACATGGCGTCCTCCGAAGGGCTTTACGCCATCTTGGGCATGGGCGCGGTCGCCGCGGCCGTGATCGGCGCCCCGCTTTCAACCACCATGATCGTCTTTGAACTGACCGGCGGCTACACCCTGTCGATCGCCTTGCTTTTGACTGTCTCCATCGCAACCGGCATTTCAACCGCCGTGCACGGCCGATCTTACTTCTACTGGCAGTTGGAGAGCCGTGGCATCGCCGTCTCCGACGGTCCCCATAGCCAGTTGATGCGACAGGTGCGCGTGATCGACTTCATGGAACGCTTACCGGCTGATCTCGACGAGCGACCGCCGCCGCTCGAAGAAGGCACGCCACGTCTTCTAACGTCGGACACGATGGAACGTGCCCTGCGAATCTTCGATGAAACCGGAGACGACGAGATTCCAGTGGTGCGCGCGGCGGCACTATCCCAAACGGTCGGCTATGCCCGCCAAGTAGACGCGCTGCGCCACTTCAATGAGGCGCTTATTGACGCCTCGATTGAAGAGCACAAGTAAGAGAACACACAAAGAACGAACTATGGCGGGTATGATCGCCCAAAACAGGGCTCAACATGCTGGTTGCCACAACGCAGGCTGCGCGCTTCGCGCGCAATGCGTTAAGTTGAAGGCCGCCGAATCAATCGATCCCCCACCTCGCCATCCCTAGAACATCTGCATTCCACGTGACTGAAACCGCTCCGCCTTCACCGCCCAGCATCACCGCACGCGCGCTTGCCGCGCGCTCTCAGGATGCGCCCTGGCTCGACGGCCTCAACCCCGAGCAGCAGCAGGCTGTCGAGACGCTGGATGGACCCGTCCTGGTTTTGGCAGGTGCAGGCACCGGCAAGACGCGCGTCCTCACGACTCGCATAGCGCACATCCTGGCAACCGGCCGCGCGCACCCTGGCCAGATCATGGCGGTGACCTTCACCAACAAGGCCGCGCGCGAGATGAAGGAGCGCATCGGCGGCATGATCGGCGCGGCGGTAGAAGGCATGCCCTGGCTTGGCACCTTTCACGCCATCGGCACTCGTATTCTGCGCTTCCACTCCGAACTGG
>JBHJIX010000120.1:0-32544 GCA_050043025.1 Cohaesibacteraceae bacterium
TGCGCATTAGAGATTTTGTGCCAATGCTATGACGTAATGCACTGACGCAGTGACAATGTTAATGCTTAACGCTGGTATTCTAACGCAATATATCAAAAAGACACTCTAGAATGACTTCTTGCCAAACGCTAGCTCTCACCAGATGCGCTGAGGAGCAACGCCTCCGCACGCGCGCAGCTTATGGCCAGCGATTGGAGCGACAGGCATGATTTTCAAACAGTTCACGGACGAAGACCGGGCTTTGTGGGGCAAGCACACCGTGAAGCTGAACCACACGCTCAACGAACATCCGCTTTTTTCAAACGAAGCGCTGATGTCCCTGATCGATAGCTATCCGCGCGAGCATTATAACCTCACCACGATGGCTGAGCCTGGTGCGCCCAAGTCATTCTGGCGTGAAGGCGAGAAGGGCGCTGCCTCCGGCGCCGACGTCTTTGACGCCGTCGCCAATGGCCGCATTTGGATCAACATGCGCAAGGTCATGGATGTGGACCAGCGCTACGCTGATGTCTTGAACGAGATGTTCGAGGAGATGGCGGTTCACGTGCCAGGTTTTGAGACGTTCAAGCGCAACATGGGCATTCTCGTTTCTTCGCCTGGCGCACAGGTCTATTATCACTGCGACATTCCCGGCCAGGCGCTCTGGCAGGTCCGTGGTGAAAAGCGGGTCTATCTCTATCCCAACACCGACCCCTTCCTGAAACAGGCTGAGATGGAGAAGGTGATTCTGGGAGAGACCGAGGAAGAGGTTTCCTACGATCCCTGGTTTGACCGTCACGCTGAGGTCATCGATCTGAAACCCGGTGAGATGCTGCACTGGCCGCTGAATGCGCCGCATCGGGTAGAAAATCTGGGCATGCTCAATGTGTCGATCACGACTGAGCATTACACCCCTGAGATCCGCAAGCAGTACGCGGTTCACTATGCCAACGGGGTTCTTCGCTCGCGGCTCGGGATGCGGAACCTCTCGCCCCACATCGACGGCCCGATGGTTCATGCAAAAATGGCCCTAGCGGCCGCCGTCAAGTCTGGTGGGTTGCAGAGGTCACGAACCTTCCAGCGGATGGTCGACTTCCGCGTCGCTAAGAATGCACCGGGCGGCTATGAGGATGTTCCCGCCTACACGCTCTAGCAGTCAAACACGATTGCGAATGACGAAGGCCGGTGGTTTCCCGCCGGCCTTTACGGTGTTTGATGTTGGCAGCGAGTTCTAGGAAACGCGATGGCTGCGACGTGGCGCGGCTGCAATGCCCTTGCTGGTATGACGCCAGGTCTGACTCACGGACACGAGCATGCCTGCAAACACGATCCCGAGGGTGATCATCATTGCGCCGGTGTTCAGCTCAGTTGCGCGTGCAAGCAGGACCTCATCGGCGCGGGCTGCAGTCGTCATGGCCAGGATAGCCACTGTTAGACTCACAGCAACAATTCCAGTGCCTTCCACGACGCGGCCCAGAAAACCGAACCGTCCTTGCTTGGCCGACTGATCGACATCGGGTGTCAGAACATCGTCTTCGGTCTGAAAAACTGAATAGGGTTGGGCGGGGAAACGGTGGGTCACGGGTCAGCCCTTTCGGGTGCAGTCTTGCGGCACGTCTTACGTTGCGATGCTCGCTTTTGAGCAAGGCAGTGTGGCCTGACCTGGGAGCGGAAAAGGCCGTTTGCGTACCCTTTCATGACCCAATTGTGGCAAAGCGCCTGTGTTGACCGTCACAGGATGGGGCCTTTGTCTCGCTTCCTGAATGACTGCCTGGGATGATTTTTCAGAAGCTGCCGCGAAGGCCTATCTGAGCCTGGACACCGAACGATCCGTCAATTTCAATCCGTGTCTCAGCCCGTGCGAAAGCGCTTAGGCTGTTTGACAATGACTGCTCGTAGTCCAGACCAGCGATTGCTGCGAAATCAAAACGATCTTCATCCAGCGACGTGGAGACGGATTGACCCAGAAGCGTACCGGTAAGGCTGTCGTCACCCAATTGCGCGCGAAGTTCTGCGCCCAGCGTTAGGCGCAAGGTTGCCTGCTGGCCACTCGATAGCATTCTTTCAAACGGAAGTGTCACGGTGCCTCGGGCCGAGCCCAAGTGCAGCGTGCGGCTATCCAAGGTCAGTGGGTTGGTTGTTCCGGTTTCGGTGTACCCGTTAGCGAAGACGCCTGTGTATTGCAGGGCAAGTGTTGGCTCGAAAAAACTGCCAGTGGTCCAGCCAAAAAGGTCTGTTCCGGCCAAGCTGTTGGCCACCTGGGTCGACACTTCAATGTCGGGTGAGAGGAAGAAGCCGGTATAATCGGCTTTGGCTCTTTCCAAGCCGCCGGCCACGAGGTTGTTGGCGACGCTGCGCTCGGCCTGGTTGAACAGAACCCCGGTCGTCAGTCCCCAACTGACATCATAATCGGCTAGGTCGCGCCAACCGTCGACCCCAGCGAAGAGGCTAAGCGTCTGCAGTTCATGCGCATTGTCCTCAGCTTCGGCGTTGGAGAAGCCGATGCCGCCGAACAGTTCCAGCTCGTGACCGGCGAAGGTTCCTAGTTCAAACCCTGCGAGCACACCGGTTGACCAGTGATCGACATCATGGGGATCGCCGGACAGATCCTCATGGCTGTATCCGCCAAAAACGGCAAGGCGCCAACGTTCTTCTTCTTGTGGCATGTCGCCGGAGGCGAAACCATTGGTCGATAAGGTTTCTTCCTCCAGAGCGCCATTGATGCCGGCAAGAAGATCAAACACCGTTTCGTCCAGCGTTTCGAAAACTGCGCGATCAACGGCAACGACCTGGCGGGTATTCGGCGTACCTGTAGTGTCATCCAGGAAGGCAATGAGGGCGCTGCTCGTGTTGCCGAGTGCTGGCAGTTCGCCCGTGTTATCGCCTTCAAAGGTTGAGTTGAGTGACAAGCCAGGCCCGATATTGAGTGTGTTGGGTCCACCGCCCAGATCAACACGACCAATCAGGATTGAGCCGGCGTTGAGGGTGAGGTTTGTGGCGCCATCGCCCCGTTCTTCAATCGCGTGCGTGGTTGTATCGGTGATGTCACCACCGGTCATAATGACACCGGAGTTGACCAAATCGGTGATTGCTGCTGCCGCAATGCCTGAAGAGTCTGGGGCGCCAACAAAGCCACCAATGATGCTTCCGGTGTTGATCAGACTGGTCAGCGTGCCAACGTCGATCCCGTCATCATCTCCAAGTATGGTTCCGTGGTTTACGATGCTGCCGATCACACTTGTCGGGTCGTTAGGATCACCGCCATCAACATCAATGCCGTCGTCCAAACCGTCGATCAGACCGGTGTTGATTACCGCATCAATGTTATCCGCTTCGATGGCATCGTCACCGCCCAAGATGGTGCCATTGTTGATGATCGTCCCTATGTCATCGTCGGCAAACACGCCTTCGAAGCGGCCACCTTCAAGAACACCATCGTTGACGATGGTGCCGATGTTGTCGGCCGCAATGCCAGCGAAGCCGCCAAAAATAGTCCCCGAATTGGTGAGCGACGTTATCAACGTCGCATCAACGCCTTCCTCCAGGCCATCAATCAGGCCGGAGTTCGTCAGCGATGTAATCGTATTGGCCTCCACGCCGTCATCACCGGCAAAGATGGTACCTGTATTTGTGAGCGACGTAACTGTGTCCGCGTCAACACCATCGTCCCAACCTGAAAGCAATCCTGAGTTGGTCAACGCTCCGATTGTTCCATCGACGTCGATGGCGTCGCCAAAAAAGCCCTCAATTATGTTGGTGTTCGTCAGACTTGCCAGATTGCCCTGAACTTGGAGGCCATCGACGCCTTCCAACGTACCGGAGTTGAGAAAGTGCCCGGTTATGTCGTTGTTGACGACAACAGCAGCTGCGGCTCCAAACGCGGTGATGGTTCCGGTATTGATAAAACCGCCGGCTCCGACCGAGCCTAGGTCGACACCGGTCATTGGTGCAAACGCAAGACCTGTGATCGTTCCATCGTTGCGGAAGGCGTCGACGTTGCCGGTTGTGCCGACGACAAAACCTGCAACGGCGTCTCCCCGACTAACAGCCGCGCCATCTTCAATCGTGAAGTCGTCAAAGTCGCCGGTCTCCTGGATGCCGTTGTCATCAATACCGGTACAGACAATTGTGGGGTTTGCACCGCCGGTCGCGACACAAACCGCCCAGGCCGGGGCCGGACCCAGGCTGATAAAAGGCATGCCGCTGACCAAAGCAGCGGCCGCCAAAAGCCACGCCGCGCCGAGGGCACGGCAAACGCGATACACAGGCACTGTACTACACACATGTCAGTCGCCGCGCTTTTCACGAAGCAAGCGGCCGCCTGAAAGGCAAATAACCTTTTGTTAACATCGTGTTGTAAGGCGCTGTTAACGCTTGAGTGTTGCTCAGAATCCCCAGATTTATGGTAAATGCCGTTACGGTCGCCAGTCCATCGGCACATGGCCAGGCTGGGAACGCACGCGTTCCATCCACGCATTGACGCGCGGGAAGTCCGACAAGTCGAACTCACCGTCCTCGGCAACATGCGTGTAGGCGTAGAGCGCAATGTCTGCGATGGAATAGCGGCCGGCGGCGAAGAAATCATGTGCTTCGAGGTGACGCTCCATGACACCGAGCGCTTCGTATCCGCGCTCCCACCAATCATCGAGCATATGGGCTTTGAGCTCGCGGCCCCCCTTTACCAGCTTCAGCCAAAAGCGAGCGACGGAGATGTAAGGCTCGTGGCTGTACTGCTCGAAGAACATCCACTGCAGCATCTCCGACTTGCAGAAGCGATCACCGGGCAGAAGGTTGGTGCCCTCGGCCAGGAAGAACAGGATGGCGTTGGACTCGGCGAGGACCTGGCCGGTGTCGAGCTTCAGCGCCGGCACCTTGCCGTTCGGATTAAGGGCCAGAAACTCCGGCGTCCGCGTTTCGCCTTTCAGAATATCGACGTCGTGAATCTGAAAGGGAATGCCGAGCTGGGCCATTGCCAGCCGTAGCTTGTAGCAGTTGCCGGAGTTCTGCATCGAAAACAGGGTGTGCATGGCCTTTAGACCTTGATTGAAAGACCCGCGATTGCCGAGCGGGATCAAAATGGGGGTATGCGGGAACCTCCTGCTTGCACAGGCTGGGAGCCGGGTCTAGGTGTGGCGGGTTCGAATTGCCACCCAACTGAAGGACGCTTTCCCATGGCATTCCTTGCCGATGCTCTAGGCCGCATCAAACCCTCCGCAACCATCGCCGTGACCAACAAGGCGCGCGAGCTCAAAGCAGCCGGCCGCGACGTGATTGGCCTCGGCGCAGGCGAACCGGATTTTGATACGCCCAATAATACCAGACAGGCGGCGATGAAAGCGATTGAGGACGGCAAGACAAAGTACACCGCCGTTGATGGCATCCCAGAGCTCAAGGCCGCTATTGTCGAGAAGTTAGCTCGGGAAAATGGACTGACCTACGAGGCGTCTGAGATTTCTGTCGGAGCGGGCGGCAAACAGGTACTCTACAACGCCCTCGTCGCAACTCTGAATCCTGGTGACGAGGTCATCATCCCAGCGCCCTACTGGGTGAGCTATCCGGACATGGTGCTTCTGGCCGGTGGTGAGCCCGTGGCCGTGGAAGCTGGCATGGAGGCGGGCTTCAAGCTCTCACCGGACGTGTTGGAAGCGGCGATCACGCCAAAGACCAAATGGTTGATCTTCAACTCACCCTCCAACCCGACAGGGGCAGCCTACACGCACGATGAGATCAAGGCGTTGACTGACGTGCTCGTGAAGCACCCGCACGAGTGGGAGATGACCGACGATATGTATGAGCATCTTGTCTATGACGACTTCAAGTTCACCACGGTCGCCCAGGTGGAGCCGGCGCTGAAGGACCGGACATTGACGGTCAATGGCGTTTCCAAAGCCTACTCGATGACCGGTTGGCGGATAGGCTATGCCGGCGGCCCAGCGCATCTCATCAAGGCTATGGCGAAGGTGCAGTCGCAGTCGACTTCGAACCCGTCCTCCATCTCTCAATGGGCGGCGGTGGAAGCCTTGAACGGGACGCAGGAGTTCATTGCGCCCAACAATGAGCTTTTCAAAGGCCGGCGCGATCTGGTGGTCTCGATGCTCAACCAGGCCGCTGGCATCTCCTGTCCGACGCCGGAAGGAGCATTTTATGTCTATCCGTCCTGCGCTGGGACGATGGGCAAGACAACGCCATCGGGCACCGTTCTGAATACAGACGAGGATTTCGTCACCGAACTTCTGGAAGCAGAAGGGGTTGCTGTTGTTCAGGGATCGGCGTTCGGCCTGGGGCCGAACTTCCGCATCTCCTATGCGACGTCTACCGAAGCCCTGGAAGAGGCCTGCACGCGCATCCAGCGCTTCTGTGGGAACCTTAAATAAAGTTCTCCTTGACCACCCACGGCCTTGTGAGTGGACGGTGATGGCGCGCGCGCCTATCTAAACGGCAACCAAATCAGTTGGGGCCAAACGATAGGTGCGCACGCCATGTTGATCCGATCCAAGAAACGTTGGGAATTGCCAGAGAGTGCGGCGACCGATGAGAGCATCTATCTCAACCGTCGCGCGATAATGAAGGGCGCGCTGGCGCTTGGTGCTGCTGGAACAGCCCTGGGTGCTGGCACACGCGATGCCAACGCGCTGTTCGGCTTGTTTGAGGGCGATGGCGGCAACGATGTGCCCCTAACGGTTGAGGGCGCCCCGACGGCTGATCTTTATCCGGCTTTTGCCAATCCGAGCTTTGCCAATGCAGGCCGCCCGCTGACCAACGAAATGGACGCGGCGACCTACAACAATTTCTATGAATTCGGTTCGCACAAAGGCATTTGGCGCGCCGCGCAGAACCTTGAGACCCGACCATGGGCGGTCGTGTTCGACGGCATGGTCGAGGAAGAGCGCACCGTCGATATCGACACGCTTGTTCGTGCCATGCAGCTTGAAGAGCGCGTTTATCGACACCGCTGTGTGGAAGCCTGGGCGATGACCGTGCCGTGGACTGGATTCCCGATGCGCGATCTGGTCGCCTATGCAAGGCCGCTGTCATCGGCCCGCTATGTGGTGATGGAGACGTTCAACGATCCGAACATGGCATCCGGCCAGCGCCAAAGCTGGTACTCCTGGCCCTATACCGAGGGTCTTACGATGGAAGAGGCCAACCATGACCTCGCCTTCTTGGCGACCGGGGTCTATGGCAAGCCGATCGCCAAGCAGTATGGCGCGCCCATCCGATTGGCGGTGCCGTGGAAGTATGGCTTTAAGAGCGTGAAGTCGCTGGTTCGCTTTACCTTCACCGACCAGCGTCCTTTGACCTTCTGGGAAGAAGCCAACGCCAATGAGTATGGCTTCTGGGCCAATGTGAACCCGGAGGTTCCTCATCCGCGCTGGAGCCAGGCAACCGAGCGTCTGTTGGGTGGCGAAGAGCGCGTGCCGACGCAGATTTACAATGGCTATGGCGAGGAGGTGGCAAGCCTCTACAGTCAGATCGATGATCCACGGCTGTACATGTAGCGCTCTGCTTTCAAACCCCAACAATTAGCTTTCAAGGCGCGCTGGTGATTGTCACAGCGCGCCTTTTTTGGTTCATGGCGGTCGTGGTGCCGCAGTTGGGGCGGGTCGTGCACCGTTACAGCCATTGAAGGATAGCCGACCATGACGCGCCCTCTTGCACCCCGCTTCCTTGCGACCCTGTCCGTGGGCGCACTTTTGGTCCTTGCAGCCTGCGATCAGCAGGCTGAAGAAACAGATACCGGCGATGAGAATGGCAGCACGCCGACCGAAGAGGTTGCCTCAGTTGAGGATCCCACGCCTGAGGCCGAACAGGCTGCCGAGGACGCACCGACGGATTTGACGCCAACCGAACAGGCGCCCGATGCGGTAACTCAGGCTGCCGAAACGCTGACGACAATCGCGGTCGACCAGATCAACCAGATCACGGATGGCCAGCCTGTCGAACAGGTCGCGCAGGACATGGTTGATCAAGCGCGTGAACAGCTTACCGGACAGGCCGACAATGCGGCCGATACGCTGACAGCTCTTGTTGGCGAAGTGGCTTCACAGGTCGAGCAGGCCGCCGAAGCCGTGCAGGATGAAGTTGCCGCTCGGACCGAGGTGGACTGGCAGAGCAGCTATTCTGCAGAAGTACCATTTTATAATCTAAGCGATCAGCCGGTTTCCGCTTTTTCGGAAGCTGGTGGCGTCGGTGACGTCATCGGTACCGTTGCACCGGGAGGCGGCGGCTTTATCGAAACGTGCAACGCAACGCTTGATTGGTGCCTCATTCCTTTTGGTGACGAGGGTCAACGTGGCTGGGTCGCGATGGACGCCTTTGGTGGTGTCGCCAACTGATTGAGATTGGAGTCATCGCCGCTATGGATGTTTCAACCGCGCTAGCGCTGGTCTTCGCGACCGTGATCCTGGTTCTTATTCCAGGTCCAAACCTTGCCTTGTTCATTGCCAACACCCTGTCGCGTGGATGGCGCGTTGGCGCCGTCACGGTGCTTGGCACATGCCTGGGCATCGCGGTTCAGCTTGGCCTGGTATTGGCTGGCCTTGGGTTGTTGGTCGCGGTGGCAAGCGAGGCGCTGTTGTGGGTGAAATGGGCGGGCGTTGCCTATCTCATCGTGCTGGGCATCCTGCATTGGCGCACGCGTGATGACGGCCTTGATGTCCCGGAGACGGCGCGCCAACGTCGGACATGGGCTGCGTTCCTGCAGGGGCTTGGTCTCTCGCTTCTCAATCCCAAGACTCTGCTCTTCAACGCCGCTTTTGTTCCGCAGTTTTTGAGCGTCGATCACGGAATCGCTGGCTTTGTGGTGCCTGTCGCGCTTTATCTGAGTGTCATTCTCATAGGCGACCTTGCGTGGGTGACGCTGGCTGCCCGTGTGCGCCCGGCCTTGCGGCGGATCGGGCGATGGCGCCACCGACTGACGGGTTCTTTGTTCTTTGCGTCAGGTATTGGACTAGCGCTCGCACGCGGCGAGCGCTAACGGCTGCGCCACGTTACATCTTGGTGATGGAGTTCCCTCCGTCCACGAGCATTGCGCTGCCTGTCACGAAGGAAGCTTGGTCGGATAGGAGGAAGCGTGCGGCATCAGCCACCTCTTGCGGTTCCGCCATTCGTTTGAGCGCGTGAAACTGTGCCACCGTGTCATGCATCGTCGCATCTTCGCCTGCCATTGGCGTTTTCGTGCCGCCTGGTAGCAAGGCGTTGGCGCGGATGTTGTCGGCGCCGTGCTCGACTGCCAGACACTGCGTCAGGCCGATGAGACCTGCTTTGGATGCGGCATAGGCTGCCATGCCGGGTAGGCCGCTCGTGTGACCAACCAAGGTGGACGTGAAGACCAGTGAGCCGCCACCACTTTTCTTCAGTGCAGGCAGCTGGTGCTTTGCCGCGAAGAAGGCGCTGTTCAGATTGGTTTGAACAACCGCGTTCCAGTTGTTGGCCGTCATATCTGTGATCGGTCCAAGCGCGCCCAGAACACCGGCATTGTTGAAAGCGCCGTCGAGGCGACCGAACGACGACAGGGCCAGATTGACAAGGTCAGCGGCATAGGCTTCCTCACCCACATCGCCGGCCAGTGTTTCAACGGAACCTTTTGCGTTCCGCAGTTCCTCTTTGAGGCTATTGAGAAGCTGAGCGCGTCGGGCGCCCAACACGATGTTGGCCCCGTCGGCCGCCAATTGACGCGCTGCAGCTTCGCCAATGCCACTGCTGGCGCCCGTGATGATGATGGTCTTGCCTGAAAGCATGAGTGTCTCCTTGGTATTGGAGACAGGGCTGCTAAGGCGAAGGCATTTGCGCAGCCACCCGAATTGCGACCGGCGATATAGCGGTGGGATAAAAAAAACGCCGGACGACGCGTCCCGAGGGGTGGGGGCATCAAGTCCGGCGTTCAGGTCTAGATGACCGGCCGAGGGGAGGCGGGCCATCTGGAGGGGAACAGCGGTCGGCGTAGGGAGGGATCACGCCTGATGACCGTGTCGAGAACATACATAAGCTCCGGCCAACAAAGCTCAACGCCCGAACTAACATGTCAGTCATGCGTTTGGTGCATAACACCTACTTCTTCTCGTCACATTTGCATAGCGCCTTGATGCCAAACACAGAAAGTGCGTTGGAAGGCCAGGCAGAAATGCAACGCCGCTGGTCGTCATCTTCACGATTGCGGCATCGGGGGTCAGGAAGGGCTGGATTTAGAAGCTCCAGCGGCGTGCGTTGGTCAGAAGAAAGTCGCGGAACACCATAACCCGAGCGGAGTTTCGCATCTCTTCAGGATAGACAAAGTAGGTGTCGAAGTGTGGGAGCTCCGTCCCCTCCAGCGAGATCTGCACCAGCCCCTTGTCATCCTCCACAATATAGTCTGGCAGCATGGCGATGCCGACCCCACGCAGGCAGGCTTTGCGCAAACCGTACACATTGGTGATGCGCACATGGCTACGGCGCGGATTGTCCTCATCGCGGCCGGCCGTCTCCAGATAGTTGATGTTGCGCAGATAGGGAGGCGCTGGATAGCCATAGGTCAGGATCACATGATCGTCGATATCGTCGATCGTGCGTGGCTGGCCGTAGCGTTTGATGTAATCGGGCGCTGCATAAAGATGGAAGTGCACGGTGAACAGCCGGCGCTGCACGAGGTCAGGTTGCACGGGTTTGCGAAGCCTAATGGCAACATCCGCCTCGCGCATGGAAAGATCCAGCTCGTCATCATTGAGGATGAGCTCCAGCTGAATGCCGGGATACAGCTCGCGGAAATCATTGAGACGGGCTGTCAGCCACGTCGAGCCAAGCCCCACTGTGGTGGTGACGCGCAGTGTTCCCGTCGGCTGGTTCTTGGAATCCGACAGCCGCGTACGAACGCGGTCGAGCTTCTGCAAAACCTCGTGGGCGGTGCGATAGAGCAGTTCACCTTGCTCGGTGAGGACCAGGCCGCGCGCGTGGCGGTGAAAGAGTTTGACGTTGAGATCCGTTTCCAATGCCGAAACCTGGCGGCTGACAGCCGACTGACTCATGCCGAGGCCATCGCCGGCATGGGTGAAAGAGCCGGCCTCCGCTGCCGCATGGAAGATGCGCAGCTTATCCCAGTCCATGACAGCAGCTGTGTCGTCATGAACAATAAGGCGGCCGGAGTTCGGCATGATTTTGGTTCTTTCTCGTCTACTCGGCGGCTTGCTGCAGGCTTTCCTGCTCAGCCAGATGCTTTTCCGCCTCAAGAGCAGCCATGCAGCCCAGGCCCGCTGCGGTGACTGCTTGGCGGTAGATGTCGTCGGTCACATCGCCAGCGGCAAAGATGCCCGGAACGCTGGTGAGCGTTGAGTCCGGTGCCGTCCACAAGTAGCCACTGGATTTTTGCTTCAGCTTGCCCTCAAACAGGCTGACGGCTGGAGCATGACCTATGGCGATGAAGACCCCGTCAGTGGGATGGTCCATTTCTTCACCGCTTTGGGTGTTTTTAAGGCGCAGATGGGTCACGCGCGGTGGAAAGCCAGTCTCGCCCTCGATTTCTTCCAGCGTATGGTTCCAAAGAATCTTGATATTGGGGTGCTTGAAGAGCCGATCTTGCAGAATCTTTTCCGCGCGTAGTTCATCGCGACGATGGATCAGCGTTACCTCTTGGCACAAATTTGCCAGATAGAGCGCCTCTTCCACGGCCGTGTTGCCACCGCCGATCACGGCAGCCTTCTTGCCGCGATAGAAGAAGCCATCGCAGGTCGCGCAAGCCGAAACGCCACCGCCCATGAACGTCTGCTCGGATGGTAGGCCGAGCCATTTTGCCTGTGCGCCGGTGGCGATCACGATCGTGTCGGCGGTGTAGATGGTTCCAGACTCGCCCTTGCAAACGAACGGACGCTGATCCACGTCGACCTCGGTGATGATATCGGTGAAGAAGCGCGTGCCGACATGTTCGGCCTGCGCCTTCATCTGGTCCATCAACCAGGGGCCCTGGATAACGTCGGCAAAGCCTGGATAGTTCTCCACGTCGGTGGTGATGGTGAGCTGGCCGCCGGTCTGAAGGCCGGAAATGAGAACTGGTTCCAGCATTGCGCGTGCAGCGTAAATCGCGGCTGTGTAGCCGGCTGGGCCAGATCCGATGATCAGCATCTTGGTATGCAGACGGTCGGGCTTCGTCATGGGTACAGTGTCCATGGGATGTGTCTTTCCAAAAGGAGATGCATAAGTTGCTTGAAAGCTAGGCAGCCGAAGGGGGCGTGCCAAGCCGGATCGGGTTGTGCCAGTCTTTACGGCGCTGTTATCCCCGCAGAACAGCTGTTAACTGCCTCAATCCGCCCTGTTTTGGAGCTTTGAGCGAATCGCTGCGGCGATTTCAGGCGTCGCATCAATCGCGTCCTGATGGTGATCAAACCGGGCAGGTTGGGGATCGGTGATCAGTTGCAACTGGTCCATCCGATCAAGAAAGTGATGGAATTTGCGTGGCAGCCCTTCGGGTCGGAACACCATCACATGGCGCCCTGTCGACAGCACCTCTGAGACCATGTTGTGGCTGTCGCCGGTGACAAGAAAAGCATCGCAGGCTCCCAGCATCCCGGCGTAAGGATTGTCGCCGTTGCCATCCCAGATCCAAATGTTTGGATGGATCCCTTCGAGCGCCGATACCAGGTCCGGCGGCGTACGCCGGGACGGTGTCACCAGAACCGACCCTGCGGTCTTCGCCGCCTCTTTCAGCGCGCCAGCCAATCGATCAACAGTTTGTTGGTCATAGGCTACCTTGGATGTGCGTCCGCCAAGAACGACGCCTAGCCAGGGTCGTGTCAGGTCGATGCCGACCAGGCGTCGTTTCAGATGCTCTGCAGCTTCCTTTTGACGCTCGGACGTGTGGCCATGTGGCGCTGTATCGGTGACGACAACATTGTCGCCTCGCAAACGGTCGTGGGCAGGCACCCAGATGATATCGGCCGTGCTCTTGCCCGTGCGAGGGTCCTTCAGGAACACAGTGAGCGGCCGGTTCTTCAGCAGTCGAGGTGCCAACCGCAGAAAGGGAACGGTGCGCCGCCCGGATGCTATGACCAGATCCGGGGCTTCTTCTAGGGCTGCCACGTCATTTTTGAACGCTTCATCGCCGGTCGCGATGCCGAGCAGTCTAGTGATTGCTGAAGGCTTTATGGTGATCTCAGTTGCCGATGCGGGCAAGGCGTCAGCGACGCCTCTGCATTGTGCCAGATCGCCCATCTTGCCATCGGTTAAGATCAAGGCGCGCAACGGCTTGTCACGCTGTGCCCGATTTTCAGCCATGGTTCTGCTTGAAAGCACAACGTGAAACTGTCAATCAAACCATGCGGCTATCTGTGTTTTCTGCCCATGCCGCCAATGCCAAGAACGCCCAAAATGGACGCGGTACTTGCCGATGAAGGCACTGCTGGACGAGATCGATTGGAATATCCTCGCCGAACTCCAGGCGGATGGCCGCATGACGAATGTGGAGCTGTCACGGCGCGTGGGCATTTCCGCGCCGCCCTGTCTGCGCCGCGTGCGGGCGCTTGAAGAGGCTGGACTGATCCGTGGCTACCGTGCGCTTCTGGAAGAAAAAGCGCTCGACTATGATGTAGTGGCCTTTGCCATGGTTGGACTGGTGAACCAGTCGGAGGCTGACCTGGTCGCTTTTGAAGCGAAGGTCGCCGGCTGGCAGATGGTGCGCGAGTGCTATGCGATTTCCGGCGACATGGACTTCATTTTGAAGTGTACAGCGCAGGACTTTTCTTCCTTCCAGGAATTCATCATCGAAGAGCTTACCAAGACCGACAACATCGCGTCGGTGAGGACTGCTCTGACGCTTCGCCGGGTTAAGGACGCTGGCATCGCCCCGCTGAAGAGCTAGGCCGCTCAAACATGCTGATCGACGAGGATGGGGTTGCCGTCTGGATCATGCAGCACGAAGCTTGCCGGCCCGCTTGTCCCTTCTTCAACTTCTGATTCAAAGGCAACGCCTTTGGCCTTCAGTTCAGCTTGAAGTTCGCGGATATCGGTGAATCTTTCCAAGGGCTTGGCCGACTGATCCCAACCGGGATTGAAGGTGAGCATGTTCTTTTCAAACATTCCTTGAAATAGGCCGATCACGGTCTCGCCGTTCTTCAGAACAAGCCAACCCTGGCTCTCCTCACCCTCCATAGGCGCAAAGCCCAGCGCTTCATAAAAAGCGCGCGAGGCGGCCAGATCCTTCACGGTGAGACTAATGGAAAAGGCTCCAAGCTGCATGACATGATCTCCTCTGCTGGGTGCCGTACTGCCAGCTTAGCATGGCGACTGTCAGGCGCTTAAGGTTGTAACCGCGCAGCTGAACCAAGTTCGAAATCGGGTGGCTGGCCGGTTGGTCATCGTTGCAGAAACTTGCCATTCTAATCGATCAGGAGCTTTCCATGGGCTTTCAAATTCAGGGATTGCCGGTTGACGGCTTTCGTCATCTTTATGGTCTTAGCGATGCGCAACTGAAGGGGAATGGGGCCTACCGATATATTGCGGATTCCCATCCGGGCTATCCGGACCGGATCGAGATGCGCGATGCGGAAATTGGTGAGGCGTTGCTGTTGGTGAACCATGTGAGCATGGACAAACCCACACCCTACCGTGCCTCGCACGCTATCTTCGTTCGCGAAGGCGCCGAGATGTCCTATCAGGCATCCAACGCCGTTCCAGACGTCATGCACAGACGGCTTATCTCACTTCGAGCGTTTGATCATGAGGGGATGATGACCGACGCCGTGCTGGCGGAGGGCGACGCCATCGGGCCGGCCATTGAGCGTCTACTCGGCGATGCCTCAGTTGATCACATCGATGCCCATTATGCGCTTCGTGGCTGCTATGCCGCACGCATCACACGGGACTAGCAACGATCACCCGTAGCGAATTTCGAGGATTTCAAAAGCGCGCTTGCCGCCAGGGGCAGCAACCTCAACGCTGTCGCCGACCTTCTTGTTGATGAGGGCGCGGGCGATGGGCGAGGAAAGTGATATCTTGTTCTGCTTTATGTCCGCTTCGACGTCACCAACGATGATGTAGGTCTTTTCCTCGTCGGTTTCCTCGTCGACGATGACAACGGTCGCCGAAAACTTCACCGTATCGCCGGACATTTTTCCCGGGTCGATGACGTCGGCGCGTGCGATGTAGCTTTCGAGCTCGTTGATGCGGCCCTCGTTCAGGCTCTGCTGTTCCTTGGCGGCATGGTACTCGGCATTCTCAGAAAGATCGCCGTGGGCGCGCGCTACGGAAATTGCATCGATGCTGCGCGGGCGGTCTTCGGCCTGGCGGCGCTGCAATTCTTGCTTGAGGGCCTCATAGCCCTGCGTCGTCATCGGGACCTTTTCCATCACGAATCCTTCAAATATCATCCCGCGCTGGACGAGAACGCCCGGCGGACGGTGCCGTATCGGCTGCCTTGAGGGAGTGTCAGCGGCCGCTATGCCAAAGCTGACATATAATCCTGTAAGGATTTTACCGCAATGTCGCTGGATAGGACAGCATCAATGGCCTGCGCAGCCGCGTTCGCGCCAGCAACGGTCGTGTAGTAGGGTACTTTCTGGACAAGAGCGGCCTGACGAAGCGAACGGGAATCCTCCAGCGCCTTTTTGCCTTCGGTCGTGTTGAAGACAAGCTGAACATCGCCGTTCTTGATCGCATCAACCACATGGGGCCGACCTTCGAGCACTTTGTTGACGCGCTCCACGGTGATGCCCTGATCTTCCAGGTAGCGCTGCGTGCCGGAGGTGGCCAGAATGCCGAAACCAAGGTCCGCAAGCAGGCGCACAGCATCGAGCGCGCGGGGTTTATCTGAATCCCGCAAGGAGACAAAAACCGTGCCAAGAAGTGGCACTTTGGAGCCAGCGCCAAGCTGGCTTTTGGCAAAGGCGTATCCGAACGACGTGTCGATGCCCATCACCTCGCCGGTGGAGCGCATCTCCCGTCCAAGCACCGTGTCCACGCCTGGGAAGCGTGCAAAGGGAAAGACAGCTTCTATGACGGCGATATGTGGCACGTCGCGCGACTGTGGTGCGCGGCCGTAGGCCGTGAGGGTGGGTTCAAGCGTTTCGCCGGCCATCACACGCGCCGCGATTTTGGCAATCGGCGCGCCGACAGTCTTGGCAACGAATGGCACTGTGCGCGAGGCGCGCGTGTTCACTTCCAGGACGTATATGTCGCCGTTCTTGATCGCATACTGCACATTCATCAGTCCGCCGACATTGAGCGCTAGGGCCAGTTTTTTGGTCTGCTCTTCCAGCTCGTCGCGCGTTGCGTCCGACAGTGTATGAGCGGGCAGGGCGCAAGCGGAGTCGCCGGAGTGGATGCCGGCCTCCTCGATATGCTCCATGATGCCGCACACGGTGACCGTGTCGCCATCGCACAGAGCGTCGACATCGACTTCGGTCGCGTCGGCCAGATAACCATCGATCAGCACCGGGCTTTCACCGGAAACCACGACCGCTTCTCGCATGTAACGATCAAGCGCCGCGTCATCGCGGACGATTTCCATCGCCCGGCCACCGAGCACGTAGGAGGGTCGAACGACGACGGGGTAGCCAATCTCCGCCGTGATCTGTTTGGCCTCGTCCACCGACCGTGCAATGCCGTTCTTGGGTTGCTTGAGACCAAGTTCGACCAGAAGCTTTTGGAACCGGTCACGATCTTCGGCCAGATCAATAGCATCCGGCGATGTGCCCAAAATCGGAATGCCGGCTTCTTGTAGCGCATGGGCGAGCTTGAGCGGTGTCTGGCCGCCGAACTGCACGATCACGCCATTTAACATGCCCTTGGTCTTTTCCAGTTTCAGGATTTCCAGAACGTCTTCTGCCGTCAGCGGTTCGAAGTAGAGCCGGTCTGAGGTGTCGTAGTCGGTGGAAACGGTCTCCGGGTTGCAGTTGATCATGATGGGTTCATAGCCAGCATCCTTCAGAGCGAAGGCGGCATGGCAGCAGCAATAGTCAAACTCGATGCCCTGACCGATCCGGTTTGGCCCACCACCAAGGATGACGACCTTTTTGGCATCTGACGGTTCAGCTTCGTTTGCCGGCACGCCAGCAAACGGCACCTCGTAGGTGGAGTACATGTAGGCAGTGGGCGATGCGAATTCTGCAGCGCAGGTGTCGATGCGCTTAAAGACCGGGTGGACGCCGAGCGCCACACGATGGGCTTTGACGTCGGCTTCGGTCTGGCCTGTCAGCGCAGCAAGCCGGGCATCGGAAAAGCCGTTGGCCTTCAAGTGCCGCATCCATATGGCGTCTTGTGGCAAGCCATGGGCTTTGACTCGCTCTTCAAGCTCAATGATCTGACGCATTTGGCCGATGAACCAAGGGTCGATTTTGCAGGCGGCGTGCGCCTGTTCATCTGTCGCGCCCGCGCGCATCACCTGCGCAGCCTTTAGGAGCCGGTCAGGTGTCGGGGTGGATATGGCTGCCCGGATGACGTTCTTGTCGTCGTCACCGCCTAGGCCGTCGATATGGACATCATCGAGCCCTGCGAGGCCCGTCTCAAGTCCGCGCAATGCTTTCTGCAAGCTTTCTGGGAAGGTCCGACCGATGGCCATGACCTCACCGACGGATTTCATGCTGGTCGTCAGAACTGGATCGGCGTCGGGGAACTTCTCGAAGGTGAAGCGTGGAATCTTGGTGACCACATAATCGATCGTTGGCTCGAAGGCGGCCGGCGTTGCGCCGCCGGTGATGTCGTTGTCGAGTTCATCCAGCGTGTAGCCAACGGCCAGTCGCGCGGCGACTTTGGCGATCGGGAAGCCTGTCGCCTTGGATGCCAAGGCGGAGGAACGGGAGACACGTGGGTTCATCTCGATGACGACCATGCGGCCATCATCGGGATTAACGGCGAACTGAACGTTTGATCCGCCGGTCTCAACGCCGATCTCGCGTAGCACCGCAATCGAGGCGTCACGCATGATCTGATATTCTTTGTCGGTCAGCGTAAGTGCCGGTGCAACGGTGATGGAGTCGCCGGTGTGAACCCCCATCGGATCAACGTTCTCGATGGAGCAGATGATGATGCAGTTGTCGTCGCGGTCGCGGACGACTTCCATCTCATACTCTTTCCAACCGAGGACGGACTCTTCGATCAGGACCTCATTGGTGGGCGACGCGTCGATGCCGCGCTCGACGATCTCCAGGAACTCTTCGCGGTTGTAGGCGATACCGCCACCAGTGCCGCCCAGGGAAAAGGATGGGCGGATGACGGTCGGCAGGCCTACCATGTCGAGCAGGTTGAGCGCCTTGGCGAGGCCCTCCGGCGACAATTCGCGGATTGGATTGCCGGCCCTATCTACGACCGGGTTGCCGTCCGCGTCGAGCTTGTCGCGCAGCGAGCCTTTAAGCGTTTCGCCGCGCGCGGTTTCCAGCCCGATCTTGATCATTGCCTTGCGGAAAAGCTCGCGGTCTTCGGCCTTGTCGATGGCGTCAGCCGTAGCGCCGATCATCTCAACACCAAACTCCTCCAAAACACCCATTTTTCGGAGAGAAAGTGCGCAGTTGAGTGCTGTCTGCCCGCCCATCGTCGGCAGGATGGCGTCGGGGCGCTCCTTGGCGATGATCTTGGCCACAACCTCCGGGGTGATCGGCTCGACATAGGTCGCGTCGGCGAGATCCGGATCGGTCATGATCGTTGCCGGATTGGAGTTGACCAGAATGATCCGGTAGCCCTCGGCCTTAAGGGCCTTGCAGGCCTGTGTGCCGGAATAATCGAACTCGCAGGCTTGGCCGATAATAATCGGCCCCGCACCGATGATGAGGATGGATTGGATATCGGTGCGTCTGGGCATGTCCGAACTGGATTCTTTGACAGGTTCGGCAGCCGCCGCCGCCCGGCTTATGCCGACGCTGGACCGCTGATGGGGGATGGAAGCTGACGAGCGTCTATAGAGATGATGTGCGCTGTTGGGAAGGGGCGCGTGCCGCGGTTCTGGGCTTGGTGGGTCCGCGTGGTTTAGTGCCTAGTCATCACCGGTCGGTTCGAGTCGCTGAAGCTTGCTGTCTGCTTCCGCCGAAAGACGCTCTGTGTTGTGGATGTCCTTTTGCGTGGCCTGGTGGCTCGGACCGGGCGTGACCTTGACTAGTCTGCTGTCAAACGCGCCGCCTTGTTGAACAAACTCGCCATCATAGTCACCAACGCCAATCTCCAACGCATAGCAGGCGAGGCGGACCGATTTTGGGATCGTTACATCTTTCCCGTCACGTGAGCCGGTCTCATAGTATTGGATCATGCGCTTCTTCAGCCCGAGAAGATCAGCAGCTTCCTTTTGTCGTAGCCCTAAACGTTTTCGCCAGTCGCGAAAGGCGCCCGCCGACATCGTCATTGTTTGATCATCACTCGTTTTTTTTCGAGGCTTGTCGGCCATGCAAAAGACTCGTTGGCAGTGCCGGTTGGCGACAGTGCGCACATGGTGCGTCGATTATGCGCACAAAGTGCATTTTTAGACTTGTCTAACGTGCACAATGTGCGTATACCCAAATCTAGAGCGCGCTGAGTGCACAAGGTCAATATGGGCAAAACGCGATGGTTCATTAGATCGCACTTGGGCGTGAATAGAAGAAAGGATGATCATGCTTACAGATATGATCTGGCACCGGTCCTTGACCGGAACACGTCGCCCGGATCTGCATCGGCATGCCACGTTCTCTTGCTCTTGGCATTCCCTGATGCGTTATGTCGGGATTGACTGGTAAGGGCTAACGCCCCAACCGTCCGTTCACACAAAAAGCCGTCACCCTCGGGTGATGGCTTTTTCTTTGCTGCCTGCTCGCTGAGGGTTGCTCTGACGTCGGTCGGTTGGCAGGCTGCCGGCCAGGAAAAAGACGGGAGGCAAGCCCATGCGCTGGCGGAACATGCGTCGCAGCACAAAAGTCCGGGATTTGCGCCGAGCCGCCCGGGCGCCAAGCGGTTCGCGTATGCGTATTCCATCAGGACGACGTGTCCGACTGCCGTCAGGGCGTGGTTCCTCGCGAGCCGGCGGTGGGCTTGGGCTGGGCGGGTTGGTGGTTGTTGTCATCATCGCCTGGGCGTTGGGTATCAATCCGCTGACACTTCTTTCCGGAGGTGGCATTGACGCCGGATCTGGCCAATTGGCGCCAACCGGCGGTCAACAGACGTCTGAGCCTTTCCAGCCAGGAGCCAATGACGAGCTTGCCGATCTGGCTGCCCGGGTGCTGGGCGATACCGAGGATATCTGGATTGCACAGTTCGACCAGCGGGGCATGAGGTACGATCCGCCAACACTCACGTTCTTTACCGGACAGGTCCAGTCTGCCTGCGGATTTGCCAGTGCGGCCAGCGGCCCGTTCTACTGCCCGCCAGATCGCGGGGTTTTCGTTGACCTATCGTTCTTTGGAGAACTAGCGCGCCGTGTTGCTGCACCTGGCGATATTGCTCAGGCATAAGTAATTGCCCATGAGGTCGGACATCACATTCAGAACCAGCTTGGCATTCTCGGTCGCTTCAATGAACTGCGCCGGCGGTTGAGCGAGACTGAGGCCAATGCCATGTCAGTGAGGGTTGAGCTTCAAGCAGATTGCCTTGCTGGCGTCTGGGGTCATTATGCCGCTGCGCGCGACCTTTTGGATCCGGGTGATCTTGATGAGGCGCTTAACGCGGCAACCCAGATCGGTGATGACACGATGCAGCGCCGCGCTCGCGGTTATGTCGTTCCCGAAAGCTTCTCTCATGGCACAGCCGAGCAACGCAGCCGCTGGTTTGGAATCGGTTTCGAAACCGGCGCCATGGAACAATGCGATACGTTTGAAGCACGATCCTTGTGATTAATGCCCCTATTGCCCGAAAAAACAGAATAAATTCTGGTAAATAGGGATGTATTCTTATCGAGCTTTGCCAAATTGTGATCAATATTCGATGATTTTCCTAAGTAAGGGTCTGGGAATTGTCGAATTGTGCCATTAGTTTGTCGTATCACGCCTGTGTTCTGGGCGATGGCGAGCGAGGCTCTGGCGTGACGGCACGATGTGGTCGAATACCAGACAGGCAATCAGGATTGCTGAAGAGCAGGCAATCGCAAGGTGTTCGCGCGCCTAGCATCACCCGGCCAAACAACCAGACATCACCCAACTCTGATCGGCATTTGCTTCATCGGTTCGATGAGGATGTGGAGCGTTTTGCAATCCACGCCCGGGCTCTCCGGTCAGTTATCGCCTCCCTATCTGAACGAGGATGGGATGCCCGGCGGGTGGATTATGCGCTTGCGCAATGTGGTTTGGGCAATGTCGATCCGGATGCTTTTGACCGCTACATCAGCATCAACCGTTTTGCCGGTCTGTTGGAATCGCTCGCCACCGCTACCGGCGACCCTCAGTTCGCGCTGAAGCTGTCCAAGCATATGGACCCAGAGGCCATGGGCGTGCTTGGCGCGCTGATGATGAACGCGCCGACATTGGGTAACGCGCTTGAGATGCTGGCGCGCTATATGCGCCTATATGCCGATCTTGCCGTGATCCAACTCAACGTAAAGGATCACAGAGCCGAATTTGTCTGGGCTCATTCGCCACTTATTATGGTGTCGGACCAGTTGGTTGATCGTTCGATCTCGGCCGTCATCGCGCTCATGCGCGGCTATCTGCCTGAGGGGTGGAAGCCTGATGAAGTGCGCCTTCAGCGCTCGGTTCCAGCGGACCGCGCCGCTTACTATGAAGCCTTGGGACCGCGGCTGAAATTTGATTGTCCGTCGTGCGCCATTGTCTTTGCTAGGACTTCCTTGGCCAGTCGTCGCCCACAAGCCAATGCCTACGCTTATGAGGGCCTCAAGCAACTGGCCGAGCGCATGTATGCAGAACGCCGGCCGCCGGACGATTTTTCTATTCGTGTGCGAGAAGACGTCATCTCCCATTTGGCTGATCGCGGTCCAAACCTGGCCGATACGGCTCGCAGGATGGGTGTCAGCCCGCGCAGCTTGCAACGACGTTTGGAGGCTCTTGGCACCAGTTTTCACGATCTTTGCGAAGAGATCCGCATTGCCCTTGCCAAGGAACTTTTGACGCAAACAACACTGCCGATGTCCGAAATTGCCGTCCGTTTGGGCTTTGCAAACCAGGCTAATTTGACCCGAGCCATCAAGCGTTGGTTCGGCGCTTCACCGCGCGCTGTGCGCGCGGACGGTACTTCGGGCAGGGATGATATGGCCATCCAACGGCCTGGTTTGACCGTAGATGACAAAAAAATGACGTAGAGGGAGAAACCTGGGCGCTGGCTGTTTGCTTATAAGCCTCCGTTGAATCGAAGCACTGTTCGTAACGGTTTCGCGCCCTATCTTTGACGGCTAATAATTTTGGCTGAAGGGAGCATGCTTGTGCAGTTGCAGTCGATGATGTGCGAAGTCCCAAAAAGAGAGCGAATTGGATATGCGAAGCTGGGGAGATGCCGGCATGCGCTGGTTTTATGACTCTTCGTCACTGGCAAGCCTAGAGGCAGCAAACCTTTCAACAGAAGGTGCTGTGGCAGGCCAAGTCGGCGATGCTTTGAACCAACAGTCAGACGCAGCGCCGTTGGCCGAAGCGTCTATTTCACAGATGGCCGACGAGTTCGGTGTGACGATGCGCACCTTGCGCTTCTACGAGGAAAAAGGCCTCTTGGAACCGCGTCGTATCGGCAACCGGCGGTTCTACAATGATGCGTGTCGGGCGCGCCTGCGGCTCATCTTGAAAGGCAAGGCCATGGGGCTTGGTCTTGACGATGTGGCTGAGTTGGTACGCTTGGTGGAAAGCGATCTCAGTGATCAAGAGCGGGCCAACTCTGTGCGTGAGCTTTGCCAAAGCCAGCGTGACATGTTGATGGCGCGCCGTGATGTGCTCGACGAGCAGCTTCGTGAAACCGATGATGTGCTTGTTAACTTGAAGGACGTCCGCTAGGCGGCGAAGACTCGCTTTCCCGGCCTCCGACTCAGGTGAATGAGGGCCTCGGCGGGGTCCGGCGCTGTGTAGGTGCTCGCCTTGTGATCGCGCAGGGCTTTGACGAAGCGAGCAAACAGATAGTGGCTGTCACGCGGCCCCGGAGAGGCTTCCGGGTGATACTGCACAGAGAAGACCGGCAAGGTCTTGTGGCGAAGCCCAGCATTTGTGCCATCGAACAGTGAGATATGGGTCGCCTCTACGCTGTCAGGCAGGGTTTGGCTGTCGACAGTGAAGCCGTGGTTCATCGACGTCACCTCGACCTTGCCTGTTGTGTAGTCCATGACCGGGTGATTCGCGCCATGATGCCCCTGGTGCATTTTGGTGGTTTGCGCGCCCAGAGCGAGGGCCAGCATCTGGTGGCCCAGGCAAATGCCAAACGTGGGAAGTCCGGTTTCTATAAGCTGCGTGATGGCGGTGGCTGCGTAGCTGCCGGGTGCTGCCGTGTCGCCGGGACCGTGGGACAGAAACAGGCCGTCTGGTTTCAACGCCTGAACCTCTTCTGCCGACGCAGTTGCAGGGACCACTGTGACGCGGCACCCGCGATCGGTAAGCAGCCTTAAGATGTTCCGCTTGACGCCGTAGTCGATGGCGACGACGTTCAATTCACCTTCGCCGACGACTGGATAGCCGCCCTCTAGATCCCAGGTTCCCTCCTGCCAGATCGACAGGGATGGGCTGGTGACACCAGGAACCAGGTCCTGATCGGTGAGCCCTGGGAAGGCTTCAAGGGCACTGTCCATTGCGTTTTGGTCGAACTGTCCTGCAGGATCGTGCGCCAGCACGGCATTGGGCATGCCGTTTGTGCGGATCAGTGCGGTAAGAGCACGCGTATCTACCCCGCAAAGACCAATGATGTTGCGGGCCTTAAGCCATGCATCCAAGTTGTGGTGGGCACGCCAGTTGGACGGGTCGGTGATATCGGCCTTGCTGATCAGACCGCGGGCGCCCTCAAATTCACTGCCCGGTGGCAATTGTTCCTCGTCCTCGGTGTTGGCCCCAACATTACCAATGTGCGGAAAGGTGAAGGTTATGAACTGGCCGGCGTAGGAAGGGTCAGTCAGAATTTCTTGATAGCCGGTCATCGCGGTGTTGAAGCAGACCTCGCCGACGGCCATGCCCGTTGCGCCGATACCGTAACCTTCCAGTACCAGCCCGTTGTCGAGGACAAGGCGTGCTGTCACCAGTCGTTCGGACCAGTCAATTGGTCCGTTGGCGCTTGCCGGGGATGGCGCGTTGGATTGGGGGTACAACGTCATGGCGGTCGGGTCTCGGTTTTAGCTGTCTTGAAGTTTGGAAGCGGTCGCTTATATCGCGGCGTCCCTTCCTTCTTCCAAGGTCGGCGTTTGCTATCGCTGGCAAGGCTTTGTGTAAAGCGGGCTGTTCGGTTGCGTCGTTGGCTCTTGTTCCGACGAATGCAGGCGCCGATCACCTGTTGATTGCTCAAATGTGAAAGGCAGGGTTGCATTGTAGCCTGTGGACAATGAATTTCGCCTTCCCACATTTTCGTGGGTGCGTTAGTTTACCAGTCCGTCTTAACTGCGGATGACGGCCTGGCCTCGGGCACCCGAACGTTCCCTACCGCTTGTTGAACCCCCCAAGGATATCATGCGCGATACGCTCAACGACAGTCTGAAAACGGCCGTAAAAGCCCAGGACAGCCGCAAGGCATGCACGCTTCGCCTCATCAATGCGGCCATCAAGGACCGTGATATTGCTATGCGGGCAAGTGGGTCTGAACGATTGTCAGACGAAGGCATTTTGGAGTTGCTCGCTAAAATGGTGAAGCAGCGCGAAGAATCCTATCAAACATATGAGCAGGCCGGTCGACTTGATCTCTCTCAGCAGGAGGCTGATGAAATCGAGATCATTCGCTCGTTCATGCCGCGGCAACTGTCCGACGACGAGGTGAGCGATGCTGTCGCTACGGCCATTGTTGAGACAGGCGCTGAAGGTCTGCGCGACATGGGCAAGATCATGAGTGCGCTCAAGGCTCGCTTTCCTGGCCAGATTGACGCCTGTAAGGCGTCTAGTGTCGCCAAGGAGCATCTCTGCGCGCCCGCCACTTAGCCTAAGAGGCTGCTGGGGCGGCCATGGTGCGGTTTAGCGAAGGTTTTCTAGCAGCGATCCGAGATCGCATTCCTCTGTCTGACGTTGTCGGGCGGCGGGTATCTTGGGATAGGCGCAAGTCACGTCCATCCAAGGGCGACCATTGGGCTTGCTGCCCATTCCACAACGAGAAGACACCGTCTTTCCATGTCGATGACCGCAAGGGTCGCTATCACTGCTTCGGCTGTCAGGCGTCTGGCGATCACTTCCGCTTCCTCATGGAGCAGGACGGTCTAAGCTTTCCTGAGGCGGTTGAGCTGTTGGCCGGCGAAGCCGGGCTTGTGCTGCCAGCGCCCGACCCGGAGGCGGCCCGGAGACAGGCGGAACGTCTGAAGCTGACGGACGTTTTAGAACTCGCTGCAACCTATTTTGAGCGCCATCTTGCTTCGCCGGAGGGTCGAGAAGCGCTGGCCTATGCGGAGCGGCGCGGACTTGATGCTGAGACCCGTTCCACCTTTCGGATTGGGTTTGCCCCAGATCGGCGCGATGGGCTGCGGTCTTTTCTTAAGAGCCATGATGTTCCGCTCAGGGACATGGATGAGGCCGGGCTCATCATTGTTCCGGAGGATGGGCAGCGTTCACCTTATGATCGATTTCGCGGTCGCTTGATGGTGGCGATCGAAGATCTTCGGGGTCGGGTGGTCGGCTTTGGCGGGCGCATTCTGGGCGATGGCGAGCCTAAGTATCTCAACTCGCCTGAGACTGACTTGTTTCGTAAGCGCGAGATGGTTTTCAATGGTGCGCGGGCAAGACAGGCAGCGCACAAGAACGGCCGACTGGTCGTCGTCGAGGGTTATATGGATGCGATCGCGCTTCACCGCGCGGGTGTCCATGAGGCCGTCGCTTCGCTTGGAACGGCGCTCGGCGAAGAGCAGATCGCCTTGATGTGGCGGTTTGCTGATGAGCCGATCATCTGTTTTGACGGCGATACGGCTGGCGAGCGTGCCGCCCACCGGGCGATCGATCGGGCTTTGCCAATCCTCAAGCCAGGAAAAAGCCTGCGGTTTCTATTCCTGCCCGAAGGCTTGGACCCAGATGACTTTCTTCAACAACATGGTCGCCAAGCTCTTGAGGCGGCACTGGGTGAGGCGCTCCCCCTGGTTGACACTCTCTGGCAACGTGAGACCTCCGGCCTTGACCTGACCACGCCGGAACGGCTTGCTGCTTTCCAAACCAAACTCTCAACACTGGTTGGGACGATTACCGATAACTCCGTACGCCCGCATTATGATCAGGCGCTGCGAGACAGGTTCTATGCGCTGCGGCGCGCGATGCGGCAGGCACAAACCGGCGGACGTGCTGGCGATATTCGACCGCCTGGCCAGCCGGGTATGGCAATGGCTGGTGCGCGGGCGCGAACGACGCCGAAGGCGGTGCCCGTTGAGCGACAACTCTTGGCGCTGGCTGAACGGTTCCCGGAGGCAGCCCAACGTCACGGTGACCGAGACGTGTTTCCTATCTGCGCGGACGCTTCTGTCGCCCATCGGCTGACCGCATTGCTTCATGGCGAGGGCGTGCCCTCAGCTGCCAATAGTCCTCTCGACAGCGCTGTTGATCAGGGCTCCATGTCGGACGCACTTGAAGCGTTGGCCTTTCCAATCGTGCGCGATGAAGCAAGTCCGCGCTTTGTCGACTCGCTGTTCACCTTTCTTCTCGACCAAATGGAGTTGCGGGCCATAGAGACAGAAGCCGATCAGGCGGTGCGCGGCGGAGACGAAGCGATGGATGATGCAGCGATGACCCGCCTTGTCGCGTTGCAGAACGAAGCGCGTTCGATGCGTGCCCGCCTTGCCGATCTGGAGCGGCAATTGGATGAAGAGGCATCGCTCATGCGGTCGGTGTCGAAAGGCTCCAGCTAGGGGATCTGACATGCCTATGCTTCATTTTGGACGCAATCGGCGTGATTTTGTGGATTTTTAGCCAGTTTTTCCCTTGGAAAGCGGTTGCGTCTCTTGGTCGATCTCCTACATAACCGGATGCGCGAGCCTGCTCGGGCAGACCGGTAGCCGGC
The DNA here is from genome assembly GCA_050043025.1 of Cohaesibacteraceae bacterium. Taxonomy (GTDB): domain Bacteria; phylum Pseudomonadota; class Alphaproteobacteria; order Rhizobiales; family MH13; genus MH13. The sequence goes on from JBHJIX010000120.1 coordinate 26,983, forward strand.
GCCCCCTCTTTAGCGCTCGCATCAATAGGCTCGCATCTGATGATCATGATCAGACGGCGTTGCGTCTCTTCCTCGTTTTCGCTTTGGCGGAAACGCAATTTGTGCTCGTGCGCGCGACATAGGGTTAAGAGGCGGTTTACGTGGTTTGTTTAAGCTGATGAGCGGAACGCCCAATCGGGTTTTTTGAAAACGCTATTTTGTTGGAGCGTTCGCGCATTCATTCGTTTTGCGTGAGCGCTAGAGGAGTTGTCCGCCCCATGGCCGCCAACCAGGCTGAAGCGAAAGTCCAAACTGAGTCGAGCGAAGGGTCCGATGGTCCGCTTCTCGACCTGAACAACGCCGCCGTCAAAAAGATGATCAAGGCGGCTAAGACGCGCGGCTTTGTCACTTATGACGAGTTGAACGCCGTCTTGCCGTCTGACCAGGTCGCGTCCGAGCAGATCGAAGACACGATGGCGATGCTCAACGATATGGGCATCAACGTCGTCGAGGCTGAAGAAGCCGAAGAGAATCAGGAAAGCACTAGCACGGCGCTTGCGGAGACGACCACCAAGGCCGTCGCCACGACGACCAAGCGTGAAAGCTCCGATCGCACCGACGATCCTGTGCGCATGTATCTGCGCGAGATGGGGTCTGTTGCGCTTCTGTCTCGCGAGGGCGAAATCGCCATCGCCAAGCGAATCGAAGCTGGACGTGAGGCGATGATTGCTGGCCTTTGCGAAAGCCCGCTGACCTTCCAGGCCATCATTATCTGGCGCGATGAGCTCAATGAGGAACGCGTTCTTCTCCGCGATATCATCGATCTGGAAGCAACCTATGCCGACCCGGAAGGCAAGGGCGTACAGGCGCCACAGCCCAACGCGGACGGACAGCAGCAGCCTGCTGTAGGTCCCGCTAATACTTCGGGTCCGACTAATACTGTAGGGCCCTCTGATAGTCCTGTCGCTGCCAATGACGATCAGGCGCCGGAGGGTGAGAACGGTGAAGACGAGGATGATGACGAGGACGAAATCAACCTCTCACTGTCTGCCATGGAAGCGGAGCTGAAGCCGAAGGTCGTTGAGATTTTCGACAACATTGCTGACAACTACAAAAAGTTGTCCAAGCTTCAGGACGTTAATCTGGAGGGCCGTGCCGGTAGTGCGCTGAGCCCCAGCCAGGAGAGACGGTTCGAGGGTCTTAAGAGCGACACGATCACGCTTGTGAAGAGCCTGCAGCTCAACAACAATCGTATCGAGGCATTGGTCGAACAGCTTTATGCGATCAACCGCAAGCTGGTTTCCATGGAGGCGCGCTTGCTGCGCTTGGCGGAAAGTTATGGCGTTGACCGGGTCGAGTTCTTGAAGACTCACCAGGGCGCTGAGCTTGATGCCAACTGGATTCGCCGCGTCGCCAACCTATCGACACCTGGATGGAAGCCGTTCATCGCGGATGAAAAAGAAACGGTGAAGGGCGTGCGCGGCGAAATTCGTGAGCTTGCCACCCAAGCGGGGCTTGATATCGGTGAGTTCCGCCGCATCGTGAACAAGGTGCAGAAGGGCGAGCGAGAGGCTGCCATCGCCAAGAAGGAGATGGTGGAAGCTAATCTGCGCTTGGTGATCTCCATTGCCAAGAAATACACCAATCGCGGCCTGCAATTCCTTGATCTCATTCAGGAAGGCAATATCGGCCTGATGAAGGCCGTCGATAAGTTCGAGTACCGCCGCGGCTATAAATTCTCGACCTATGCCACATGGTGGATTCGCCAGGCGATCACCCGCTCTATTGCCGATCAGGCGCGCACCATTCGTATTCCGGTGCACATGATCGAGACGATCAACAAGATCGTGCGCACCTCACGTCAGATGCTGCATGAGATTGGTCGCGAGCCGACCCCTGAAGAGCTGTCGGAAAAGCTGGCCATGCCGCTGGAGAAGGTGCGCAAGGTTCTGAAGATCGCCAAGGAGCCGATCTCGCTGGAAACCCCGGTCGGCGACGAGGAAGATTCCCATCTAGGCGACTTTATTGAGGACAAGAACGCGGTGCTGCCCATCGATGCGGCTATCCAGTCGAACCTGCGCGAGACCACCACGCGTGTGCTTGCCTCGCTCACGCCGCGCGAGGAACGCGTGCTGCGCATGCGGTTTGGTATCGGCATGAACACCGATCATACTCTGGAAGAGGTTGGTCAGCAGTTTTCGGTGACCCGCGAGCGTATTCGTCAGATTGAAGCGAAGGCACTGCGCAAGCTCAAGCATCCCAGTCGTAGCCGCAAGCTGCGTTCGTTCCTAGATAGCTAGGGAGCCCGGTTCGTGTCTTTTTTAAAGAATCTGTTTGGTGGCGGATCGCAAGGTGGCGGGTCTGGCTCAGTTCGCCGCGAGACCTACAAGGACTATGTGATTGAAGCTGATCCGATGCCCGAGGGTGGCCAGTTCCGGCTGCGTGCCTACATCCTGCAAAGCGATGCGCCAGATGCGCCGCGCGAGACGGTGATCAGGGCGGATCTGTTTACGTCAGCTGATCAAGCCGCAGAGTTTGCCGTCATGAAGGCCCGGCAGGTCATTGATGAGCAGGGCAACAGTCTGTTTGGCTGAGCGACTTCCTGCTTGAATAGTAAAAGCCCCGGCCGTTTGGCCGGGGCTTTTCTTTTGGCTGATTGCCGGCACGTTCTTAGCGGGTTAGGCGAAGTTCGCCGATTGAATCTGCGATTTCGTTGAACGCGCCGATGAGATCGGAGGCGGAATTAACGTGGTGCGCCATCTCCGTCTCAGTAGCGCAACGATCCCACATGGCACGAGAGCTTGAATCAAGCCCAAAGGTGACCGTGTAGACGATGCTCCCGGCGGCCTTGGCATTGGTGCAGGCAGCCTCTGTGCGTTGGTTGATGTAGTTGAGCGATGAACTGATCGACGAACCAGGCAGACGGTCCCCCGCTGCATAGCCATAGCCCGAATAGTGGGAATACAGTCCGGAGTTGTAAGAACTTACCAGCTCGTTCCGGCCGTCGGTCATCACCACCATTACCTTGGTGGCTTCACCGTATGCTGCGCCTTCTGTAAACGGCTGGGTTGGTGAAAGAGCTCGCCAGCCCCAGACTACGCCCTGAGCGGTCACGGTTCCCCCGCTGCTCCAATAGGTCATGCTATCGATTGTCTCGTTGACGACCGTAAAGTTGTCCGTCAGCGGCAGGATGGGATCGCCGCAATTCTGGGCAGGCCCACGCGTTGTGCTTGGCACTTCATCAACGCTGTTTCCGGACGAGCTTACATATTTGTAAATGCTGTAGGTTTCACCGTGGCCATAGAAGTCGAAGTCGTCGCCGTCATACTCAAGTTGGTTCTCACGATCTGACAACCAGTTGTTGGAGCTTCTCCAGCTTCCATCCTCGTCGTCCAACCAGAACGCTGGGACCCAAAGAGTGTTCGGTAGGTTGGGATCAGGAAACTCGTCGGTTGCATCGAATGGCTCAGGCCGTGCCTCAACGCATCCTTTCCAATCGACACCGTCAAGCTGTTGGTAAAGCTGCCAATGGCTTATTTGGCTGGGGTTGCGGATAAAGCAGTCATCATCGGGATCCAGCACAAACTCATAGGGCGTGACCGATGAAGCCTGGGCCGCTTGAACGCCAAAGACTTCTCCAAAGGCGTCGGCGTAGGCGTTCAGGAAGCTGAACTGCGAGAAGCCCGGCACAGATGTTAAGCCACTTGGTGCATCGACGTCGGCAAAGTCCACCTCGGGCGCTGGCCGATCGACGCTGGCCGTCGCCCATTGGCATGAATATGTGTCGCGACGTGCGATGGGATAGTCTTCGATGAAAGAGGCGTGGAACTCCGACAGCCCGTCCTTGTCAAGATACTGCTCCATCACTGTAGAGTTGCCGATATTCGCCTGCGCGGTGTAGGGCACGACAGATATTCGCAGAATGTCGGACGCGCCATCGACGGAAACGCCCTCCACAAAAACCAGTGCGGCCTCTCTTAGACTGCCAATCCGGTCGCTGTGACGCATGGACCCGGTGTTATCGAGAACCAGGGCGACTTCCATGTCGGCGATCTCAGTGCCGACAGCCGCGTCTGCGCCCACTGTAATGTCATCGATGCCCATGATAGCCAAAAGCGTCGTGTCAATGTCCATTGATGCTCGGATATCGAGGAGGTCCGTTTCATTGTCTCGTGAAATGTCGAGCCCCAGCGCATCGGCGCCGTGTGCTCCATCCACCATGGCCAGGACCTGTGCTCGAATTTCATCTTCAAGCTCTTCGTCGGACAGTGAGGTCAATCGAGCTGATGAAAGGAGCGCCGCGTCGAGCGCGCCCTGAAGCTGCGTTTGAACATTGGCTGCCCGGCTGTAGTCCAGCGATGCGCCTACCAACCCGACCACTGGAATAACGACAATACCGAAGATGACGGCAACCGCGCCGCGTTGGTCCGATGTGCAGGCGCGCAGTTTTTTCGACCATTCACGCAGGATCGACATAGGGAAGCTCCTCAATTTGGTCCTTACAATTTAATGCAAAGACCTGAAGAGAAGCTTGCGTGTGCAGGTGAGGATTCTGAAGTAGGGTTTACTGTCTGTTACCCAATAACGCCGTCGTGGATGGCACGGCGCGTTAGAGGAACAATGTCGCTATTGGTTGAGCGCCCAGACAATCGTCACGCGCGCTTCGATTTCTTGCTCGCCGGTTGCGATCGGCACACTTTCCGCTGCGGCGTCCATGGCCATACGCGCAAACTGTGGCGTTGGCGGTTGTGGGCGGCCACCTTGACCTTGGGGAGTGATGGAGATGATGCGTCCAAGGTTCACGCCAGCCGCGTCGGTAAGAAGTTCGGCCTGCTCACGGGCATCACGAACGGCATCCTGCTGGGCCTGCCTGATGGCGGCCTGTGGCTCGTCGACGGTAAAGCTCAGCCCGCCCATTTGGTTAACACCTGCGTCGATGAGCGCATCCAACGCCTCACCGATGGTGGCCAAATCCCGGACGCGAACGGTAAGCTGGTTGGAGACGGTGTAACCGTCGATGCGTGGCGGGCGACGCTGGCCGTGGGAGCGGTCGAAGTAGGTATAGCGAGGCTCGACCGTTAGCCGACTGGGCTGCATGTCGCGTGCCTCAACACCGGCAGCATCAAGCGCTGTGAAAGCATCCTGCATGATCTTGGTGTTGGCCTCCATCGCCGCGCGGGCTGTTTGCGCGTCGGTAACAGCGCCGGCGCGAATGATTGCGATGTCCGGCTCAACATCGATGCTTGCCCAGCCCGTCACTGTCAGCGTTGGTTCCTGCAAGGGTTGGCGTGTGACCTCTTGGGCGAGGCTTTCCTTGGCAACGGCAAGAACACTCAAGGACAAGGCAACGCAGGTCAAAGCAAGCAGGCGGCGCGGGGAAGCGAGAGGCATAAGCAAATCCGATTTGTGGAACGGCAGTGTTACGACTGGCCTATGGCGCCGCGATTGCGGCGCCAATGAGGCTTCCCATGCGGGTGTTCTGGTTCCCTTGTGCCTACGGTGCTTCCATCCACGCATTGACCTTTGGTTGTCGCACGTTATTCAGAGGGTCGTTTTTTTCGAGCTTCTGGGCATGTAGCTCTA